>NZ_JBMPXW010000001.1:2780992-3089992 GCF_049367455.1 Acinetobacter lwoffii
TTTAATTTTCCCAGCATAAGTTTCCAGGTTATAGAAACTTGAGGGTGAGTCTGCCATCAGCTGCATCAAATACTCTTCGCCACCAATTGCGTCGAGCAAGTTTTGTTTAATGAGCCAGTCATGCACCAGAACCGCATCATAAGGCGAGTTTTCTTTAGAGAGTTGCTCAATGGCACGGAAGATATATTTATGTCGGGTGGCATAGAAATCATTTTCGGTCAGCACATCACCGACCTGCTCAAAAGATTCAGCCACAGTCATAAGGGCAGCAAGTACAGCCTGTTCAATTGCTAAATTGTGTGGCGGAGTACGGAACTCCTTGAGATTGCTATTTTCAGTAACAATTTCCGGTTTAGCAGTAGCTACCTTTTTGCTGGCATTCGCCTGTGACATATAAATCCCTGATTTTAAATACAATGGTTAAATATCGTCGGAGATGAATAGCGTTTATTCACTACGAGATGAAATGATACGCGCTCTGATCAAAAATGCGAAGTGCAATTTTTTGTAAACACGAATAATAAAATGAATTTGACAGTGTTGGCTAGATTATATTTTTTAGAGATAAAAAAAGAGCATGCTTTCGCATGCTCTTTTTGAGGCGAGAAATTACTCAGCTACGATAGTAACTAGAACTTCTGCAGTAACATCATGGTGCAATTGGATTGCGATGTTAAATTCGCCAGTATGACGAAGCGCGCCATTTGGAAGACGTACTTCAGCACGGTCTACTTCTAGACCAGCATTTGTCAACGCGTCAGCGATGTCACGAGTACCGATAGAACCGAATAGTTTACCTTCGTCACCAGCTTTCGCAGTGATAACGATGTTCACTTCGTTCAATTGGTCAGCACGTGCTTGAGCAGCAGCTAAAACATCAGCTTCAGCTTTCTCAAGTTCAGCACGACGAGCTTCAAAAGCAGCAGTATTTGATTCTGTTGCAGCAACTGCCATACCTTGTGGGATAAGGAAGTTACGGCCGTAACCAGCTTTAACTGAAACTTTATCGCCTAGTTTACCTAGGTTTTTAATGCGTTGTAATAAGATAATATCCACAGCTCAACCTCACTTATGATTGTCAGTGTAAGGGATCAAAGACAAGTAGCGAGCTTGTTTGATAGCTAACGCTAATTGACGTTGGTAACGAGCTTTAGTACCTGTAATACGGCTAGGAACAATCTTGCCGTTTTCAGTGATGTACTGTTTTAAAGTGTCGATATCTTTGTAGTCGATGTACGTAACGTTCTCAGCTGTAAAGCGGCAGAACTTGCGACGACGGTAAAAACGTGCCATGTTATGTTCTCCTTAAGCTTCAGCAGAGTCTTGAGCGTGTTGTGCTTCTTCACGTTGAGCTTTACGCGCACGTTTTTCTTCAGCACTCTTCGCCAATAGTGACTCTTCAGTGATAGCGTTTTCACGACGAATGATAAGGCTACGAATGATTGCGTCGTTATAACGGAACAATTCTTCAAGCTCATCAAGAGTAGTTTGACCACACTCAACATTCATAAGAATGTAGTGAGCTTTGTGGATCTTGTTGATTGGGTAAGCCAATTGACGACGGCCCCAGTCTTCAAGACGGTGGATTTGACCTTCAGCTTCTTTGATGTGAGTTAGGTAGCGTTCTACCATACCAACGACTTGATCGCTTTGATCAGGGTGTACTAAAAGTACGATTTCGTAATGACGCATTGTCAGCTCCTTACGGTTTGGACAGCCCCAATTTAAGTAAATTGAAGCAAGGAGTCACAACCAAAGTTGTGTCGCAGTGTTTGCGAAGGGGGAATTGTAGTGATCTTTAGGGATAATTTCAATCAAATAAGACATTTTTGCGAAATTATCTCTATCTCTGCATACCTTGCTAGAAAATCGTTATAGCTTTAAACAGGCTTAGAGTGGATAAATTCATCAAATGTACTATCGACAATATCAAGTGACTTTTTCTAACTTAAAATCTGCATAAACATTATCAATGTCAGGCTAAAGTCAAAAATAGGTAAATTTATCAGAGATAAGAAATGAAGGGTTAAGTTCTAAAGCTGAAATTTTGATTCTGCTCTACAACTATTGGAAGTAGGGGATTAAGAGAAATCAAAATAAAAAAAGATAGAGACTAACTCTATCTTTTTAAAAAAACACAATCTGTGTAGATGGTGCAGTTGAGGTAAAACTAAAGATAATACTGATGACAGTAATCAGGATCACCGAGAACAAGAAATATTTCTTTGCCCAAAGTTGATCATTTTCAGCTTTAAAGCCAATGACACCGATATACAACCAGTAAATGCACAGTAAGTTTAAAATCACTGCATAGAACCAGTTGGCATAACCAAAGACAAATAACGCATTCATGGTTAGTGTGAATAACACCACATAAACCAGTGATTCAATCTTGGTACGATGAATCGAACGCGCCACAGGCAAAATCGGAATACCTGCATTTTTGTAATCATCAAAGCGGTAAATCGCAATCGCCCATGAGTGAGGCATTTGCCATAGCGCATAACCTAAAAAGATCAGTAACGCACCGAGGTCAAATTGATTGGCCACTGCGGTATAACCAATGACAGGCGGAGCTGCACCAGAAATACTGCCTACAACAGTTTGATGAATTGTGGTTCGTTTTGTCCATAGGCTGTAGAAACCAACATATACGACAAAACCAATCACCGCGAATAGGAAAGCGTACGCATTTACCCAGAACCATAAAAGACTAAAACCAACGATGCCTAATATCAGGGCAAAGGCCAGAGCAATAGGTTCGGAAATGGTTTTGGTGACCAGAGCACGGTTTTGGGTGCGCTGCATTTTTTGGTCGATGTCTTGGTCAATCACGTTGTTGACCACACATCCTGATGCTACGACAAGCGTAGTACCGAGAAGGGTAATAAGCAGGAGAAGGAAATCTACAGAACCTTGAGTGGCTACGAAGTAGCCACCCAAAGTGGTAACAAAGTTACCGAAGAGAATTCCTGGCTTAGTCAGGAATAAATACTTTTTCAGCATGACGACCAGTTTAGATCATCATGTTGTAGTGTAGGTAATTCATGATCCATACAGAACCCACTAAAAGAATAGCGATAGTTAAGATGGTATACACGAATGCAATCACATTCCAGCGTTGCTCTGAAGAAGAGTTCATATGCAGGAAGTAAATTAACTGCACAAGAATCTGAGCAACCGCAGTAATCGCGATGACAGTAATCAAGATACCACGGCCAAAACCGCCTGCCATCACCATACCGAATGGAATTACGGTAAGGATGACAGAAAGGATGAAGCCAACGGTATATTGCTTAACGTTACCGTGTGATTCGCCAGCAGCGTTATGATCGTGACTCATTACAGAACTCCCATCAAGTAAACTACGCTGAATACACAGATCCAAACGATGTCAAGGAAGTGCCAGAACAAGCTTAGGCAAGCTAGACGACGCGTGTTTGCAAGAGTCAAACCATATTTCTTGATTTGAACCATAAGCACGATCATCCAGACCAGACCAGAAGTTACGTGAATACCGTGCGTACCTACCAAAGTAAAGAACGCAGATAAGAACGCACTTGTGCTTGGACCGTGACCAGCATGAACTAAGTGATTGAACTCATATAGTTCCATGCCGATGAAGATAGCACCGAATACCCAAGTAATCGCTAACCAAGTCAGTACTTTTGCAACGTCTTTTTTGTATGCAGCAAGAACTGCAAAACCAAAGGTTACAGAAGAGATCAATAGGGCGAAGGTTTCAGTAAGAACGAAACCTAAAGAGTCGCCAAACAGGTCTCTCGCACTTGGAGTATCCACAGGAATGTGGCTACTCAAAACAGCGAACGCAATGAAGAGTGTACCGAACAGGACAAGGTCACTCATCAAGTAAGTCCAGAAACCAAAGACGGTGATGTCAGTATCATCGTGATGATGATGCTCATCGTGTCCGTGGTTATCGTGATGAAGTACTTCAGCCATTGTCTTAGTCCTTCTTCAAGTGTTTTTCAAGAATCGCATAGCGTTCGTTTTCAATACGCTCAACTTCAGCAGCTGGAACATAGTAATCCACTTTCTTGGTGAAAGAAGACACGATGAAGCTAATGATAGAAGCAAGGAACGTAACAACTACTAACCACCAGATGTGCCAGATTAAACCGAAGCCCATAACAGTGATGAACATCGCGATAACGAAACCGGCAGCACGGTTAGTTGGCATATGAACATCTTCGTACTTCGTTGGTTTTGCATACGCAACACCATTTTCTTTCTCGATCCAGAAAGTATCAATACCATTGATCTTTGGAAGATGAGCAAAGTTATAGAACGGAGCAGGAGAAGATGTCGCCCATTCAAGGGTACGACCATCCCATGGATCGCCAGTCAAATCCAGACGTTGGTCACGTTGTAAGAAACCAACCACGATTTGTAGAATGAAACATACGATACCAAGCGCAATCAGAACTGCACCGAACATCGCGATATTTACATACGGGTCCCATTCTGGGTTGTCAAATGTATTCAAACGACGTGTCATACCCATGAAACCAAGGATATAAAGTGGCATGAACGCAAAGTAGAAACCGAAGAACCAGAACCAGAACGCTGCTTTACCCCAAGTCTCATTCAGTCTCCAACCGAACATTTTCGGCCAGTAGAAGATGATACCTGCGAACATCGCAAATACTACACCACCAATAATTACGTTATGGAAGTGAGCAATCAGGAATAAAGAGTTATGTACCAGGAAGTCCGCTGGTGGAACCGCCATCAATACACCTGTTAAACCACCGATACCGAAAGTTACCAGGAAGCCTAGTGTCCATAGCATTGGAGTAGTGTAAACAATACGACCCTTGTACATGGTGAATAACCAAGAGAAGATTTTCACACCTGTAGGAATCGCAATAATCATGGTCATGATACCGAAGAACGCGTTAACGTTGGCACCTGCACCCATGGTAAAGAAGTGGTGAACCCATACAACGAATGACAATACTGTGATTGCTACTGTTGCATACACCATTGATTTGTAACCGAACAATGCTTTGCGCGAGAAAGTCGCAACAACTTCAGAGTAAATACCAAATGCTGGTAATACCAAGATATATACTTCCGGGTGACCCCAAGTCCAAATCAAGTTCACGTACAACATCGGGCTACCACCCAAGTCGTTAGTAAAGAAGTGGAAACCGAAGTAACGGTCAAGCGTTAACATTGCAATTGTTGCAGTCAACACTGGGAAAGCCGCAATAATCAATACTGCTGTACATAAAGATGTCCAGGTAAAGATTGGCATTTCCATAAGTTTCATGCCAGGCGCACGCATTTTGATGATGGTAACGAAGAAGTTAACACCCGTTAATAGCGTACCCAGACCTGAAATTTGCAGTGCCCAGATATAGTAGTCCATACCTACGCCTGGAGAGTATTCAATGCCAGACAGTGGAGGGTATGCCATCCAGCCTGTTGCAGCGAACTCACCTAACGCGAGTGACACCATCATTAGACCCGCAGCACCGGCGAATAACCAGAAGCTGAGTGAGTTTAATAATGGAAATGCAACGTCACGTGCACCGATTTGAAGCGGTACAGAGATGTTCATCAAACCAACAACAAGACCCATTGCCACGAAGAAGATCATGATCACGCCATGCGCGGTAAAGATCTGGTCGTAATGCTCAGGGTGTAAATAACCTTCGCCGCCACCTTTTGCAAGGAACTGCTGAAGACGCATCATGATCGCATCGGCGAAACCACGCACCAGCATGATGATCGATACGAACAGGTACATGATACCAATTTTTTTATGGTCTACAGATGTGAACCATTCGTTCCACAGGTAGCCCCATTTTTTGAAGTAGGTAATACCGGCAACAACTGCGATACCACCCAAGATCATCATTGCAACAGTTGCCAATACGATTGGATCGTAAGGAATTGCATCCGGACCTAACTTACCTAAGAAGCTCATGTCTTATTCTCCTTGAGAAGCAGTCGCATGTTCACCAGCTACATGAGCTTCAGAAGCAGACGCTTCATGAGCAACAGCATCAGTCGCTGCAGCTTCTACAGGAGCTGAATGGTCAGCACCGTGGTAGTTACTCATATACTTGTGAATCACAGATTCAAACAAACCTTGCTCTACAGAAGAGTAGTAAGTCACAGGATGTGGCTTAGTAGGGTAAGGCTTCATTGCTTCAGCAGCAGCCTTCTCTTCAGGAGTCTTAGCTCTTGCAATAATCGCTTCGATCTGGTGAACACCGCGGTTACCGTCACGTAAGCTTGCAAATTCAGCTTGGTCTAGAACAGTTTTTTGTACTGCATTAGGGTTAACTGAAGTACCGTTTCCTGCCTGAATAGCAGAAACCCATTCGGCAAACTGGGCATCAGTCACAGAATGTGCACGGAAGCGCATTTGTGAGAAGCCGTAACCTGAATAGTTTGAAGAGAAACCACGGTAGCCTTCAGCTGGGCTAGTTTCATCAGCTAATAGGTTGAGGTGAGTTTGCATACCTGCCATTGCATAAATCTGACCACTTAACGCCGGGATGAAGAACGAGTTCATCGTGAAGTTAGAGGTTAAACGAAGGCTTACCGGAGTTTTCTCTGGGAAACGCAATTCGTTAACAGTTGCAATGCCTTGCTCAGGATAGATGAAGATCCATTTAAATTGCTCAGCAATAACTTGAACAGTTAATGGCGCTTTATCTGCTTCAATTGGACGGTATGGGTCATACTTGTGGGAGCCCCACCAAGTTAACCAAGCTAAAATACCAATAATAATGACAGGGATACCCCATACTACAATTTCAATCGCAGTAGAGTGTGTCCATGTAGGTTTATAGTCTGCGTCTTTATTCGATGCACGATATTTCCAACCGAACCATAATGCCATGATGATTGATGGAATAACCACCAAAAGCATTAAATAAATCGCAGTCATCATCAGGTTACTTTGACCTGCTGCAACTGGACCTTTAGAGTTCAGAAGTACCATATCACCACCACACCCGGTCAAGAGTGCAGTCATCGCAGATAAAGACAATACAGCTAAAATCGTTTGTCTCATTTTACAACCTCGGTGAAGAGTCCCATTCCCTAATTTAATATGGGATAGCGATTAAAGTGCATATGACAAAAAAGGCTGAATTTTACAAAACATCCTATTAATCACAATACACCGCTACGTTGTAGGGCATTATGCCTGAGATTCACGAACTAAGCTATATCTAGGGCGCTTTAAATGCCTGTAATAAAAACCGATTTTGCTGGTCTGGATTGGGGAGGATTTATGGGAATTTTATTTCAATTTCAAAGTTCTGTAATCAAAATGGGATGATATTCATCCCATTTTGTGTATTCCTGCGCTATTGTTTCACAACTTTCGTTTTTGCTAGTTTATCGTGCAAGGTTTGACGTTTTTTGCCCAATCCGAAGGCCCAGTCAATAATTAAACTCAGTGGCATAAATACAATATTTAAAAATATGAAGAATACGCTACGAATAGTAAAAGCGCGCAACAGGCTGGGCTTTTCACCTGATTCTGCATCTACAATTTTGATTTTTGTCAGCTTTTTACCAATACTTTGGCCTGATTTGGCAATCAGAAAGGCTTGAATGGCCAGCATGATAATCAAATAGACCGCTGTGGCAAGCCACGCCTGCTGAGAAAACATCTCAAACATTTGAGTCTGTAATTGCTGAGCCATTGCAGGATCTGCATCGCTACTCAGCACAACATTCATGAATTCTTCATTCAGTTGAGCAAACCGGGTTTCCTGTTCAGGCGTAAAAAAAGCAGTCAAAATGAAGGTTGCTGGTAGCCACAGTAATACGTCTACAATTTTGGCCAGGATACGGCTTGGAATACTGGCAAGTTCATTTTTTTGAGTTGCTGTTTGAGTATGAGGCTGTGAGTAGGCCGAAGTCGTTGGTTGGCTATTCTGGAATACCGGCGTTTCAGGTGTGACTGCTGGAGCGACATAACCTTCGGGTTGATATACCGATTTTCCTTGGGTAAGTTCACCTAAGGCTTTCCACTCGGTCATGCCTTGATGCCATGCCAGGTCAGTCAGCATGACTTGTTGATTCGCCAGCATCTGATTCAATTGCTCGAGCGTATATGGACCAGCTTGTTGATTGTTTCGTGCCAAGTAAATCTGCATATAGACTGAATCTCAATATATAAATGTGAACTGATAATAGCTTTGAACAAGATTGTATTGAATTCTGTTTTGAAAACAAACATCCTCTCATCGTAAGATATAGATTAATTGAGGATTTTCAATCATATTTCTCATTAAAAATGCGCCCATACAAAATTGCAAGGATCTCCACTCTTAAAAATATCTTCCCGAACATTACAGGTGTATTCATTATTATTGCCATTTTGACATGACTTTACTGTTGGTATTTGTTTGTCATTACAGTTTTCATGTATTGATAAGCTTTGATTTAATTGTATTTATAAATTCAATTGTTTAGCTTTCGATTGGATCTTTAGTTATCAATTTTAAAACAATAAATCATAATATCTATCTCATAAAAAAGACCCTATCAAAGTAATGCCAGTCAGTTAAGCAGACATTAGAAAAATGTAGTAAAAATGAGTGTATGCCAATACGCTCATTTTTTTTATGACTTTATCTGAAAATTTAGATTGCACCCTTCAACATTCTTTGCCTTCACTCAGCCATTTCAGTGAACTCATTGATTTAAACTGGATTAAAGAAAGCCTACATCAAACAGGTAAGGCTTCTATCAGGAGAAGAAAATTACCTGCCGAACATGTGGTATGGCTGGTAATTGGGCTTGCCCTATTTCGAGATCAACCGATCGGGTATGTCGTAGAGCAACTAAAACTTGTGTTTGGTACAACAGAATATTGTGTCCCCAGTGCAGCAGTGCAAGCACGACAACGTTTAGGACGAGAGCCCTTGAATACCTTGTTTTCTCTACTCAGCCAAGCCTGGTTTGAAGAATCCCAACAGCAATACTCAAACTTTCATGGCCTTAGTGTATGTGCTGTTGACGGGGTGGTTTGGTCTATGCCTTATACAGACGAGAATTTTGAACACTTTGGCTCATCTAAGGGTAAAACCGCTGCAGCCCCTTATCCACAAGTGAGAGCAACCTGCCTGGTAAATACCAGCACCCATGAAATCATTGATGCCCAAATAGGTAGCATGGATCAGGGTGAACTTACACTGGCAAATCGATTATGTCCTCCATCGCATAGTATTACCTTGTTTGATCGAGCCTATTTCTCTGCTGATTTCTTGATTGACTGGCAAACACGAGTAGAAGCCAGTCATTGGTTAATGAGAGCAAAAGATAATTTACGCTATGAGATCATTAAACGTAATTCCCCGCATGACTTTCAAATCAAAATGCCTCTTTCAGCTAGAGCCAGGAAGCTAAATCCATCATTAGGAGAATATTGGGAAGCGCGTTTGATTGAAGTTGAGCAGGCAGGGAAAATTAGACGTTATATCACTTCATTAATGGATTCAAAGGCATATCCACTGATAGGCTTGGCGAAGCTTTATGCCCAGCGCTGGGAAATAGAAATGTGTTACCGAGAAATCAAAAGTGATTTACAGGAAGGTAAGCATTTGAGGAGCAAGCAACCTGATTTAATTTATCAAGAATTATGGGGGGTCTTCATTGCCTATAATATTCTAAGAAGACAAATGAAACATATGGCTCAACGTGCAAAAGTCAGTCCTTTGAGAATCAGCTTTCATATTGCCTCTATCAGCATCCTGAATATATTAAGATTTGATTCTTTAGACTCCGCAGGGAATTTACCTAAACATCTAGAAAGTTTACTGGAGAAATCGAGGAGGTATGTTTTGCCTGAGAGAAGGGTTAGAAGTTGCCCACGAGTTGTGAAAGGAAAACCGCAGAAATACCCAAGAAAATGCCAGTCAATTTCTTAACTGACTGGCATTACCCTATCAAAGGGTCTTTTTTATTCACAATTGTTTATGCTTTTTGCACTTTTTCTTCAGCCAGGAAGAACCAAGTTTCAAGTACCGAGTCTGGGTTTAAAGACACAGAGTCGATACCTTGTTCCATTAACCATTGTGCAAGATCTGGGTGATCAGAAGGACCTTGACCACAAATACCGACATATTTGCCAGCTTTACGGCATGCTTGAATTGCAAGAGAAAGTAACGCTTTAACCGCAGGGTCGCGCTCATCAAATAGGTGAGAGACAATACCAGAGTCACGGTCAAGACCAAGTGTTAATTGTGTCAAGTCGTTTGAACCAATAGAGAAACCATCGAAATGTTCAAGGAACTGATCTGCCAATAAAGCATTGGTTGGAAGTTCACACATCATGATCACTTTAAGGCCGTTTTCACCGCGCTTAAGACCGTTTAATGCAAGAAGTTCAATGACACGTTTCGCTTCAGCAACAGTACGAACAAATGGAATCATGATCTGAATATTGGTTAAACCCATTTCATCACGTGCTTTTTTCAATGCACGACATTCAAGTTCGAAGCAATCACGGAAGTTATCAGAAACGTAGCGACTTGCACCACGGAAACCTAGCATCGGGTTTTCTTCTTCTGGCTCGTATAACTTACCACCGATCAAGTTTGCATATTCGTTAGACTTAAAGTCTGACATACGAACAATGACTGGCTTGTCTGCAAATGCAGCAGCAAGTGTCGAGATACCTTCGACCAGTTTCTCTACATAGAATTCGATTGGAGATGCATAACCTGCAGTACGCGCCATGACTGCTGCACGTGTTTCACGTGGAAGGCTGTCAATATTGATCAATGCTTTCGGGTGAACACCAATCATACGGTTAATAATGAATTCAAGACGCGCCAGACCAATACCTGCGTTTGGAATTTGAGCAAAGTCAAATGCACGATCCGGGTTACCCACGTTCATCATTACTTTAAATGGAAGAGCAGGCATAGACTCAATTGAATTCTTTTGAATTTCAAAATCTAGTGCGCCTTCATAGATAAAGCCAGTATCACCTTCAGCACAAGACACAGTCACTTCCTGACCGTCTACAAGAACTTCAGTTGCATTACCACAACCCACGATTGCAGGAACACCAAGCTCACGTGCAATAATTGCTGCGTGACAAGTACGACCACCACGGTTTGTTACAATCGCAGCTGCACGTTTCATGACTGGTTCCCAATCCGGGTCAGTCATATCAGATACAAGAACATCACCATCTTGTACTTTGTCCATTTCTTTAATAGACGTCACAATGCGGACTTTACCAGAACCAATGCGTTGACCAATTGAACGGCCTTCACAGATCACAGTACCGCGTTGTTTCAACAGGTAGCGTTCCATAGTGCCGACATTTTCACGGCTTTTTACAGTTTCAGGACGCGCCTGAACGATATAAATCTTGCCATCATCGCCATCTTTTGCCCACTCGATGTCCATTGGTGCACCGTAGTGGTTTTCAATGATCAGCGCTTGTTTAGCAAGTTCTTGTAATTCCTGGTCGTTTAAAGCGAACTGTTGGCGTTCAGCTTTTTCAACATCCACGACAACAACAGATTTACCTGCAGATGCTTCTTCACCATAAATCATTTTCTGGTGCTTAGAACCCAGGTTGCGACGAAGGATCGCGTGTCGGCCTGCATTTAAAAGCGGTTTAGAAATATAGAATTCGTCCGGGTTAACTGCACCTTGAACGACCATTTCACCCAAACCATAAGATGCGGTAATGAATACTGCATCACGGAAGCCTGATTCAGTATCTAGCGTAAACATTACACCTGCAGCGCCAGTTTCTGAACGAACCATGCGTTGTACACCAGCAGACAGCGCAACTACATCATGGGCAAAGTTTTGGTGTACACGGTAAGAGATTGCGCGGTCGTTGTACAAAGATGCAAACACTTCTTTGATTGCGATCAGAACGTTATCAATACCACGAATGTTCAGGAAAGTTTCTTGCTGGCCGGCAAAAGAAGCATCCGGCAAATCTTCTGCAGTTGCAGAAGAACGAACGGCAACCGCGATGTCAGGGTTGCCGTTAGAAAGTTCTGCAAATGCTGTACGAACTTCTTGTTCTAATGCAGGCGTAAGTGGAGTATCCACAATCCATTGACGAATTTTTGCGCCAGTTTCAGCGAGTGCATTCACATCATCAACATTGAGTGCAGCAAGCTCTGCATTGATTTTAGCGTTTAGGCCACTTTGCTCGAGAAATTCACGGTAGGCATCGGCAGTCGTTGCGAAACCACCTGGCACAGATACACCAGCATTTGATAAATGGCTGATCATTTCGCCTAGTGATGAGTTTTTCCCACCGACTAGCTCAACGTCGTGCTTCCCTAATTTTTCCAGACCAATTACGCGCGCTTCCAAAGTTGTTACTCCACTTTTGCAGTATTAATCACTATCTCGGCATGAGAGTATAGCAAATCATCTAGGTTTTTGATTTTACTAAGCGACAGTCATGTAAGATCGGTTTACTATAAAGATTATATAGCACTAAGACAAATGTTGGAGGAGAATTTTAATGTCGGAAGGTAAACAAATTCAGCGTAGTGTTTTCTTTATTTCAGATGGTACCGCCATCACCGCTGAAACCCTTGGACACTCGCTGTTAGCGCAGTTTCCGCATGTGAAATTTGACATTCATATTATTCCTTACATTAGTTCCGAAGAGGCGGCCACAAACGTGGTGGCAGAGATCAATGCAAGAGCTCAAATCGACGGTGAAAAACCGCTGGTATTTGACACCCTGGTTGATCCCTATGTGCGCGACATCATTAACACCGCAAATGCAGTAAATCTTGATGTATTTGAAGGGCTTATTAGTAAGTTGGCTGATGAATTAGGCACGATTCCTACAACTTTAGTCGGGCAGACCCATGCGGTGACCGACTCTGAGTCTTATAAGGCCCGTATTGATGCTGTTCATTTTGCTTTAGATAACGACGACGGCGCACGTACCCGTCATTATGATAAAGCTGACCTGATCCTGATTGGTGTATCGCGTTCAGGTAAAACCCCGACCTCTATTTATCTGTCTTTGCAGTTCGGTATTCGCGTGGCGAACTATCCACTGACTGAAGAAGATTTGGATGATAACCGACTGCCAGCCGTGCTGCGACCGCATAAAAACAAGCTGTTTGGCCTGATGATTGATGCGGAACGCCTTGTGGCCATTCGTTCTGAGCGTAAGGCCAATAGCCGTTATGCCAGCTTTAGTCAGTGTCAGATGGAGTTGCGTGCGATTGAAGGAATTTATATTTCGGAAGGCATCAAGTACCTGAATGTGTCTGAAATGTCGATTGAAGAAATCTCAACACGTGTGTTGCAAATGACCGGTTTAAAACGTCGAATCGGTTAAGAAACCAGCCAGAGCCAAACTGCGGTTTGGCTTTGATTTATAGCTAAAAATTACAAGTAAGCATTGATTAATCGAAATAATGTATGAATTTTATAATTCTAAGAAAATACCAACTATCATATTCTGAAATATAAAAGAGTCTTCTTTGCTCATTTTGTTGAATAAATCATCATGTCGGTTCTTGATACGTAAATAAAAATCTCATTATCAGCTTACCAATTTTTCATTTTTACTCGCCAGCGTGAGTTATTTTTCTGCTAAATAAGTATGAATAATGATATCGACCGGATGCTGTTCACCATTAATACAATGAATTGTATTTTCCGAAATTTTCAGAATCGGCCAGGTAATCAGGTGGCAATTTTCACGTTGTAGGGCAGCATAATAATGATCTGATTTCAGATAAATTTTACGGGAAGATGCAAGATTTGGCATTAACTGGCGTCTTAGCCACAAATTCTGCACCTGATTTTCTAAAAACCGCAGAGAAAGCAAGCTTTTAATGCGGTTGTTAAATAAGCGGCGATTTTTACCAATCAATGGGTGATTAATAATTCGTTGCAGAATTCGGTCGGAACCGGGCAGTACAAAAGCAGGATTAATCTGGAAAACTTTTACCGAATGGGCATGTTGACTGATTTTATCCAGCTGGCTCACGGTAAACTGATCTGTGCCAATAATAGCAATATCTTTATCTGCATAATCCAATTCTAACAGTTCGGAAGAGGGCACTTTAATTCCATTAAACTGCTGAAAATGTTCGGGGCGATTTTCAAAAATATCAGCGTGTGGGTCATGCTTGGTAGACATTAGAATTCCTTGAATTTATTTAATAATTAATTTTCTTTGTATGAGATATAAACAAAAACTCAAGCCAGGGTAAAGTGAAAAATTTAACTTAGACAGTCATCTATTTGACCAAAATATAAAATCTGACTTTATTGAAGACTGAATGGATTTACGGGCGATCCAAAAGGAATGACTTTTAACTTGCTGAGATGGATGAAGGAAAAGAAGTGAAGTATTCGTTCAAGAAAGAAGCTTTTTAATAGAAAAGGTCAATAAAAATGATTTTACTGGGATGTTTCTTTTAGTCATTTATCTTTAAAGATGAAAAACATCTACCCATTGCTGAGAATAGGTAGATGCAACTCTCATTTACTGACCATTTTTAATTTGCATTAATAGCTCAAAGTTGTGCAGGCGCTTGTCAGTGTCATAGATGTCACAAGTAAAGATAAACTCATCCACATCATATTTAGCCAAAAGCGATTCTAGCCCAGCTTTAACGGTTTCTTTGGAGCCGACCTGAGCCATGGCAAAGAAATTATCGACTGACATTTTTTCCGGCGGCGACCACAGACCTTTCATGGAGTCAATTGGTGCTTTAAGTTTCAGGCTTTGTCCACGAATCAGTGATAAAACCCGCTGATAGGCACTAGTCGCTAGATATTCTGCTTCTTCATCAGTATCTGCGACACAGGTCGGTACACCCATCGACACATAAGGACGATCCAGGTATTCAGACGGTTCGAAATTGTCACGATATAACTGAATGGCCTGACCCAGCATACGCGGGGCAAAATGCGAAGCGAAGGAATAAGGTAGGCCGAGTTTTGCTGCCAATTGCGCACTAAACAGACTGGACCCTAATAACCATACAGGTACATGCGTGCTTTGACCCGGCGTTGCCACAATACGCTGTCCTGGAATTGGATCTTTAAAATACTGCAGAATTTCCAGAACATCGTGCGGAAATTGATCTTCGGTTTCCTGACGGCCACGACGCAGGGCACGCATGGTCATTTGATCGGTGCCCGGAGCACGGCCTAGGCCCAGTTCAATCCGATCGGGATAGAGCGTTGCCAAGGTACCGAACTGTTCAGCCACAACCAGCGGGGCATGATTCGGCAGCATAATTCCACCAGAGCCTAAAGTTAGGGTTTTGGTATTCGCCAGTAAATAGCCTAAGAGAACTGCGGTTGCTGAACTGGCAATGCCATCCATATTATGATGTTCTGCCAGCCACATCCGGCGATAACCCAATTTTTCTGCTGTTTGGGCAAGTTCCAGCGCATGGTTCAGCGCGAATTGAATGCTCTTGTCGTCACGAACAGGAACCAGTTCGAGGATAGAGAACTGGGTATCGTTAAGCGTACGCATAGTATTACTCTTAAATAGACATCTCTAAAAGCATACGACTTTAGAGTGTATTTGTATATCGAAAAAAATCGATATAAGTGTAAACCAAAAGATAAAGATAAAAAATAAAGGCAAAAAAAATAAGCATCCGAAGATGCTTATAAAGGAGGAAAGAATAAGGGGAAAGAATCTTAACGACGACGGTTGTTATAGCGATAATCGTTATAACGGTAGTTACGAGAAGAATTATAGCGACGTTCGCTGCGGTCATCATAACGACGGTCTTCGCTGACTTTCTTACCTAACGCTGAACCACCTGCTGAACCCAGTGCCGCACCGATGTAACCACCGTTGGTGCCTGCCATATTTCGGCCAACTGCATAACCTGCACCGCCACCTAAAGCACCACCGATAATCGCACCGTTACGGTCACGTTTATTTGCTGCTACTGCTGCACCTGCACCACCACCAATCGCTGAACCGATTGTTGCGCCAGTTGTACCACCCATTTTATTACCGACTGCGGCACCAACAACACCACCCAAAGCAGAAGCTAAAGCTGTATTGGTTGTATTGCCTGCATTGGCAGCTGTCATACCCATGGCTGAGGTTGCTACAACAGCGATCATTAGAGATTTATAGTTCATGAGGACACCTTTTATATATCTAGCTATATTTTGTTGATGAGATAAATTTAATCTAGCAAGCGCCAAACAGCATGAAGGCAGTGTTGGCGAATTGTGATTTTTATCTCCTTAATTTATTCATGATGTGGACAGGATAATTCCATGTATTAATTGAAAATTCACGCATTAAAGCAACAATAAAAAAAGCACCAAAAGGTGCTTTTCAGGTTAAATGTAGCGTCTGGTCTAAACTGCCTGAGCGCAAATTAACGGTAACGTTTTTTCCAGTGTTTAGAGCGTTTTTCAGCTGCTTTATCTTTGGCAATCTTGTTACCTAGTGCAGCACCACCGGCAGCACCCAAAGCTGAACCAATATAACCGCCGTTAGTACCGCCCATATTTTTACCTACTGTATATCCTGCACCGCCGCCTAGAGCGCCACCAATGGCAGATTCAGTCCGGCTTTTCTTGCTGCTTGCAACCGCTGCACCGCCGGCACCACCTAAAGCAGCACCAATGGTTGCGCCGGTATTACCGCCCATGTTTTTACCTAATGCTGTACCTGCAACACTACCTAAAGCACTTGCTGCTGCAACACGCGCTGTACTGTCTGCATGTGCGTTTACGGTCATCATTGAACCAGCAGCTAAAACTGTACTCATTAAAAGTGCGTTGAGTTTCATGTCATTACTCCGTGTCCATTTACAGGACTGTAGTTATTTCGATGCGGAAAATGTAACAAATCATGCCCAAAACAATATGAAGATGTTTCTTCATAATTCCCTGCTTTATTTGGCGAATTGTAAAATCGGCAAGAAATAAGAATAAGATCGACTATAAAAAAGGCAATTCCACAGTTTTTAATTATATTTGTTAACAAATACTGTAGAGCACGAATGATAGCAACGCGGACTTACTCAATAATGATGTTCATTAGAAGCCAGAGTCGTTAAACTAGGCGCAATTTTTTGATTTCGCTGTGCTAAATCGGTTTTTAGTCGCAGCCTATGTTTGAGATTTTTTAGAAAATGAAAGAATCGTTACGTTTACGATTAGACCAACTCTCTGACCGCCATGAAGAACTGACCGCATTACTGGCTGATGTTGAAGTCATTTCTGATAATAAGCGCTTCCGTCAATTGTCACGTGAGCATAATGACTTAACAGAAATCACCAATGTCTGGACCAAGTACAGACAGGCTGAAGAAGACATTGAAACGGCTCAGGCCATGCTGTCAGATCCAGATTTTAAGGAAATGGCACAGGAAGAAATTAAAGAGAATAAAGCTTTAATTGAATCGCTTGAAGCAGACCTGAACATCTTGATGATTCCGAAAGATCCGAATGATGCCAACTCGGCTTATCTTGAGATTCGTGCCGGAACCGGTGGCGATGAAGCAGCGATTTTCTCGGGCGATTTATTCCGTATGTATAGTAAATATGCGGAAAACCAAGGCTGGCGTATTGAAATCCTCTCTGAAAATGAAGGCGAACATGGCGGCTATAAAGAAGTCATCTGCCTGATTAATGGTGAAGGTGTCTATGGTCGCCTGAAATTTGAAAGTGGTGCGCATCGTGTACAGCGTGTACCGGCGACCGAATCACAAGGCCGAGTGCATACATCAGCATGTACCGTTGCGATTCTTCCTGAAATTGATGTCGATACCTCTGTTGAAATCAACTCATCTGATTTGCGGATTGATACGTATCGTGCTTCAGGTGCAGGTGGTCAGCACGTTAACAAAACCGATTCTGCAGTACGTATTACTCACATTCCAACCGGCACCGTAGTGGAATGTCAGGAAGAACGTTCACAGCATAAGAACAAGGCCAAAGCGATGGCACTGCTGGTATCACGTTTAGAAAATGCCAAACGTGCAGCAGCAGATGCAGCAACATCAGAAATGCGTCGTGATCTGGTGGGTTCGGGTGATCGGTCAGAACGTATCCGTACCTATAACTACCCGCAAGGTCGTATGACCGATCACCGCATTAACCTGACTTTATACAAGCTGGATGCCGTGATGGAAGGTGATTTGACCGAATTGCTGGACAGCCTGCACCGCGAATATCAGGCGGATCAGTTGGCCATGCTTGCACAGCAGAATGGTGGATAATGAATATTTTACAAGCCCTGGCTTTACGCGGTGAAGCTGAAAGTTATGAACGTCAGGAAAATGCCTGGTTACTGGAACACATCACCAAGATTGATTCATTTGATCTACTAATGAAAAAGGATCAGGAGTTAACGCCTGAACAGGAACAAGCGTATAAAGACGGGTTGGCGCGTATTGCTGCCGGTGAGCCTTTGGCCTATGTCACTGGTTCACAGCCATTCTGGACTTTGGACCTCAAAGTGACCAAAAATACCTTAGTGCCACGTCCGGATACTGAAGTGCTGGTTGAGACCGTGTTGAAGTTAGACCTGCCTGATGACGCCCGTGTAGTAGATTTGGGTACAGGTACTGGCGCAATTGCCTTATCACTGGCATCTGAGCGTCCAAACTGGACAGTAACGGCTTCTGATATCTACGAGCCTACGCTTGAGGTGGCGAAATATAATGCGGAACAACATGATATTGAGAATGTAGAATTTGTTCTGGGTTCATGGCTGAAGCCATTTGGCCGTCAATTCTTTGACGCCATTGTATCGAATCCACCTTATATCGACGCTGATGATGTGCATATGCAGAATCTGGCGACTGAACCGGAACGTGCGCTGGTGGCAGATAAAAAAGGTCTGGCCGATATTGAAATGATTATTCTGCAAGCCAAGAAGCATTTGACTGTGAATGGTTGGGTGGTGCTTGAACATGGTTATGATCAGGCAGATGCCGTACAACATCTATTTAAACAGGCGGGTTATAAGCAAGTCCGCACGGTTAAAGATTATGGCGGGAATGATCGTGTGACTTTGGCGCAATGGCCGCATTAATCTGTAATTCTTTTTCTATAAAAAAGCGACTACATTGGTCGCTTTTTTATTGGATTTTTTTCTTTATAAATTCCTGACTGCATTTGAAACCTTAAGTATTTTGAATGACATCAAGCCAACGCAGTATAATTAAAAACAAAAAAAAGCGATGCCAGAGCATCGCTTTCGAGGAATTCTTAAAAAGAATTACATCGGATAATCCTGTAGACAGTCATAGACTTCTACCTGATCTAGGCTACCGGTTTCCATTGCCAGACAAAGTGCCACAACTTTCAAAGTATCTGCCAGATATTTTTCATCTTTCAAGGCGATACCTTCCTGTAATCCACTTATACGTTCTGCTGGAATTTCAAGGGCCTGAGCCGCTTCCACAGCATCTACCTGGTTAAAGAAGTGCAAAATTGCATCTTTCAGTTCTGCATCCGATGCATTTAAAATCCCTTGATTCAACTGTTCTGTGATGAGATCAGTCGAAGAAAATAAAGCTTTAGAGAAGTTTTGAACAAGATTTTGCCCAAGCACATCAGTCATCTTTAACATGGAGATACCTTCAACTAGAAAGGAAAATGGAGAGTACAGCCAATAGCAAAAGTGCTATAAATTGAATGAAAAATAATCTATTCTCGGATAAATTGCAAAGCTTTCCGGGTGACTGTGTAGTCCTGCTAATATATGTTTTAGGGCTTGAAATATATAATCATAATAAAAATAAATGCTTAGAATCCAAGTATTTTTCGGTAATATCTCTGAAGTCTAAGTTTATATAAATTATCTAATGTTATTTTGTCGATATGCGCCTGGACTGACGCCAGTCCACTTTTTGAATGCACGATGAAATGCACTGGATTCCTGAAAATTAAGCTGATCGCTAATCTCTTGTAAACTTTGTTCAGTACGGGTCAGCAATTCAATGGCGGTATCCCGGCGTATCTCATTTTTTAACTGTTGATAGCTGACACCTTCACTTTTTAAACGCCGTTGCATGGTCGCTTCAGACATATTCATTTTTAAGGCCAGTTCATTCAGTTCCAGCCATTCTGCCGGTGAAACTTGCAGTAATTGACGGCGAATCTGGGTGCTCAAGGCATAGGGGTTTTTAAAACGCACCAATAAATTTTGTGGGGTTTGCTGAATAAACTGATACCAGGACTGAGCATCCTGTTTAATCGGCAATTGCAGATAGCTTGCATCAAATTGCACGTAATTTTCGCTGGCCTGATATTCAATCTGTTCACAAAAACGGACTTTGTAATCAAAATCATCTAGGGGTGCTGCGCATTTCAATTGAATCTGATTAAGCAAAATCCGTTGTCCACTTAACCAGCAGATCAGGGTATGAATCAGCATCAGATAAGTCGCATAACTAAACATGCGTTTAGTCTGTTGTAGATCATAAATCACGATATAGGCATAGTGTTCCTCAACCATGAGCGTGCTTTGCAGATCGTCCAAAACCAGGTTGAGAAATTGCAAAATATGTTGCAACGCTTTTTCCAGTGTATCTGCCTGCATGACCATTTTCGAAAGTAATTTAAAACTACCACGACGCATGGCATGGCTGTCCATACCAAAAAATTCGTCATTCATGCTGTCTGCAAGCACAGTCCATAATTGGGCAAATTGATTAACAGAAACGCGTGCCTTGGGAGCATTCAATACTTCTGCTGGGATATTGGCTTTTTTTAGAATGTCAGAGATATCAAATTGCAGCCGTTTGGCATCCAGCAATGCTTCGTTCACCAGATCAATCGAGATGGTGCCTTTGCTATATTCCAGTGCAGGCTTATGCATATTCAGTCTGACATCCTTGTTTTCATTGTCCAAATACATCATGCAAGATGCAATATTTGGAAATTGTACAGAATAAAAACTCTGTTTACTCTGCATATTAAGTCGTATCTGAAATAGAAAAATCGCTAGGAAATAAACATGAACATTCAGGGAAAAGTTATTGTGATCACCGGTGGTGCCTCAGGTTTGGGTGCAGCCACAGCGACTCATCTGGTTGAACACGGTGCCAAAGTGATTCTGGTCGATATGAATCAGGAGCAGGGTGAAGTACTACAGCAGCAACTGGGTGCACAGTCTGAGTTTGTACAGCTCGATGTGACCGATGAACAAGCCATTGAAAGTTTCTTCGCTCATGTTGAAAGCACGTATGGTCAACTGAATGGCTTGATCAACTGTGCCGGGATTGCACCGTCTGCCAAAGTATTGGGTCGTAACGGCATCCATGAATTAGCCATGTTTCAAAAAGTGCTCAATATTAATGTAAATGGTACTTTTAATATGTTGCGTCATGCGGCGGCTTTAATTGCAAAATATGAGTTGCAATCGGGTGAAGAAGAACGTGGCGTGATTGTGAATACTGCTTCAGTTGCCGCTTATGACGGTCAAATTGGTCAGACTGCCTATGCGGCATCCAAAGGTGCAGTCGTCGCAATGACTTTACCTTTGGCACGTGAACTGGCTCGTGAAGCGATCCGTGTCATGACCATCGCGCCGGGCATTATGGAAACTCCGATGCTGAAAGGCATGCCGCAAAATGTCCAGGATGCTTTGGGGCAAATGGTGCCGTTTCCACCACGTCTGGCAAAACCACAGGAATTTGCCCATCTGGTGGGACATATTTTTGAAAATAGTTATTTGAATGGTGAGGTCATTCGTTTGGATGGCGCAATCCGTATGCAGCCTAAATAAGTTTTCGATTTATATAGGACATGATGATTTGCACAGCTACCAATTTCTCATTGAATTTAAATGAATTTGCTTAAGCATGCATTTTCTTTTGAAGGATCAAAAGAAACAAAAATCCTTTGCGAAACTGAAGATACATCCCTGTATCTCAGTTTCGCAGGCGACATCCATGCCGCCTTATCCGACGTGCCAACGATCTCAATAGTAAAAAGCTTGAAGTAAATAAATAGATATAGAAAGGGAAGTTCAATGATTTTAAATGATGAACAAAAAATGATTCAGGACATGATGCGCAATTATTCGCAGCAGAAGCTGAAACCGACGGCGGCCTTACGCGACAAAACGGCACAATTTCCAGCACAAGAACTTAAAGAGCTTGGTGAGCTTGGTGCATTGGGTATGACAGTGGCTGAAGAATGGGGTGGTGCAGGTCTGGATTATGTATCATTGGTTTTGGCGCTAGAGGAAATTGCCGCAGGAGATGGTGCAATCTCGACCATCATCAGCGTGCAGAATTCTTTGCCCTGTGGCATTACTCAGCGTTATGGCACAGAGGAACAAAAACAGCAGTATTTAACCAAACTGGCAACAGGTGAATGGCTCGGCTGTTTCTGCTTGACGGAACCTCAAGCCGGTTCAGATGCCAGTTCGCTGCAGTGTAAAGCTGAACGTGATGGTGATGATTGGGTATTGAATGGCACCAAGCAGTTTATTACCACAGGGAAACACGCACAGATTGCACTAGTCTTTGCTGTGACTGATAAATCTGCAGGGAAAAAGGGTATTTCATGCTTTCTGGTGCCGACCGATGCACCGGGTTATATCGTGTCACGCCTAGAAGAGAAAATGGGTCAGCATTGTTCGGATACCGCGACCATCGTTCTGGATAACTGCCGGATTCCTGCTGCCAACTTGCTAGGTCAGGAGGGTGAAGGTTATAAAATTGCCTTGTCGAACCTTGAATCGGGTCGGATCGGCATTGCGGCACAATCTGTCGGCATGGCACGGGCTGCATTGGATGCCGCAGTGGAATATGCCAATGAACGCAAAGCCTTTGGTGTAGAAATTGTGCAGCATCAGGCTGTGGCATTCAGGCTGGCAGATATGGCGACACAAATTGAAGCGGCGCGACAATTGGTCTTGCATGCGGCAACGCTTAAAGATGCTGGCCAGCCATGCTTAAAAGAAGCTTCTATGGCCAAGCTGTTTGCATCGACTATTGCAGAGCGAGTCTGTTCAGATGCGATCCAGATTCATGGTGGCTACGGTTATGTCTCTGATTTTCCGGTTGAGCGTATCTATCGTGATGTGCGAGTGAGCCAGATTTATGAAGGTGCATCAGATATTCAACGACTGGTGATTGCGCGTGAAGTTTGTCAATGCTGATTTTTAATTTAAAAAAACAGACTTTGATTGATGTTCAAATCCTGCACTTACATTGATGGCTATGGAAATTGCAGGATTCAACTGAACATGAGGATCTAAAGACATACAGTGCGAATAATCGAAAAATAAGCCTTATTCATGTTCTAGTCCTAGGGCATGAATGCAGATTTGAGAAAGTATGCTGATGGAATCAGCAGGAACAACAAATACAAATGGACAAACTCAGGCAAGGTCGCCTGAAAACTACAACAGGAAAGAGGTTGTCGTCATGAAGACACTAGAGCAGGCATATGCTGATTTTAATTTTGAAAATATGGTTCAGGAACATCTGGTTGGAAGTGCAGAGAACATCAATGCTTATACCGAATGCTGTGGTCGCTACCTGGGTCAAAACCGAACTGCACTGATCTGGGAAGGCAAAAACGGAGACGCAGAGCAGTGGACCTTTGAACAGCTGGCTATGGCTTCAGGACAGCTGGCCAATTATATGCATTCTCTGGGTTTAAAAGCCGGTGATTGTATTGCAGGCTTACTGCCAAGAACGCCAGCACTCTTAATTACCATATTGGCCACCTGGCGTATCGGTGCCATATACCAACCTTTATTTACTGCCTTTGAAAGCAAAGCCATTGAACATCGCATCAGTACCGCTGGCACCCAGTTGATCGTTACTGATGAAGAACAACGACTGAAACTCCATGATTTCAATATTCCTAATATTCTGACTGTGCATCAAACAGCGACAAATAATTATCAAGATGCGGATTTCTGGACAGCCTTACAGCAACAACCAGAGGAGTTTGAACCGGTAAATTGCCAGTTTAATGATGTCTTCCTGATGATGTTTACTTCAGGTACGACAGGCTTGGCAAAATCGGTTCCTGTACCTTTAAAAGCGTTGTTGGCCTTTAAAGGCTATATGCTGCAAGCCGTAGATCTGCGAGATGAAGATTCCTTCTGGAATCTGGCAGATCCGGGCTGGGCGTATGGACTGTATTATGGTATTGCAGGGCCGTTGAGTTTAGGGCACAGCATCATCATGGATGAACGTGGCTTTAGTGTCGATAATGCCGTACAAATCATTCAAAAATATCAGGTCAGTAACTTGACCGGTTCGCCAACCGCATTTCGCATGTTCTTTGGCTTTAAAGAAAAATTTGATGCAGGCATCAGTTCACATTTACGCGTGGTAAGCAGTGCAGGTGAGCCGCTCACGCCTGAAGTGATTCAGTGGTTTAATCATGATTTAAATGTGAATATTTATGATCAATATGGACAGACTGAACTGGGGATGGTGATCGCCAATCATCATGGCTTAGAGCATTATAAAAAAATTGGTTCAGCTGGTTTTGCCATTCCTGGGCATCGTTTTGCTGTATTGAACAAAGAACATCAGGAAGTAGAAAAAGGCGGTATTGGAACACTTGCTATCGACTGTTCAGCTTCACCGTTGATGTGGTTTGAAGGCTATGCAGGGCATAACCGCAAGTCATTTGTCGGGCAGTATTATCTCACTGGTGATACCGTGAAGCTGAATGAATATGGCGGTATTGATTTTATTGGGCGTGCAGACGATGTCATTACAACCTCGGGCTATCGGGTTGGGCCTTTTGATGTAGAAAGTACCTTGCTTGAATGTGAGGAAGTGCTTGAATCCGCAGTCGTTGGAAAGCCAGATCCAGAACGAACAGAAATTGTGAAAGCCTTTGTAGTGCTTAAATCGGCTTATCCTGCTACTGAAGATTTAATGTTGAAACTGCAAAGTTATGTACGTTCACGCTTATCCAAACATGCCTATCCGAAAGAGATTGAGTTTGTAGAAGCTTTGCCTAAAACATCGAGCGGCAAAATTCAGCGCAATTTACTCAAACAGCAGGAAATAGCCAAAGTCCAAGAGATGAAGCGAGTCAGTTAATTTAGTTAGTTAGTTTCTCAAATTAGTTTTTTGATTGAATGCTAAAAGGTTGCCATGGCAGCCTTTTGGTTTTTTAGGAAATAAATCTTCTACTTAAATTTTAGTCAGATATTGAGCTGATTTTCCCAAGCTTATATTTTTAAGAGAGCAGATTAAGGCAAGCAAAAATTATAATTTTTTATGTCATTACAGTGGAATTACATTGATATTTAAAATTAAATATATCAAAAAATTAGCCTCTTAATTTCAAGAGGCTAAATCTCATTCATTACCAGATATTACTTTGTAGATTCACTTTTTGATGTTCTGCATGCGGTTCGCCCGCTTCACCAGTTACGCCGCCTTTTAAGGCTTTAAAAAGCTGGGTGACTTTGTTGTCTGTCACATTCCAATATTCTGCGCTGATTGCTTCAGCAATCAATACCCGTACGGTAGGATCATCTTTGCCTTCAAACCAGTTTTCAGCCCACGGATTCCACAACTGTTCAATCAGAATGCGGTCAGTACTGATCTGGGCATGTGCACTAATCGACACGTAAATACCATCTGATGGTTTTGCAAAAGACAGACCAATCTGACCACGGCCTGTTTCTGCTGCTTTGACCAGATCATTGGTGTTACGCAGGATGAAATATAAGTTTTGACGTTCATTCATCTGCTCGGAGTTGAGCATGGTCATCGGCTGGGAGTGTATTTCATGTGTGTCGGTTAAATGGCTGATCATGGTGTAACGAACATCCTTGATCAATTCCCATAATTTTTCACGATTATCATGTTGAGTATTGTTATGCTCGGTCATGTATGTTCTCCATACGATTTTATGAAAGCTGAAAAGATTGCTTGGTATTTTCAGATTAATCATATTTAGAGACAGATGCCTTAGGTCTCACTGAACTCATACATTTTCATACTCAAATACAGGCAGAGACTACAGAATTGCTAAACAAGACAGCTCGATTTACAGGGAAATTTAATAACAAAGATTTTAAAAACTTCAGGTCTGACACCTTTTATAAGTTAGAAAAAGCTGTTTGCCGGAACCATTGAATTGAGGTGATTCAAAAAATCTTGCCAAGCCATAGCCGCTGCATCTTGATACCGAGCGTTTAGCTGATATGCTAGTTGCCATCAACGATGGCCGAACCATTTATTGATGTGCTGTGAATTGAATGTGAGATTGATATTCCAGAGATTTATCAGTCCTTAAAAAATTCAGTAAAGCTAATTTTTGCGATCATTGTTAAAAATTTTCGAAACAAGGAAAGACGTTGTCTACATTTAACATGGATGCCATATCCCCAGAATTCGAACTCACCGATGCTGAACTGCATCTGTATAGCCGTCAGATTCTTCTGGATGGCTGGGATATTGATGCGCAGGAGCGACTGAAATTTTCTAATGTCTGTATTATTGGTTGTGGCGGAATTGGCTGTGCACTGGCAGAACTTCTGGCGCGCGCAGGTGTAGGGAAAATCACCCTGATCGATCCAGATACTATCGAGATGAGTAATTTACAGCGACAACTGGCATTTATGCCGCAGGATATTGGATTTTATAAGGCAGAAACTCTGGCCAAAAGACTGGGCCAGATTAATCCGAATGTACAAGTTGAATATATCAATCAGGCTTTAACGGCTGAGAATGCAGTAAGTGTGATCGAGCATCAGGATCTGGTATTGGATGGCTGTGATCAGTTTGCCACACGCTATCTGGTCAATCACATTTGCGTGGAGCTGAATGTGCCCTTATTGAGTGCCTCTGCGATTGGCTTGCAAGGCCAGCTGTTTATGGTCGAAGGGGATTCTGCCTGTTATGCCTGCCTGTTCCCGCCAGAAAATCAGGCCGATGAAAGTTTGCGCTGTGCAGACTCCGGTGTACTGGCGACTACCCCGAATGTGATGGCCAGTTTGCAGGCACATCATGCCTTGTTATATCTGGGATTGAGCCAGATGCCACTTCGACAAAAGCTGTTGTTGTGGGATGGGCTGAGCTTTAAACAGCGGATTCTCGCTTTCGAAAAAGATACAGATTGCCTGATCTGTCAGGCAAGATAAGCCTGCAAAGTGAATTTTTTTTGCTACACTGCGTGTAATTAATTTTTCCTAAGACATTATGAAAAACAATATCTGGTTAGATGGAATACGTTCAGTTGCCCGTATGGGAGAAACAGCGGTCGTTGCGGCCAAGGCGGGCATTAAATATGCCACTGAAAAGCCAAGCAATGCCAAGCTCATGCGTGAAACTTTCGAATCTTTGGGTTCGACCTATATCAAGCTGGGGCAGTTTATTGCCAGTACGCCGTCGCTATTTCCACGTGAATATGTAGAAGAATTTCAGGGTTGTCTGGATCAGACTCCACGCTTGCCGTTTAGCTATATCCAGCAAGTGTTGGCTTCTGAATTTGCAGGGCGCAATCTGGATGAAATCTTTGCATCGATTGATAAAACGCCGTTAGCTTCTGCATCTATTGCACAGGTGCATGCGGCCAAACTGGTGTCTGGCGAAGATGTCGTGATTAAGGTACAAAAACCCGGTGTGGAGACCATTTTGTACACTGACCTGAATGTACTGCATTGGGCAACCAAGTTGCTGGAAAAAGCAGTCCCGAAAGTCAAGTTTGCTTCACTGGCTGATATTGTCGAAGAAATCAAAACCCGTATGGTGCGCGAAGTCGATTTTATCGAAGAAGCCCAGAATCTGGATGATTTCGTTAATTACCTGAATATCACCAACAATCAGGCAGCCACTGCGCCGAAGGTTTATCATCAATATTCGACCCGTCGTGTGCTCACCATGCAGCGTTTATACGGTGTGCCTTTGACAGATTTTGAAGTGGTCAAAAAAGTATCCAAAGATCCATCTCAAGTACTCATCACTGCGATGAATACCTGGTTCGGAAGCTTGATGATGTGTAACAGTTTCCATGCCGATCTGCATGCAGGCAACCTGATGCTGCTCGAAGATGGCCGTGTCGGTTTTATTGATTTCGGTATCGTTGGTCAGCTCAAGCCTGAGGTATGGACGGCATGTATGGCATTCATGGATTCATTGCAACATACCAATTATGAGCTGATGGCACAAAACATGCTGAAAATGGGTATGACCGCTGTGCAGATAGACACCAAAGTTTTGGCTGCTGATCTAGAGCGTTTATTCAGTGGCGTGTTGATGGCAGATCCACAGGAATTGTTAACGTCGAATCCTGCTGACCTGAACGATATCATGATGGATATGGTGGCTGTGGGTGAGCGTCACGGGATCCGGTTCCCGCGTGACTTTGCCTTGTTGTTCAAACAAATGCTGTATTTCGACCGTTTCATGCGTATTCTGGCGCCGTATACCGACATATATGCCGATCAGCGTTTGCAAATGGTGCAAAGCATGGATCCGAATCTGCTGTTAAAGCATTAATCTTAAACCCTATCTAGACTTGGAAAAATCCCCCTAAATCCCCCTTTTAAAAGGGGGACTTTAAAAGCTCCTCCCTTTGTAAAGGAGCTTGAGGGGGATGTGGTCAGTATTAAATTCTCGAGCAATCCAATGGACGCCATTATTATTGAAGGTTTAAAGGTTGAGACAGTCGTGGGCTGCTTTAACTGGGAGCGTCAAATTATTCAGCCTCTAATGCTGGATTTGACCATTCAAACCGATTTAGAACAGGCATCAAACTCAGATGCACTTGCAGATACGCTGAATTATGCAGAAATTTGTGAGATTTCCAGCAAAGTCATTCAAGACGCCAAGCCTGAATTGATTGAACATGCAGCAAAGTTAGTGCTGAATGCACTTTTTACTACCTTTACAGCAATTGAATCGATTAATATTACGATCCGTAAGCCTGCCATTATCGCGCAAGCCAATTCTGTAGGAATACGTCTTGAACGCCACCGAAACGATTTTCGCCCTAGCATTAGCGAGTAATTGTCATCCTCAGCAACATTTTCAAGCTGCACAGCAACGTATTTCTGAATGGGGAGAAGTTCAGTTTTCTCCCATTTATATGATTCCTTGCCGCGATGGCATCGGCGCAGATTACTGGAATGCAGCGTGTTTATTGCGAAGTTCGGTGTCTAGTGAAGGCCTGATTGAGCTGCTCAAACAGCTGGAACAGGCATCAGGGCGAGTACGTCCATCTCATCAGATTACTTTGGATGTTGATTTGATTGCCTGGGGATTAGATCTTCAACATATGCAGTTTAATGAAAAAAAGTTGCCCTTGGCTCTGGATGTGAAAGTGCCTATGTTTGATATCTGGCATGATGCCATGTTCGAACATGGATCACATAGCTTCCCAACAGTTGAACAGCTGATTTAAATCAAATCACCTAATTTTTTGCTAATACATTTTATCCAGTAAGAATAATTAACCAGCCTGATCAAGCCAGATCAGGCTTTTTATGGTGCAGTTTTTTTGTCTTTAGAGTAAAAGAAAAATTCAGATAAGATGGTTCAGGTGGAGTTTAGGAATCATTTAAAAATGAAAATATTGGAAATTGTGGTTTCGGTGATTTTAATCCTTGGGATTCTTTATGTGATCCAATGGGGATTTCATGGTTTTCCGACAGGAAATTAATATTTGATTGATTTAAAGCTCTGGAATTTATTTTAAGATCAGTAAAAACCCTCAAAGCAGTAAAAATGCATCATCGCTATTTCACTTTTTCTTGTTATAAAAAATGATCAGCAATACGATAATGATCGCCAAGATGGCAAGAATGATCGTAGTTTCCATAACAATACCTCTCATGCATAGATCTTAGGTTTTAAACATCTAAATTAAAACCGAACATATATTAGGGTGTGTTGACACTTTTAGCTTAAAAAATAGCGAAGTAGTAAAATCAAATCGCCAAACCCAATTTTACTATTCGCTATGCCTCGTACCATGCTGACAGATCAACACTGGCAAAAGTTGAAAGTTATTCTGCGTAATTTATCCATTCACCACAACTCAAATTTACGCAATTTTATTGAAGCTATTCTCTATAGAATTAGAACAGGCTGTCCGTGGCGAGATATTCCTTGCTGTTTTGGTCATTCAAACTCTATTTTCAAACGTTTTAATCGTTGGTCAAGCAGCGGTAAGTTACTTAGATTATTCAAATTACTAGCCTCATGCCCCGATATGGAGTGGATTTTTATTGATGGCTCTCATGTACGTGCTCATCAACATTCTGCCGGCATAGCGAATCAATCTATTTCTAAAAGTGTAGAAGGAAACTCCTCAAAAATAGATTTGATTGTTGATGCACATGGCAATCCTATTGATTTCATGATTACCGATGGAACCACACATGATGTTAAAGTTGCACCTGATTTAATATCAACATTAGATTTAAAAGAGACAAAAGTGGTATGTGCAGATAAAGGCTATGATTCAGAACCACTGCGTGAACAGATCAGGAAAACAGGGACTAAAGCGAATATACCAAAGAAAACAAATAGCCAATCGAACAATGACCATATGGACTGGTATTTATATAAAATCAGGCATTTAGTTGAAAATATGTTTTGTAGATTAAAGCAATTTAGAGGAATAGCTACTCGATATGACAAGCTCAAAAGAAATTATCAAAGTTCTGTTGCTTTAGCCTGTATATTTTTATGGCTACCTTTATAGGGTTAATTATGAACAGTAAGTGTCAACAGACCCTAATTAAACTCAAGTTTTGTTAGAGTGGCTAGTTTTTGAAAAAACATTTTTCAGTGATGTTAATACAAGAGCCGCTCAATCCTATTCTTTGTCTAGCTAAAAAATAAACACATATTTAGGCAACAGACACATTAAATAATGATCCGATCCATGCACTGAATAACATGGCGATAATTCCCCAGAGCATCACCCGAACTGCACCTCTCCAGACACTTACTCCACCGGCATAGCTCGCCAGTGCACCCATCATCCCCAAGCTTAAAACACCAATCAGCATAACGCCTTTATCCAGATAGTGTTCCGGTAAAATCATGATTGAAATTAAAGGAAATAATGAACCTACCGTAAATGCCATAGCCGAAGAAAATGCAGCGAGAAAGGGTTGGGCAGAGGTATGTGCTGAAATACCAATTTCATCCCGGGCATGGGCATCCAAGGCATTATGATCGGTCAGCTGTTCAGCGACCTGTTGTGCCAAAGCTGGTTCCAGACCTCGTTGTATATAAATCGTTTTGAGTTCATTTAACTCATGCGTGGGATGGCGTTGTAGTTCGCGCTCTTCCATGAGTAGATCATTGGTTTCAATGTCTTGCTGGGATTTAACCGAAATATATTCACCGGCCGCCATTGATGCGGCTCCAGAAATCAATCCGGCAACACAGGTCACCAATAAAATTTCCGTGGATGCTCCACTAGCTGCAATACCTACCACCAGACTGGTGACCGAAATAATCCCGTCATTTGCCCCCAGTACAGCTGCACGAAGCCAACCCGCACGTTCAATATAATGTTTTTCAAGATGGTATGAATGGCGCACAATGAAGCCCTTTTTTATTATCATCATGATTATAGTAAATTTAAGTCATGTATAGATAGTAGGATTGAATCGATCTGAAAATTATGTTGAGTGATCAGCTCATCGTGCGCTTGGCTGAGCCTTTTATCAATCCAAGATAAAATCGAAGTGAGAGTCATAAGTTCAAGAAATTAGACGCAATTGATACATAATTGATTTACGAATGGTAAAAATGATTAAAGCAAATCAAATATATCGAACAAAATAATAGCTGAGTGAGCCGGTTTAAAAAGAGAATTATCATGAAAGAAAAACATGAAAGCCATAAATGCTTGGTATGCGGCAAGCACTTTCTTCTGAAAAATCTCACTCCGATGGGAACAGTCAGAAAGGTCATTACTGAAGAAATTGCTAAGGATATTCCTGACTGGACACCACAAGATTATATTTGCCAGGCAGATTTAACCCAGTACCGCATACAATATGTACATTCATTATTAAGTTCGGAAAAGGGTGAAGTGACTGATCTTGAGTTTGAAGTGATTCATAGCATGCATCAGCATGAACTGATTACCAAAAATGTGGAAACAACCTTAGAGCAAAAGTGGACTTTGGGAGAAAGGCTCGCTGATAAAATTGCAACTTTTGGTGGAAGCTGGACCTTTTTGATTTGTTTTGCAATCTTTTTGAGCCTGTGGATTACGATAAATACTGTGGTGATGGTGACACGACCTGCTGATCCTTATCCATTTATTCTGTTGAATTTAATCCTGTCCTGTCTCGCGGCGATTCAGGCACCTATTATTATGATGAGCCAGAACAGACAGGAAGCCAAAGACCGCTTACGTTCACAAAATGATTATCAGATCAATTTAAAAGCCGAGCTGGAAATCCAACACTTGCATGAAAAATTAGATCATCTGCTGCTACATCAATGGGAACGGCTGGCGCAAATTCAGGAAATCCAGCTGGACCTGCTTTCTGAAATGAGCAAAAAAGATTAAAGGATGCTGTGGGGGAATCTCTATTATTTTATAGAGCTTATAAGTAATAAGATCGCCATATGCCTTGAGTTGTTATTATCTCGCTCAAGATTTGACCCATATTAAAAAGCCCACAAATGAGTGGGCTCAAACTAAAACCGTCTTATTTAAATAAAATAACTGGTTTTGGTCATCAACTTGGAAATGCCTGTCATGGCGATCTTAACTGGAACGGGTAGATCTACACCGCCAGCATTTAACGCTGTATCCCGATGATGCAGTTCATCTTCATTCATCTGTTCTAGAATACGACGAGAACGTTCATCCTGCGGTGGCAACTGGCTAATATGATGCTGTAAATGCATGCTGACCTGACGTTCTGTTTCAGCCACAAAACCCAAGCTGTATTTGTCACCTGCGATTCCGGCAATCGCGCCCATACCGAAGGAAAGACCGTACCAGACCGGATTGAGTAGGCTGGTATGGCTATCCAGTTCTTTTAAGCGGTCTTCACACCAGGCCAGATGATCCTGTTCTTCAATCGCTGCCTGTTCCATTTCACGACGTACATTCGGGAGTTTCGCCGTCATCGCCTGACCATGGTACAGTGCCTGTGCGCAAACCTCACCACTATGATTGACCCGCATTAAACCTGCTACATGACGTGCATCACTGACCGTTAATTGTGTTTCTACCGGTTGGGCCGGATTTTCACGTCGTGCCGATGTCGTGCCCGGGACGAGACTGCGTAATGCCTGATCAAAAGAATGAATCAGCTTATCGACACCTGTATATTGACGCATGAATTAATCCTCCAAGGGTGCTTTCGCAGTTTTGATCATGGGTTTGAGTCGGAAAAGCAGCCATAAGGTAAACAGGCCACTCAATACTGCGGTAATACAAAAAAGTATTTTAAGATCAAGCTCTAGAACACTTAAAATAATAATCGAGAATATAGCAGAAGATACCATGAAAACGGCATTCAAAATGTTATTTGCTGCAACCACCCGCGCACGATGTGAGCGAGGCGAATGCGCCTGCATCATGGCATAGAGCGGAACAATATAAAAACCACCACTTATTCCGAGCAAGGTGACAGCCAGCATTACATGATAATAACTCCAGCCTTGCTGAAACACTTCGGCCAGACCGATTAACTCGCCGCTACGTACTGGCACAAAGGCCAGACTTGCGGCCAGATACAGGGCAAAGATCACCAGACCAATCGCACCAAAAGGCACCATTTTGATATTGACTTCACTGCCACCAATTTTTCGGCATAAATATGACCCTAGTCCGATTCCGACAGAAAAGAACGTCAGCAATAGACTGGCGACATTTTCCGAGGCATGCAGATTTTGTAATGTCAGCTGAGGAATTTGGGTCAGATAGGTGGCACCATAAAACCAGTACCATGAGTTGCCCAGTAAAATGGTAAAAATCAGAGGTAAGCTTTTGGCATATTTCAAGGTCTGCAAGCTGGTGCGAAAAAAATTCCAGTCAACTTGCAGCTCAGGCGCGGGAATACTTTGTTTCAGGATATAGCGACTGGATATATAACCAATCAAGGCGATGCTGATGACGGTTAAACTGATCCAGATCAGGTTGCCGGCGGAAGCTGCAATGACTGCACCGCCCAGAATCATACCGAATAGGATTGCCAGAGAAGTTCCGGACTGAAACAGGGCATTGCCGGACATCAGTTCATTCGGTTTCAGGACTTCAGGTAAAATGGCATATTTGATCGGGCCAAAGAAAGTGGAATGGGTGCCCATCAGGAACAGGGCAAATAACAGAATCCATAAATTGCCAATCAGGAAACCGACAGTTCCCAGCAACATAATGGCAATTTCCAGAAGCTTGAGATAGCGAATCAGCTGTGAACGTTCGTATTTGTCGGCAATCTGACCGGCGGTGGCTGAAAAAATAAAATAGGGCAAGATAAACAGTAAAGCCGCCAGATTATTCAATGTGCTGATACTGGCCGCTTGCTGTTGAATCCAGCCATAAGTGATAACCAGCAGTAACGCCTGTTTAAATACATTATCGTTTAATGCACCAAAAAACTGCGTCAGAAACATCGGTAAAAAGCGCCGAGAAGCTAACAAATGTTCATTTTTGTTCATATAGGCCGTGCTACATTAAGTTTTATTAAGAAATGTCAGTTATGCGTAAACATTGAGAAAAATCATGTAAGATACTTTCAGCCATGTAAAGGTAAAAACCAATTAATTAAGCTCCTTAGCTTATATTTTTCGGTCAAATAATCAATTAAAGAATGTATTCGTTTAGAGTTTGCTATGCCTGCAAAGAAAAATTTTAAAAAAACGATGCTAAATCGCAGTATGGGGCCTCTCATACCACAGCATAGTGGTATGCAGCTGTGTATGAGCATCTTTTTTATGATGTTATCCCATCAGAGCATGGCACAAACCGAACAGCCCGAAACACCCGTGGCCATTTCTCAGGCAGAAATGGTGGACGAGCTATCCAAAGAAGCGATTCGTCAAGGTGTGGCCACGTCCGAAACGGAAGCGGAAGAAAAAATTGAAGAAGCCTTGGAGCCGGAAGTACCAATTGATAGCATGTTGATGCTGGAACAACAGCAAAATGCAGGATCTGGTCTGAGTGAATTTACACCGATCGAATTTGATGATCTGGATGATCTGCCAGTACAGACTATTGATCAGAACATGGCCAATGAAATTTACCAGGTAGCCGAGCAAGCCAAACAGGAAGCACAAAACTATCGCAATACTCAGACCAGTGAAACGGTGGTGGCGGATATCAGCCAGCAAGAACTGCTAGAAATCAATCAGGCGCCGGTTAATGTCGATCAGTTGATGCAATCGATTCAGGCAGACAGCCAGATTATTGTACAAAATAATGAAGCCGGATTGACCTTGCCAGAAGTGCCGGGTCAGTTGGTTGCTGAGGATGATAAACGTCCGAATTTGTTCAAACGGCTATTTTATAAAATCCGTCCTCCACGTCAGATCATGACCGCAAGAGTTCCTCGAATTAGTGCCGATGTGGTGATCATGAATGGGCAAGGTGTTGCGCAAAGCAACGGTATGCTGAATCGTAAAGATGTGCCTGAAGGCCATCTGAATTTAAGAAATAATGTCAAAGCCAAATTATCCAGTTTTACTCAGGAGTCTTTTGGCGACTTTAATTCGGCTTTGCCGCAATTACGCACCTTGTCCAGACAGGCAGCGCAGGCAGTGGGTTATTATAATGCCCAATTCAGATTTGAAAAAATCTCTGACAGTCGGGTTCGGGTTTTTGTGACCCCAAATGAACCTGTCCTGATCAGCACTCAAAATATTGAATTTACTGGAGAGGGTGCGGAACAGCCACAATTCCAGGTCATCAGTCTTTTACCTGAACAGGAAGAAGGCGATATTTTCAATCATGGCAATTATGAAAAAACCAAGACACGGATTACCACTGCAGCCAATAACAACGGTTATTTTGATTCATTCTGGCGTCTGCATGATGTGAAGATTGCCCAGCCACAAAATACCGCCGATGTGAATCTGCGTTTTGAAACGGGTGAACGTTATAAATTAGGCAATGTCGAGTTCAGAATGAGTGATCCTGAAAAGGAATTCCCGCTGGACCGAGACGTACTGGAAAGTCTGGTCACCTGGACAGAGGGTGCAGATTATACCTTCTGGCGGGTCAATAGTCTGGCTAACAACCTAACCAACTCACGCTATTTCAACTATACCCTGGTTGATGCGATTCGCCCCGATCCGCTCGATAAAGAACTGGAACTGGCACCCGATATTCAAAGCCTGATTGAAGAACAGAAACGTACTGAAGATCAGGCTGCTACGATGCAACCGGCTCGCTCGGTTCCCTCTTCTCAGGAAGTGACTCAGAATGTCGTAGATGAAGACCAGTTTGCCGGTAGCCGCGATCAGGAAAGCGCAAATTTAAGAACTTTGCGGGTTGAGCAGCAAACCAAAGAGAATGAACAGGACCGTTTAAAAGTACAGGCACGGGAAGAGAAAAAGATTCCAGTGATTGTGACTTTAAATGCAGACCGTTTAAACAGTGCCGAACTGGGTCTGGGTTATGGCACAGATACCGATATTCGTTTACGTGGTCAATATCGCCGTGCCATTGTGAACAAGCGCGGACATTCATTTGATGCCAACATCGAGTTATCAGGCATCCGTCAGTCGATTGATGGACGTTATAATATTCCCTATCACCATCCGCTGAATGATTATGTCAGTATTGTGGGTGGTTATGAGCGTGAAGAACGTGAAGGCGTCGCACAGGGTGAAGGCCTTTTGATTGAATCTGCAGTCTTAGGTGCAGACCGGATTATCAAGAATCCACGTGGTAGCTGGCAACGTACTTTCGGCGCACGTTATCGTCTGGATCGCTTGAAGCAGGATGGTTCTGTCGACTTTAACCAGATTCCAGAAGCTTTTCGCTTTAATACCGAAGATGAACAGCAATCGCTATTAGTCGGTTATGAAGTTTCACGTACCGAGAGCGATCGTCGGGTCAACCCAACCAAGGGTTTTAAACAGACCTATAAGATTGAACTGGGCAGCGAGGCTTTACTCTCTGATGCAGATATGGCCATTGTGAATGCGGGCTGGCGTTTTATCTATTCGCTGGGTGAAAATGCAGATCATCAGTTTGTGGGTCGTGCCGATGCAGGCTATATTTTCACTGAAGATTTTGCCAAGGTACCGTATAACCTTAGATATTTCACTGGTGGTGACCAGAGTATCCGTGGTTTTGACTACAAGAGCCTTTCTCCTGAAATTGAGGGCTTTAAAGTAGGTGGTCAGGCTTTGGGCGTGGCTTCATTAGAATATAATTATCAGTTCAAGGAAGGTTGGCGTGCTGCGGTATTTGCAGATGCCGGAAATTCCTATAATAAAGAATTCAATAATCCGACTGAATATGGCGCGGGTGTGGGTGTACGTTGGGCTTCACCGATTGGGCCTATACGTATAGATGTAGCGACTGGACTGTCTGATGACAATTATCCGATTCGTTTACATTTCTTTATTGGGTCACAGTTATAAAACATCATTTTAAAAAATAGTTATTTGAGTAGATCATGGTCGAGAACCAACCACAGCCAGAACAAGAACCACAAGATAGCGTTGTGCCGAAAAAGCGCCGTATATTCAGAAGTATCCTATTGTCGGTGCTTTTTTCGCTGATTTTTCTGCTGTCTGTGCTGGCTTTACTATTTTCGACCAATCAGGGCAGTAAATTCCTGCTGGATCAGGTGCTGGAACGCCAGAAAATTATTCAATATGAATATGAGGGCGGTAATTTATGGCGCGGGATTATTCTTAAAAATGTGCTGGTCAGCCTGAAACCAGTCGATGTCAAAATTGATCGTGCTGATGTTAAGCTGGGCTGGCGCGCGATTGTCAAAAAAGAAATTCATCTGACTGAAGCCGATGTCCTCAATCTGCAAATTATTAACAAGCGACCTTCAACAGGCGAACCATTCAAGTTTAATGCTATCCGTTTGCCTTTTATCTTGCGCGTTGATCATTTGCTATTGGATCATCTGGTGATTAAAACCCAGACCAATGCAGTTGATTTTTATAATATCGAATTAAATGAGGCACTCTGGTCTGGTACCGAATTAAATTTTGAAGATTCCCGTATGGACATGGGCTATTTGTCTGTACGTGAAGCCACGGGTAAAATGCAGTTTGAAGGCAAATATCCTCTAGATGCCACAGGCATCGTTAATCTACCTTCCTTAAGAGACAGCCTGAATATTCATGATATTCAGGTGCGGGCACGCGGAACGCTGGACACGATTCAGGCGGGCGTAGCGACCAATACGCCTGATTTATTAACCGGTTGGGTTATCGTGCATCCGATGCGTCCTCAGGTACCGATGCGCGGCGAGTTGAAGTTCAAAGATTATCACTGGCCTATTCTGGCCGAACAGAAACTGTTTACCAAAGACGGTATTGCCGAGTTCAATGGTGATATCAAGCGTCTGAACCTGAATGTCCAGACTGATCTGATCGGGGAAAATATTCCGCAAGGCCAGTATAGTGCGGTGATGTATACCGATCTGGTCAATCAGCTGAATATTACCGATCTGAATGGTCAGTTGATGAAAGGTGCAGTTAGCCTTGCCGGGACAGTGGGCTGGAAAGATCGGGTCAGCTGGGATCTGGCTGGGCGTTTGAACGGGATTGATCCTAAACATGAGCGCATTCCGCAAGTCGTACAAGATTTCTTGCCGCCAAGTCTGGATGCGAATATTGCTTCTGCGGGTAACCTGGAAAATGGCCTGCACCTTACTGGACTGGTTGATTTCGACCGCTATGAAAGCTGGAATCTGAAGCTGGATCAAAATCCGGTCAAAGGCAATAAAGTACAACCGATGTTGCTGGATGTTGCCTGGAAAAATATTGATCGCGCCGTACCTTATGTGGGCTGGCTCAGCAGTCAGTCTGGCGATGTTAAACTGGCATTGGTTGAAGGTCAGCAGAATATTCATGTGGCGACTAAAGTCGAGCAGCATGAAGAAGGACTTCTACCTGCAGGCATGTACCAAGCCAAGCTCAATCTGAACAAAAATATCCTGAATGTCCCGAGCTTTAATTACAGCGCCAATGCAGCAGGCAGCTTAAGCGGCAATGCACGGATTGAACTGCCACAGGAAAAACGCCAGTTAAAATGGGCCGCAGTATTAAATGCCAAAAATTTGAATACCCAAAGTATTGCGGCAGCTTCACCGGTAGATCGTTTGAATGGCCAGGTTAAAGCCAATGGTTATGCGCAACCGAATCAGCAGATTATTAAACTGAATAGTGTCGACCTGACCGGACGACTAGCGGAGCAAAATGAAACCGTACGTTTGACCGGAAACAGCACCATTGCCTTGTTATTCCATAATGAAAAAGCGAGTGGTGGTTTTAAAGGTTATGCGGTCAATTATGATGGTGCTTTAAATGCCAGCCAGCTTAAAGCCAGTCAGGGTATGCTGAAACTGCGCGTTTCAGGCACACCAGAAATGTTGAAGATAAATGAATTTCGTCATGATGGTGTGGCTGGCAAGATTAATGCCAACGGTCTGGTCAATCTGGCGAATGGCATTGGCTGGGATATCAACGCATCCTTAATCCGCTTTAAGCCGCAATATTTTAATGCCAAACTGAAAGGTGAATTGTCAGGCAATGTGCAAACCCAAGGGGTGTGGTCAGATGCCTTAAAACGCATTCAGATTCAACGCTTGAATCTGGCCGGTATGCTGAATAACAAACCGGTACGTGGCAAGGGTAATTTATCGGTCATCATTAATTCGAACCAGCGCGGTTTTGTACCACAGCAGTTTGAAGCCAATAACTTGTTCCTGTCTTATGCCAGCAACCAGATTCAGGCGACCGGTAATGCACAAAATCTCCAACTGAAAGTCAATGCGCCGGCTCTGTTTGAATTGTATCCAGGCTTAAGAGGTCGTGCGCAGGGCTATATCAATATGCAGGCACAGCCACGATTGCAGGCTTCAGCCAACCTGTCTATCGACAATTTTGCCTTTAAAAACCTGTTTAGCGTGCAGAAAGTTCGTGTTCGTGGACAGTTGCCAACATCGCAAAGCACACCAACTTTATTGACCGCGACAATGGATCGCTTGCGTAGCGGTTCACGCGAGATTGTACGCGGTGAGATGTCACTGGCCGGTACCCGTGCTGCACACATTCTCAAAGTGCAGGCAGAAAACCGCTTGTCAAAATTCTTTGTGCAGCTCGCCGGTGGCTTTAATGCCCAAAATAACTGGCTGGGTCAGATTCAAAAAGGTGATTTCGACTCTTTACGTGCCCGTCTGGTGCAACGTCAAAATGCAGCAGTGATTTATAACAGCGCTCAATCCGATCTGTTTGTTGGTGCTCATTGCTGGATGAGTCAGCAAAGCCAGTTGTGTTTTGATCAGCCGATTCGGGTCAACAAAAACCGTGGCAGTGCCTCTTTTATTACCCAAAACCTTGACCTGGAAGACTTCAGTGCATTCCTGCCTGATGGATTGGCATTGACGGGTAAAGTCAATGGTTATGCCAAGGCTGCCTGGGCACAAGGCGCCAAACCTAAAATCGACGCACGTCTGGTAACTCGTAATGGTGTGGTGGGCTTATCTTCTGAAGATCCGGATTATTTGGGTTCCACACTCAAATATGATGAAGTCGGGTTGGTGGCAAAAAGTGTGGCAGATGGCTTGCAGCTTCGTCTGGATGTTAAAACACCGGATATCGGAACCGGCTATGCCAATGTCATCATTGATCCATATCGTGACAGTAAACCGATGCGTGGTGAAATTGCCTTTAACCAAGTACAGCTCAAGGTCTTTAAGCCATTTATTCAGGACATCCGTAATCTGGACGGGATTTTATCTTATGCAGGAAAAATTAGCGGAACTTTAACAGATCCTTTGCTTGAAGGTGAGGTTCGGGTCAAAGATGCTTCGATTAGCATGATTTCCTTGCCGGTGAATCTGACCAATGTACAGCTCTATTCATCCATACGTCAGAATTCTGCCAGTATCAATGGCGCATTTAACAGTGGTCGTGGTGTGGGTAAATTAACCGGATCGGTCGACTGGAAAGGCGATCCGCGGGTGCAGTTAAAACTGCAAGGTGACAATCTGCTGATTCGTCAGGCACCATTAATTACTGCTGTGGTGACACCTGATTTGACTCTGGACATGTATCCATTTAATAAAAAACTGAGTCTGAGTGGCACAGTCGATGTACCGCGTGCGTTGATTTCAATGCCAGAAGCCTCAGAACCTGTAGTCGGTTTATCTTCAGATGTACGGGTCGTGCGTGAAGGTGATGATCAGTTGGCGATCTTGAAGTCAGCACGTCCTTGGGATATCCGGGCAGATGTCGCTGTTTCTTTAGGGAATCAGGTCATCTTCCAGGGCTTTGACAGTCGTATTCCGCTATTGGGTCGAGTCAATCTGTCACAGCGTGGTCTGGAAACTGCAATGCGTGCCAATGGTGCAATCGGGGTGTCACAACGAGTGAAAATCGAAGCCTATGGCCAAAGTCTGGACCTGAATCGTGCTATCGCGCGTTTTAATGGTGAACTTACCAATCCGACGCTGGACATTGATGCCAATAAATCGGTTCAGGGTAGTACGGTCGGGGTACGGGTAACAGGGACGGCATCGAGTCCAAGTATTCAGATTTATAATGATGCGGGCTTGTCAGAACAGGAAGCCTTGAATGCCTTGATTACCGGTCGTGTTAATGAGGGTGTATCTGGTTTAAGCCAAGCTGAAGGATTTAGATCCGATGTGAATAATACGATCGCTGCTGCGGGGATTAGTTTGGGCTTGGGTAGCACCCGCGCACTGACCAACCAGATCGGGCGCAGTTTTGGCTTAACTGGTCTAGTTCTGGATGCTCAAGGTACAGGAGATGATACCCAGGTTTCTGTGACTGGTTATATTACGCCTGATTTATATCTCCGTTATGGAGTCGGGGTATTTACACCGGTGAATAAGCTCACTTTACGCTATCAGGTAAATCAGCGCTTGTATCTGGAAGCGAGTCAGTCTTTAGAACGTGCGATTGACTTGTTCTATAATTGGCGCTTCTAATTTAAGCAATAAAAAAGCCCTAAAATTTTAGGGCTCTTTTATTGGGAGACAGGACAAAGATTTTATTAGCTATAAAGTAGATTGATGTCATAGTCAGCAGAAGCATTGATCTCTAAATTCAATCTCTATACATATATGACAATAGAGTTACGAGTAGAGAAAGAATTTAGGATGAGACTTCAGGGTGAAGAAAACTGATCATCGTATAATTCAGCTATCACATATAGAAAATCAATTAAAATATGCAATAACAGACTGAAAATCAATAAACCCATAATAAAAATAGGTGTATATTGAAAATACGATTTCACGCATAAGAGCATCTTCGCATGTCGACTAAATTTATCATCCGTTTTGCTGCGATTCTATTTTCTGTACTTATTTTGACTGCATTAGCCATTCAATTTTTCTTTAAACCGGACGTAACCGTAGTTCTATGGATTTTCGCTGTACCTTTCATTTTGGGCATCCCAATTTTGGCTTCTGTTGTATTGACCACCAATGATGAACTTGATATTCATAGCGTTAATTAGGCTTGAACCTTAAACTGGCGCATTTAAAGTGCATCTAATCTTTGCTGATAGAGCAGCCGGCATTTGCACTTAGTTCAAAAAAACAGGCCTTATTTTAAAGCAATGCCAGTCAGTTAAGCATGCACTAGAAAATGTAGTAAAAATGAGTGTATGTTTACGCTCATTTTTTTATCAGGTTATTCCAGAATTTGGATTTAACTCTCAAATCATCATGATTTACATAAACTCTAAGAAATAAGGGAATATTCTTATCATTATTCATTCAAAATAGGTCTTCATCATAAAACTCATCATTTTAGAGAAAACAGAATGCCTAAAAATAATTATCTATCAGCTCTAGAACAAGTTTATGACTTTTTAAAGGAACGACCAGGTTTTAAGGATAAAAGTGAATTTGATAAAGCGGTAGAATATTTTAGAACTCTACATGAAAGTGATCCTCTGGATTTCAGAGTTCAAGCACCGAATACTGTCGCTGGAAAATTTGGGGCTAAAGAGACTATAAATTTAGGGTCTATGCCAGAATTCAGTAATAAGGAAAATTTCCTTAACTGGATAGATACGCAAATTAACCACTAGTTGAAGGACTTTAAGCAAACGCATCATGCGGCAGGTTTTCATTTATTATTCATACATTCATTAACATGTAGTACAGAAAACAATCGAAACTGAGTTGGAAAACTACAAATTTGAATGATAACTTTATATTCAAATCTTCCCAGTAAAGAGGTGAGCAATGAAGTTGTTGACTTTGGTTGGTATGGGAGTAGCAGCGAGTTATTGTTATAAAACTATGAAAAATGGCAAGCTTGCTCTTTCAAAACCTGACTTTGATGAAAGTGTAAAACGATTTGTACTGCAAGAATTTGCAGCTTAGTTCTTCACGATATATTTTCCAAAAAGGCTCATCGGAAGATGGGCTTTTTTATTTTCTAAAAATTTATAATTCTAATATTCAGATTAAAAGCAGTTTAATTATAGCCACCATGTTATAAACCTACCTCGTGATCTATTTTAAATAATTAAATGAGAGCTAATGGATGATGAAGATGGAAATGAATGGTGCGAGCTTATATATTCTGAAGCCTTGAGAATATATAAACCAACAAAATACAACACAGTCAACAAACTGAGATTCTTTGCGCTGATTTTAGAATTATTCGCAGAAATGCAGCATGAGGATGTAATAATTCAAGTAAAGGCTGTGAATGTGAAACTTAAATTGAGATCTAAAAATTACATTTTTTGGGTGTTTGAAATGCCTAATTTTCAGGATAAGACGTTATTTTTAACTTATATGTCTAGCAAATTAAGTCAGCTATAAAGTGCCTTTGAAGGTCAAAATCGTCAATTACTTCAATAAGTATAGTTATTTTTTATAAAACTATAGTTTTGTTATATGTTAATGGGGTATTTATATATTTTTATCAATAGCTTGCTTATTCTCTAGTCGTTGCTCACTTTGACAACATATCTGAATCAGCGCAAAAGTGATAAAGGGAAAGGCCCATCGAAAGGTGGGCTTTTTTAATATGTCCAATTTATTATACGAAAAGAAAATTAACTCAAAGTAAACCCTAGGAAACGGTTTCTTATTACTCTCTATACTTTATTGGTAAATTCACAGTGCTATATTCGTTTTGCGAAAACAAGAAGACGCAAATAATACGAAGAAAATGATTACAGCACTAGCCCGCTTATTTGAAAAGTAAGCGGGCTTTTTAATTGAAAAATTAATGTAATATTATGCTAATGTATAAATTATAATTTTATATATAATGCATGAATAAATTCTATCGCTGTAGTTTCTTTCCAATTTCAGCCTCCTTCCCTAAGGAGGCATTTTTTTATCTATGTAAAAGTAAAGTTCCAATTACTATTGTGTTTATTCAGTTACACAAATGATCATCGTTGACTATTGAATGAAGCTTTCAAATATTTGAGCATGATATTTTATTGGTTAAATAAGAGATGGATCGCCATGATAGATGAAGAAAAGCCTTTGAACTTTGACGACGATAGTGAACCTCAGGATTTCGAAGATGAAGAATTTATCGATGATAAGAAAGAGGATGAAATGTACAATGCTATTACCAAAGATGGGTCAAGTGTTGATCCTGCGGATGATGGAACACGTCATATTCGTCCTGAAGACGGTGATCCTATAGAAGTTGAAGATTAATAAAAAGCCCAATTCAATATTGGGCTTTTTTATCGTCTGGTGGATGAGAATGAAAATACAATATTTCCCATTTAGAATTGAGCGGATTGATCAAAATCCCCATCTAGAAAATTTAAATAGTCATTGAAATGATTTTTTTCACTTAATAAAAAAGCCCTCATTCATGAGAGCTTTTATGTCAATTCAATCTAGCAGAATAGCCTAAGAAAATATTTAAAATGGGGTGCAATTAATCTTTAAACGTCTCATTTAACGCAGTTTGAACCGCGTCAACCCGTGCCTTGCAAGCTTTATAAGCAGTCATGGATTCTTCCACGATTTTCATCAAGTTATCAATATCCGGTTCTTGCTGAGATTCGAGCAGTTCCGCATTCTTTTTCAAGATGTCATAGCCTTGTTGGAAGCTCAAAGTATCATGATTCATGAGGAAATACCTGTATAAGTTGTGCTGAAAAAATGCCGTCATGCAATTCGACTTCAACCAGATCATTGGACTGAATCTGTTGAATAGAGGCAACCACATGTTCTTGCTGACGTACGATGGCATAACCCTTGGATAAAACATGTTTAGGATTTTGTAGCAGCGTTTCCCGCATCAGGGCATCGAGCTGCTGATTAATCAGCTGGGTATGCTGCTGGGCCAGACTGGCAGTATTGGCCTTGATCTGTTGCAGACGTTGCAACGCATCCATAATCTGATTATTGGCCAGACTTTGAATCAGTTTCAAAAATTGATCATTCTGATTTTGATAAGCCTGAATCTGTTGCTGGAATAAACGCTGAATCCGCTGTAGATAATTCGGCACATCCTGAGTCAGTTCAAAGATGTGATTGCGAATTCCTGCAATGACTTTACTCGGAGTATCAAAGGAGCGATGCGCAATCTCATCCAGAATGGTACGGTCTTTTTCATGCCCGATGCCGACCCAGACCGGCACCGAACGCTTGCAAAGCAGGGCAGCCAGATCATAATCATTCAAATAAGCCAGATCATTGACTGCGCCACCCCCTCGTATAATCACAATCAGATCCGGTGCAGTGTTATAGGTCTGTGCCCATTGTTTGAGCGCTTGTGCCAGACTGTACATAATACTTTGCGGAGCAGTATTTCCCTGAAAAGTCGCACTGTGATAGATAAACTCACACACCTGCGCACGCTGTAGTGCATCGGCATCTTTTTTGAAATCTCCCAGGCCTGCTGCATTTTCGGGAGCAATCACCAGAATCCGGTTCAGGTCAAAAGGGCTAGGCAAGTTTTTATTGCGCTGAATCAGTCCTTCAGTCGTCAACCGCTCAACAAGCTGCTGATAACGCCGGGCAATATCTCCCAAGGTATAGCCTGAATCAATTTCAACGATATTTAAAGAAAAGCCATATTGCGGATCAAAGTTGGCTTTGACTTTAATCAGCACTTTCAAATCTCGACTCAGCTCAATTCCGCTTTCACGTTCAAACTGCGTGACAATTTTCTGGGCATTAAATTTCCAGATGGTTGCTCGGCAACTGGCAATCACCTGATCGCTATCTGCTTCTTTTTCTGCCAGCTCCAGATAATAATGGCCGGCTTTAATACTTAGATTGCGAATCTCGGCTTTGACCCATACTGGTGTATCGAAAGTGAGTTTGACCACTTCCTGAACCGTAGCAAGATATTCCTTGAGGGAGAGTTGAGAATCGTCTGTCATGCCAATAGAAAGTTTAAAATTCAATCAAATATTAAATCAATCCGGCACAGATCACAAATCTAAAAGCGAAGTCATATTTGAATTATGTAATGACAATGCAATTCTATTGAAATGCATAATCACTTGGTTTAGGCGGTTCATCTGGAATTTTCGTATTTTGTAGAGGTTCTTCTCTTCTGTTTTTCTTGTTCATTGAAAGAAGTTATAGCGTTGAAGTCCTTAATTTCCAAAGGTCTTATTTCCATTTTTTAATGAAAAAGTACAATTAAAAATGTACACAGACTTGTGTCTGGCGAGGACAAGGAAATATGCTAAATTGGTGAAGAATTATTAAAGAAGAATAGGCTCTCATGAAAAAAACAATGCTGTTCGGTTTGCTGGCTGTCGCTTTAAGCGCATGTACTACCACGCCGCAATCTAAGACGGAAGCTCCTAAAATAGGTTCAGCGAATCCTGCAAGCGCTTATTGTGTCAATCAGGGTGGCAAGCTTGAAATTCGTACTGAAAGCAATGGTCAGGTCGGATATTGCCATTTAAAGAATGGTCAGGTGGTCGAGGAGTGGGAATTACTGCACATGAATCAACCTAAATGTATTGCTGATCAGGCAGCGGAATTGGTCGGTCAGTCCAATTTGACTGAAGCGCAAATCAAGCAGAAAACCAAGGCACAAATTGTACGTATGGTCGAACCGGGTCAAGCGGTGACTATGGATTATCGTGAAGAAAGAGTGACTGTAACCGTAGATCCTGCAAGCAAAAAGATTATTCAGGCTTCATGTGGTTAATCACACAAAATGAAAAAGCCCATGAGTGGGTTTTTTTTAATTCCATACAACTGGCATTTTGAAATGACAAATCTTCCCCGATCTTTTATATTGCCCCTCGGAAGGAGAAATTCATGAAAAAGTTATTGGCTTTATCGTTTATGCTGGCGCTGGCCGGTTGTGCCGAGAAGAAACCCTTAACCCCTGAAGAGCAGTGGCAAGGTTATTGTCGAAGTGTCGGTAATGCGGCGCGTACCATTATGCTGGATCGTCAGAATGCGATTGAGAAAGAAAAAGCAATCGAGCATGCCAACAAGATCGATGATGAAACCACCAAAGGTTTTATCCTGAATATTATTGATGAAGTCTATGCGATTCCAGCCGAAGAGATTAAGGCTGATGTAAAAGCAGCCCGTGAAAAAGTCCGCGCTGAATTTACTGCAAAGTGTATTGCGACACCGCATGATGAATTACCAGATTACAAACCGTTCTAAGGAACGGTTTTTAAAATCTGCATAAAATCATTCAACTCATATTTCCCATTAAACGTATTTAAATATACACATCTTCAAAAGACTGAATAATAAAATAGCCTAAGCAAAATGCACACTTTGTGACAATTTCTAAATCTAAAATATAGAAATACTTATCTTTATATTGAATAATGAATTTAACTCCAATTAACCGAGGAGTAGCACAATATGGAAGTCGTAAGATATTTGCATCATTCTGATCTGCTGCTGGAAGATGAAGAGGGTGTAGTCATTATTGGCGGCAGTCGCTATGTACTCAGCGTCGGTGACAAAGTCGTTTTAAAGAAGATACTAGAACAAGATAAAAAGCTTTATCAGGTTGATATTTCCTTTGCCAGCAATAATCACAGTAGCACCTATGAAGATGAATGCGTGGTGAAATTCCAAGGCTGCCGAGACTCATATCAGCAGTATTTAAACTCGACCACTGTACACTAAGGTGGAGTATCTTTTTAACTTCAAATCAGGCAACATCAGGGTTGCCTTTTTTATGCATTAAATTCAGTTAAAAGGGCCTATTCATGGGCTTGTTTCGTGTGGTGTAAGCTGGAACTGATTATGGAATAATCATTAAGAGCATCATTTAGTTATAAAATAACGAGCATCACGAAGAAACACTTGAGTTGCATTAACTTTTAACTGGAAATTTAGTAAAATTTCGGAGTCCATATTATTTATGAAGCTTGGAATAAGCAGGAATTCATAAGTAATTTTTTAAAAAAGAGGAATAACACTGTGCTAGAAGCTTACCGCCAACACGTTGAAGAACGTGCCGCACTCGGAGTCCCACCGAAGCCACTTGACGATGCCCAAACAGCTGCATTAGTTGAACTACTAAAAAACCCGCCAGCTGGTGAAGAAGCATACTTGGTAGATTTGCTTGAAAACCGTGTACCAGCAGGTGTTGACCAAGCTGCATATGTAAAAGCTGCGTTCTTAGCTGCATTGGCAAAAGGCGAAGCAACCTCTCCACTCGTTTCTAAAGAACGTGCTGTTTACTTACTAGGTACTATGCTTGGTGGTTATAACGTAGCACCTTTAGTTGAACTTTTAGACAATGCTGAGCTTGCTGAACTTGCAGCTGAAGCATTGAAAAAAACGCTTCTTGTATTTGATGCATTCCATGACGTTGCTGATAAAGCAAAAGCTGGTAACGCAAATGCTCAAGCAGTTATGCAGTCTTGGGCTGATGCTGAATGGTTCACTAGCCGTAAAGACGTTCCTGAAGAAATCAAACTGACCGTTTTCAAAGTAACTGGCGAAACCAATACTGACGACTTGTCACCTGCACAAGACGCTTGGAGCCGTCCAGACATTCCATTGCACGCAAATGCAATGTTGAAAAACGTACGTGACGGGATCAATCCAGAAGTTCCTGGTGAAGTGGGTCCACTTAACCAGATTAAAGAACTGATCGCGAAAGGCAACCAGGTTGCTTACGTGGGGGACGTTGTTGGTACAGGTTCATCTCGTAAATCTGCAACTAACTCTGTACTTTGGTTCTTCGGTGATGACATTCCGCACATCCCGAACAAAAAAGACGGTGGTTACTGCCTAGGTTCTAAAATCGCTCCAATTTTCTTCAACACGATGGAAGATGCTGGTGCGTTACCGATCGAGATCGATGTTGCTAACATGAACATGGGCGACGAAATCGTTCTTAAGATCGATCACGCTGCTGCTAAAGTAACTGCGTTCAAAGACGGCGCGCAAATCGCTGAAGCTGAACTTAAAACTCCAGTACTTCTAGACGAAGTACGTGCTGGCGGTCGTATTAACCTGATCGTTGGTCGTGGTTTGACGACTAAGGCTCGTGAAGCTTTAGGTCTTCCAGTATCTACAATGTTCCGTACTCCGGTTCAACCTGCTGCAACTGGCAAAGGTTTCACTCAAGCTCAGAAGATGGTGGGTCGCGCTTGTGGTCTTCCTGAAGGTCAAGGCGTACTTCCAGGTACTTACTGTGAACCTAAGATGACCACTGTTGGTTCGCAAGATACAACAGGTCCAATGACGCGTGACGAATTGAAAGACTTGGCTTGCCTAGGTTTCTCTGCTGACCTTGTTATGCAATCTTTCTGTCATACAGCTGCGTATCCAAAACCAGTTGACGTTCAAATGCAACACTCGCTTCCTGATTTCATCATGAACCGTGGTGGTGTGTCTTTACGCCCAGGTGACGGTATTATTCACTCTTGGTTAAACCGTATGCTTCTTCCAGATACCGTTGGTACTGGTGGTGACTCGCATACTCGTTTCCCAATCGGTATTTCATTCCCGGCGGGTTCTGGTCTTGTAGCGTTCGCTGCAGCAACTGGTGTTATGCCTCTTGATATGCCTGAATCTGTACTTGTGAAGTTCAAGGGTAAAATGCAGCCTGGTATCACGCTACGTGACCTTGTACATGCAATTCCTTACTACGCAATTAAGGAAGGCGACCTAACTGTAGAGAAGAAAGGTAAGAAAAACATCTTCTCTGGTCGTATCCTTGAGATCGACTTAACAGAAATGGAAACTGACCTGACTGTTGAGCAAGCATTCGAGCTTTCTGATGCTTCTGCTGAACGTTCTGCTGCTGGTTGTTCTATCACGCTTTCTGAAGAGAAAGTTGCTGAATACCTTCGTTCAAACATCACCATGTTGAAGTGGATGATTTCTGAAGGTTATGGCGATGCGCGTACTATGGCTCGTCGTGTTGAGAACATGGAAAAATGGTTGGCTAACCCAAGCCTGATCAAAGCGGATGCTGACGCTGAATACACGAAAGTGTATGAAATCGATCTTGCAGACATCAAAGAACCTATTCTTTGCTGCCCGAACGATCCAGATGATGCGAAACTTCTTTCTGATGTTCAAGGCGCGAAAATTGACGAAGTATTCGTTGGTTCTTGTATGACGAACATCGGTCACTTCCGTGCGACTGGTAAGTTACTTGAGAAAGTTCCAGGTGGTGCGTTGTCAACTCGTTTGTGGATTGCTCCACCTACGCGTATGGACGAGCATCAGTTGATGGAAGAAGGTTTCTATAACATTTATGGTAAAGCTGGCGCGCGTACTGAAATGCCAGGTTGTTCATTATGTATGGGTAACCAAGCACGTGTAGCTCCGAACACGACTTGTGTATCGACTTCTACGCGTAACTTCCCGAACCGTTTAGGTCAAGGTGCTAACGTTTACCTGGCTTCTGCTGAACTTGCTTCTGTTGCTGCTGTATTGGGTAAATTGCCTTCTCCAGAAGAATACCAACAGTACGCAGCTCAAATTGACAGCATGTCAGCTGACATCTATCAATACTTAAGCTTCGACAAGATGAGCGAATATACTAACGCCGCTAAAGACGTTGATACGAAGAAAATTGCTGCTGCTCAGTTGACTTAATTCTTTGTTAATTAAGCAATAAGCGGTATAAGATAAGGGCTGATTAATCAGCCCTTATTTTTTTATGAAAAATTATTACGAAGAAAAATTTGAACATTTAGCTTTAGAACTTAGTGTGGAAAAAGCTAAAGAAAAAATTGTTAAAGAACTTTTATATAAAAGTACACAACCTAAGATAGGATTATTCAAAAATAAGTTTGATATGTTTTGGCAATCAAATTTTATTAAGTTACTTACAGTTGATGAAGTTCAAAGTGAAAACTACATTTTAGCTTTGAGCCAATATTTGCGATTTGGGGGTGTTGATAAAAATGTCTGTGTAAATTATTTAAAACTAGATGTTCAAAGCTTTATTTTAGCGGTACGTCAGTCTGGGTTAATCCTACAATCAGATCATAATTCTTGGAATGTTTTAAAAGAAATTGATCAAGAAATACAAATCGACGCACTGCATATATTTTTTCAGACTGTAAAACATTTACAATCACAATATAAGCATCGATTGGAAATTTATGAAGAGATAAAAAATACAATCAACGTTGGTCAAATTACTGCTATGGCTTTTGGCAGTTTATACGCTTATCAGTATTTAATTCCTAATCAAGATTATTTTGCACATTTACCTTATCAATTTGATAGTACTGAAAATAACTCAGCAGAAACGGTTTGGAAAGCATTTGATCATATTGTCAAAACTTCTAGAAAAAATACTAAAAAATTAACAGAACAATCGCTAGCATTGGCATTGAGAAATAAGTTAATGCCTTTCTTGATTGGTGAGGGTATGAGTGTACTTCTTCAAGATCAGTATGAGTTTTATAAAAAGCTTGTAGCTATCAAAATTGAGATCCTTAACTATAAAAGAAATGTATTAGAGTCATTCTGTTTTGATAAGCAAGTAAATTACAAGCTCAACAACTCAGAATTGATTTATACCAATACAAAAGAGAAAAAGGATAATTGGTCGGAGAAAAATGCTTTATTGATAAGTTATTGGTTAGGTGTAGGGGCTGAAAAATTACTAAAATCTGACGCAATTTATAGCATCATAAATACAGGTGATAATTTAGAAGCTAATGCAATTGCATTGTCAAAAGCCTTTGGTATTCAAGAGCAGTTAGCCCAAGTTTATGGGATTACAGAATTCAGTATCAATAACCAAAAGCTCAATGCTTTTGAAACAATGATTACCATGACTTTATCACAAGCACATTATTTAAAGGATCATATTGAAAAATTTATGCGTTTTTTACCTAATTCTGAAGATAAATTAGATGCATTAACACAGCTTACTATGCATGGTTTTGTAATTGGCGAAAATAGGATGCCTTTTACTTTCGCTAAAAGAGAAGAGAAGATAAAAAGAATGTCTTCATGGGTTCAGGGGGCTTCTAATAATATAAAAAAGAAAAAAATGGATGAGATTCTAAGTTTTTGGAGTTGTGATTTGTACGACAATGATGATGTGTCTACATTCCAACAAAAACCATTTTATAAGATTGATGACTTTATTTTTCAATTTCCATGGCTTACAGCATATCAAAATTTAAATACTACTATGACCAACTACTTTCGTAAATTACATAAAAATAGATTTGAATTGAAGGGAGAAACTAATCAGATTGAGTTAACTCTAGCAGAAAAAATGCATCATTTAGGTTTTGAAGTATTTCCTCAACTTGTTCCTGAATTTAAAGATGTTGGTGAAATTGATTTAATAGCAATTCATGGAAATCATGTCATTGTGGCAGAAGTGAAATCTACATATATAAGAAGTAGTATTCAGGAAATTTATGAATATAAAAACTTCACCTTGAATAAAGCTAGTTATCAGTTGGATAAAAAAGTTGAGTATATTAAAAAATATTTTTTAAAAGAGTTCTTTGATGACATAAGTGAAGTCGTACTTCATACTTGGATTATTGATACTACACTAGAGTTTGATCATGAATATTTTGGTGATCATTTAAAAGTATCTTTAGATGAAGTCATCATTACATCAAATTGTGAATCTGAATTTATGCAAAAACTTGTTGATGAGCAATTTTATATTGAAAAAGATGAAGTGAAAATTGATCCTATCCAATTTTTAGAATCAATTGAAAAAAATACATTTTGGTCAAAGCAATTGGGTAACTACGATTATTACATAGAAAAAATGCTGAATAAATTTGCTTCTTGATAAGGTTAGAATTTTTCTTGGTTACGCTTTACAGTATTTTCAATAAATCGTTTAATCACCACATATTTTAGTGATGTAAAAGTTGATCTAACCAAATGGCAAAACAATCTCGATTCCTCTGTATTGGTGGTTTCCTCAATGGAACCCAAGTCAAAGACCAAGGTGACAGTTTTATCTGTGTCGAAAAAGGCAAAAATGTCACTTATACCAAAAAGGAAATCTTCCATCCTAATTCATGGGATCACGACTATTATGTTTGTGAAACGACCACAGACAAACAGGCACGAAATTGGGTTTATGACATTGAGACAAAATAATATTTAATTCGATAAAGAAAGACATGGGTTGGCGTTATCGTCAGCCCATTTTTATATACGTTTTAAAATATTCAGACAATAAAAAGCCCCATGGTTAGGGGCTAGTCGTATATAGGTCAAGCCCATATACTGTAAGAGGCTCATCTCAAACTAAGCGTATTAGAACACAGCAGCCTGCAAATAACCATCTAAATCTGATTTAAACAGCCAATTGTTGCTCAATCACCGGCCATAAATTCTGATGCGATTTTTTAAACATCAGCATATGACCAATGGCCTTATAAGCATAACTTTTAGGTTTAAGTTCAATTATTTGGGTTTTTGCGTTTGGATATAAACGTAGTAAATCTTTCACATTGGCTTCGGTGGCAATCTCATCATCAGATGACCAGATTGCAGTCACAGGGCAGGTGATTTGAGCATGATAATCATGGGATGGTGCAATATTTTTACCAATCGCGTTGATTACATAACCCGGTTTACTACAGAACTGCGCCCATTCGCGAGCCACATCTTTAGGCAGGTTTTCACCCATACCAATCACTTGAGTTGGGCCATAGCCTTTAGTGATGCGAGCCAGTGGGAAAATGACATTAAACATCACTGGCGCAAGTAACTTGGTTTTGCCTTTGAGTCCTTTCACATGTCCGGTAGAGCCAGAGACAGCCACCACTTTTGCGACTTTATCATAATTTGGCACAATACCTAAAAGCTGACCACCGGCACTATGTCCAAGTAGGATCACTTTTTCTGCATTTGTACGCGTTGATAAAGCATCAATCGCGGCCGGTATATCCAGTTGCCCCCATTGCACAATACTGGCTTTTGAATTTTTCAAAGGGCCATGTAGTGAATCACCAATCCCGCGAAAATCAAAGACCATAACGGCATAGCCTTGAGCTTGTAACCACACACAAAACTGATGATAAAACTGTTTGGTAATGCCAGTTGCTGGACAGACTAATACTGGAAGTTTGTCAGTTTCAGAAATTGCTGCATAAAAACGTGCACTTAAGCGATAGCCATCTTGGCACTGGAGAGTCAATGTTTCAAATTCAGACATACGTTACACTATATTTTTTAGAATCCTGATGAAGCTTTTACTGTATAGATTTTTAGCAGGGTAGCTCGGGGAAAACATGACTTTAAAGTCAGTCAAATAATAAACATGGAATGATCTTATGCAGCTAATGGAACTTGAGCTGGCCGTTAAAATCGGCATTATTTTTAGTGGAATCTTCTTGTGGATCGGGATGTTCACCGGCGTTTGGAAATATTGGCAGATTCGTCAATCGCCTCAGTCACGTGCACATTATTATGTCGATATTGCCCATCGTAGCAGCCTGCTTTATGCACCTGCGACCTTAATTCTGGCAGTATTGGCCTATTGTTCAGTATTGCCGAGTATGGTGAATCTGATTTGCGTACTCATTAATATAATATTTTTCAGCTTCTCGATTGCCGCTTATATGTTGCATGGTTTCCTGCAAGACACAACGAATCAGTTTAAACAGCCGCATCAATTGGGTAAGTTTCATTTGCCAGGAAGTTTAATGACTTTCGCCATGCTGGGTTTAATTGTCGCAGAATTGGGCGGGACGGGGATCTTGCTCTATGGGGCATTTATCAGATTATTCTGATCTTCTCTTTATTGTTATTCTGAAATGATGCTGGAATGATTGAAAGTCAAAACACTTTTTTCACCAGATGGATGACTGGCCAAATCATCCATCTGGGCTAATTTAAAATTTGTTTATCGGTATTTCTGGTCTATGGCAGCCCATAGGAAAAACGCAGCTGAGACAATCAGTGCATAGCCAAAGTATTCAAGTTTTAAATTACCTTGAATTAAGCAATGGACGGTTAAAGTCAGCATGAGTGCAAAAGTGGTGCATATAAATGTCACCAGATTGGTGTTGTTGGCTTTAAGAGCGTCAATGAAGACTTGCTTGTTGAAATGTAATGATAACATCTCCATCCCTCCCATTTATTTATGTTATTGAAGATTAAAGCAGATTTAATCAGTCAGAATTGAATATATAGTTGTACTGTTTAATTTGGACCTTTGCAACTGCTGTGGCAGGCTTTTACAGTCAAAATGGCCATCTTTAGTCGTATAACTACATAATCACTTGATTAGGCAAGAATTATATTTTCAGATGTCACCTCCAGTTAGTTTTGGAAATAAGATGTAGTCATCATTTAATTAATGCGACCAGATAGAAAATGCAAATTCTACGCCAAAGATATGTAGTGTTAATCAATACTTTGTAAACCTGCGTATGACTCGGAGGGGGACTTGGTTTAAGTTAGCAACAATAGGTATCTAAAATCAGGAAATTAAAAGTTTTGTTTATATTTATATAAAAAATAAAATAATTAAAGTGCAATTCTATACATCATATTTTATAGAAAATCTTAGTATCAAGATTTACAGCGGTGATTGATTTGATGTCATCATTAAGAAACAATAAATGTCCGTTTGGGTAAAACCTGACAATTATTGATCACGCTCAAACCGGATTTTGGGTAAAAATACGATTCTTCAGACATCCTAGAAATTTTAGTTTCTAATACGGTCAATTACAGCTGTAATCAGCAATACAATCATGGATGGAATAAACCAGGCCAGATTCTGTTCTGATAGAGGTAAATTTTGCAGGAATGCAGGCAATTCAAAACCAGCGACTTTTAATCCGTCAAAAATACCAAAGATAAAGGCTACCAGGGTCACTGGCGCAATCACATGAGATGGTTTCTTAAAGAAGTTTGCACAGAAGCTCAGCATAATGACGCTAATGGCAGGCGGATAAATCGCGCTCAAGACTGGAACCGAAACGGCAATCAGTTTGGTTAAACCCAGATTTGAAATCACCAGTGAGAAGCCCACCAGAATAAATACAAAGATCTTGTATGGGATTTTGGTCAAGCTGGAGAAATACTCAGCGCAGGCACAGGTCAGACCAATTGCAGTCACCATACAGGCAATAAAAATCATGCCAGACAGGAAGTAGGCACCCATATCGCCAAAAGCATGTTGTACATATGCATGCAGGATAATGGCACCGTTGGCTGCATTTGGGGCAATCTCATGGCTACCCAGTCCAAGTTTAAACAGACTTAAATACACCAGAGTTAAACCAATACCAGAAATAATGCCGGCATTAACCGCATATTTGGTAATCAGTTTTTTATCCGTTACACCACGTGAAGTAATGGCTTTGACAATCACAATACCGAAAACTAAAGCGCCCAAAGTATCCATGGTTAAATAACCATTTACGAAGCCTTCAGTCACTGGACTGGTAACGTAATTATCGATCGCTGCAGGCGGATTGCTGGCAGGAATCATCACGGCTGCTACACCCAAAATTATCAAAGAAATAATTTTAAGTGGCGACAGGAAATAGCCGACGGTATCCAGAATCTTGTTTGGATATAAAGACACGATGGTCACCACAGCAAAATAGATGATGCTGTAAATGAGCAGGCTGCCAGATTCATTGCCAAAGTAAGATGAAAAACCGATTTCATAAGAAACGGTTGCGGTACGTGGCGTCGCAAATAAAGGACCAACAGCTAAGTAACAGATTACAGTCAGCAAAATACTGGCTGCTTTGCCCAGAGGCGAGCTTAGTGCCTGAATGGAGCCTTCAACGCGAGACAACGCAATAATGGTAATCACGGGTAAGCCGACTGCTGTAATAAGGAAACCTAAAGCAGCGAGCCATACGTGTTCACCGGCTTGTTGAGCCACAATCGGTGGGAAGATAATGTTGCCCGCACCAATAAACAGTGCAAAGGTCATAAAACCTAGGGCGACAATATCCCGAGTACGCAGACTTGTCATAAAGGGAGATCAATAGAACAAAAGAAAGCGATTTTAGTGTATATGTCCAATTTTTTGGAGTTTATTTTAAGGCTGGAAGCCTTGATTCTAGTGAGTTTGCGGATCATATAACCGGTCATTCAAATCTTGGTAGAAATATATGTTTGATAATTCGCTGAAAAATATATTTTTCCTTATAAGCTCAAAAAATATCTGCACTTGATATCAAAATATGTCAGTTATTGTTTGTATAAATAAACAGCAGTGAAAATTCCTATTTCAAGGAAAATTGCTGTGCTGAAACTCAACAACTGCGACATATTTCGCAAAAAAGGGATTATAATTCAGGGATTCATAGTGAGGATAGGTATATGCGAGCTCCAGCGATTAGTCTTAAGACTGAGCAAGATGTTGAAAAACTGCGGATATCTGGGCGTTTGGCTGCAGAGGTTTTAGCGATGATCGGGGGGCATGTCAAGCCAGGTGTTACGACTGAATATCTGGATGATCTCTGTCATGATTTTATTGTCAATACATTAAAAGTGACGCCAGCCAATATTGGCTATTATGGCTATACCAAAACCACCTGTATTTCACCGAATGAAGTGGTTTGTCATGGCATTCCATCATCAAAAGTCGCTCTCCAAGATGGCGATATTATCAATATTGATGTGGCCATTATTAAAGACGGTTATTTTGGTGATACCAGCCGGATGTACTATGTTGGAACACCATCTTCAGAAGCCAAGCGACTGGTCAATACCACTTATGAAGCCATGGTGGCCGGGATTCATGCGGTGAAGCCGGGCGCGACCTTGGGTGATATTGGTTATGCGATTCAAACGGTCGCACAGCGTGAAGGCTATTCCATTGTGCGTGAATATTGCGGTCATGGCATCGGCAAGGTCTATCACGAACAGCCAAACATTCTGCATTACGGCCAGCCGGGTCAGGGCATTAAACTGGTCTCAGGTATGGTGTTTACCATTGAGCCGATGGTGAATATGGGTAAAGCCCGCGTCAAAGAGTTGAAAGATGGCTGGACTGTGGTCACCACGGATAAATCCTGGTCTGCCCAATGGGAACATATGGTCTATGTCACCGAAACCGGGTTTGAAGTCTTGTCGCCTTGGCCTGAAGGCACAGGTGAGTATCCGGAGATTTAAAATATTGATTGAATGATCTTTATTAAGCTAATCCACTTACATAAATTACAACTCACTTGTGCTTGTTGACGAAAAAATACAAAACACTACATTAAACAGTGGTTTAGGATTTTATATCTGATTAAACTAAGAATCAGATACATAGGTTCCCTTTTTTTCGCTTACTATGCTGTAGTGACAGTTTCTCTAGCTCATTTTTCCCCAAGAATGAGCTATTTTTTTGTCCATTTTTCTAAAAAGCGTATTACTTAGCGCTGATTTAATTCAGCAACCAGATAATCAATAAAGACCCGTACTGCGGGCAATAAGCCACGACGTGAAGGATAAACCACATGGAAAATACCATGTGGTGCTTTCCAGTCAGGAAGTACCCGAACCAGTTCACCACTTGCTACATACTGCTCGACCACGTTATCAGGTAACAAAGTGATGCCTGAGCCTGACGCGGCCAGTTGTGCCAGCATATTTAAATCAGACCCCATGACCGTTGGACTGACACGTATTTTTTTCTGTTCCTGCTGTTCATTCTGTAAGGTTAGAAACTGCTCGGTATGGTCTTCGGCCATACTCAGGATTTTATGTTCAGCCAGTTGCTCAGGGGTTTTCAGTTCACCAAATTCGTTTAAGTAACCTTGACTGGCGAATAGATGTTGCTCAATTTTTTCAAACTGGCGAATCACTAGATTCGGGTCATCATCCAGGCTGGAACGGACACGTAAGGCCAGATCAAAGCCTTCATTGATAATATCGACCCGGCGATTGGTGATCATCATCTGAACTTTAATTTCAGGATATTTTTTCAAAAAATCCGGCAGAATTTTTGCCAGTTCGTTCTGGGCAATAGACACTGGCAGACTGACTTTAATAGTTCCGCGCGGTTCAGTGCTTAGATGGTCAACCAGATCATGCGCTGCCTGTGCAGCATTCAGCATAACTTGGGCATGCCGATAAATATTCATGCCAATATCGGTGACGGCAAAATGACGCGAACTGCGCTGAATCAGACGTACACCCAGACGCTCTTCCAGATTAAACACCCGGCGGCTAAGTTTGGATTTGGGAATATCGGTTGCACGTTCGGCTGCACTAAAGCCGCCATGTTCCACCACCTGAGCGAAACAGTAAAAGTCATCCAGATCAGACAGCATGGTTTAATTCCATTCTTGCAACGATAAGCTGATTAAAAATTGATTGTTGCATACTGTCAATCAGAGAATGCACATATAAAAAAATTTTAATTCCCGGATTTAAGTAAACTTAGCAATGTTTGCATGCCATCGGTCGCGCTTTGGGTAATCTTGTGAAAATGTGCAGGTAAATGCTGCTGCTCGGCTTTCGGGTCGATGTAATAGGCCTCACAGTGCGCAGGAATCTCATGAATTAACCCGGCGACCGGATAAACCTGTAGGCTGGTGCCAATCACTACGAAAATATCGGCATCCTGTATACATTCTTGAGCTTCTTCATACGCGGGCACGGCTTCACCAAACCAGACTACATGAGGACGCAGCGGATAGCCTGCCTTACAAAAGTGTTGATTTAAATCTAATTCAGAACCTTCAATTGGATAAAACTCGGTCGTGCTTTGTGCATCAGGGCCTGAGCTTTTGGCCAGACGAATATTGCCATGTAAATGGATCACCTTGGAGCTGCCGGCACGTTCATGTAAGTCATCAATATTTTGGGTGATTACATGCACATCAAAGTTATCTTCAAGATCCGCAATCACTTGGTGGGCAGCATTTGGCTGTGCTTCTAGAATATTTTTACGGCGGGCGTTATAAAAGCGTTGTACCAGTTGCGGATTTTTAGCCCAAGCCTCAAGTGTAGCCACTTCTTCTATACGATACTGTTCCCAAAGTCCATCACTGTCGCGAAAAGTATTAATGCCACTTTCGGCGCTCATGCCTGCACCGGAAAAGACCACCAGCTTTTTCATTGTTCTATCTCCTGAATCTTTAGGCAGCTGAAGTGCTAGATTGTGAATTTTCTTTTAAGAAGATGCCAAGTTCTCGGGTAAATTTTAAGGGTTCAGTCAGTAAAGGTGTATGGCCGGATTTTCTGAAAATTATTTGTTTGGCATTAGGCAGGCTTTCTGCAATCAGGCGCTGACCTTCAAAAGGATACAACTTGGATTGTACGCCACTAAAGAAAGTCACTGGGCAGCTGAGCTGGGCTAGTGCCTTACGATAATCCTCACGATGATATAAATAATTGTTTATATACCACGCCATATAATCCACCCGGCTGGAAGGCAATAACAGGCTTTGCAGGCGAGGTTGATTTAGGATAAATGCGAAAGCTTTCAGACTATATTTTTGTTCATTTTGTAGCTGAATAAACTTTAGCCATAGGGCAGCGATTTGTTTACGTACCGAAATGTCGAGATCGCGGATCAATTCAACTTGCTGGTATTGTGCAAGTAGGGCAGAGAGCTGCTGCAGGATGTCGATAAATTCCTGATGACGTGGACCAAAAAGTCCAAAAGCCCAAGCATCATCGACCGGAATTTTAGGTGTTTGATCGATATGTAAATAAGCAGAAATCTGACTGGAAAAGTTGCCATAATGTATGCCGTGCATTGCTGTGGTTGCGCCCATAGAGTAAGCAAGCACAATGAATTTATCTAAATTGAGCTGTTGAATTACCGACTGAATATCCAACCAGTGACTGGAAATCGCATCCCTATCTGGCGGAATTTTACAGCGACTGGAAGCCCCAAAGCCGCGCCATTCTGGAATAATGAAACGGAAATTTTTCTGATGCGGATAGAGAAAAGCTTTCCATTGCCAGCTCAGCATGCCAAGTCCAGAGAGTACCAGTACCGGCTGTCCCCGACCGTATTCGCGTACAAATAGCTGTTCACCATCGGGCATGCGATAAAAGGGCATGTGTGTCTCCGTATTTATAATTGTTGTGCGTCAAATTGTTGCAGTCGCGGAATAACCTGTTCCAGCCAGGAAATCCAACCCAGTTCCTGATCAATTCCCAGTTGCAGAATCATTTTATGAATATATAAGGTACGGTCAGTTTTGTCCGCTTGAGCAAAGTCTTTGGCAAAAATCTGCTGATAGGTTTTCAGTTTTTCTTTATGCAGTTCCAGATGGCGTTCCAGTTCTGCCAAGGTGTTATTGCCACCAAGTTGGGCTTCGGCACGCAGACGTACCATTAGTTCTTCGCGCAGTTGTGCCGGTGGGCTTTGTTGTAGCATCCAGTTGGCCAGTTCTTCCCGGCCCAGACGTTTTACCTGATAAGTTTTTTTGCGGCTATTCGAGTCTTCCTCTTCTATCGTCGAAATCCAGCCTTTTTGCAGCATGGCATTCAGCTCGCGATAAATCTGCTGATGAGTGGCATTCCAGAAGAAGCCCATGGAACGGTCAAAACGGCGAGCCAGTTCGATTCCGGTGCTAGGTTTTTCAATCAGGCTGGTCAATAAAACATGCGCTAAAGACATAAACGTCTCAAAAAAGTGACTCGGGATTATTATGCAACATGTTGCATAAAAATCAATTCTGGCATATAAATTAGTGCAACAAGTTGCATTAAACTGGAAAGATTGAGGGATCAAACTGCCAGTTGCTAAAACAATAGCCAGCCTAAACGCATGCTCAGGAGTTGAAATGTCTAAATATCCGAATTTACTTGCCCCATTGAACTTGGGTTTTACCACACTTAAAAACCGCGTATTAATGGGTTCCATGCACGTTGGTCTTGAAGAAGCACCCGGCGGATATGATCGGATGGCAGCTTTCTATGCAGAGCGTGCCAAAGGTGGAGTCGCTTTAATCGTCACCGGCGGGATTTCTCCAAATGATGATGGGGTGACGTTTCATGGTGGTTCCAAACTTGACACTCTTGAAGAAGCTGAAAAGCATAAGGTGATTACCCAGGCCGTACATGAGGCGGGCGGGAAAATTGCCATGCAGATTTTACATACCGGGCGTTATTCTTATCAGGCCGAAAATGTCGCGCCATCCCCAATTCAGGCACCGATCAATCCAGTCAAACCCCATGCTTTAACTTCGGCTGAAGTGCAACAAACCATTGATGATTTTGCCAATTGTGCCAAGCTGGCTAAATATGCCGGTTATGACGGTGTAGAAATCATGGGCTCGGAAGGCTATCTGATTAATGAGTTTATTGCCGCGCGTACCAACCATCGTGATGATGAGTGGGGTGGAAGCTATGCAAACCGCATCCGTTTCCCGATTGAAATCGTACGCCGTACCCGTGAAATGGTCGGTGAGAACTTTATCATTATTTATCGCCTATCTATGCTGGATCTGGTCGAAGGCGGTTCAACTCTGGAAGAAGTCATCCAGTTGGCCAAAGAAATTGAAAAAGCCGGTGCGACCATTATCAATACTGGCATTGGCTGGCATGAAGCGCGTATTCCGACGATTGCCACCAAAGTGCCACGTGCAGCCTTCACTTGGGTCACGCGTAAGCTGAAAGGTCAGGTGAAGATTCCTTTAATCACTTCAAACCGTATTAATACTCCGGAAATGGCTGAATATGTATTGGCATCTGGTGATGCTGATATGATTTCCATGGCCCGCCCAATGCTGGCAGACTCTGAGTTTGTCTTGAAAGCGGAGCAGGGTCGTAGCGATGAGATCAATACCTGTATCGGTTGTAATCAGGCCTGTCTGGATCATATTTTCTCAATGAAAATTGCCACCTGTCTGGTCAATCCACGTGCCTGCTATGAAACAGAGCTCATTTTTAAAGAAACCAATGTGGCAAAAAATATTGCCGTGATTGGTGCAGGTCCTGCAGGTTTAAGTTTTGCTGTATATGCGGCAAATCGCGGTCATCAGGTGACGGTATTTGAAGCCGCTGCTCAGATTGGTGGACAGTTTAATATTGCCAAGACTATTCCAGGCAAGGAAGAGTTTTATGAAACCTTGCGTTATTTCAAACGCCAGATTGAATTACAGCCACGTATCAAATTGCAACTGAATCATAAGGCGAGTCTGGAAGAGCTGGCTCAGTCAAACTTTGATGACATTGTGGTGGCAACAGGCGTGACACCGCGTCAGCTTGAGATTCCAGGCATTGATCATGCAAAAGTATTGTCTTATCTGGACGTTTTGAAAGAACGTAAGCCAGTGGGTCAGCGAGTTGCCATTATTGGTGCAGGTGGTATTGGCTTTGATACAGCCGAATTCCTGAGTCATGAAGGAGAAAGTGGCAGTATCAATCCGGAAAAATTCTATGATGAATGGGGTATTGATACTGACTATGAAAATGTCGGTGGCTTAAAAGCTGCAAATGTAGAAAAACCGCAACGTGAAATTTATTTATTGCAACGTAAAGCCGCTTCAGTCGGCGCAAGTTTGGGTAAAACCACAGGCTGGATTCATCGTACTGGTTTAAAACACCGTGATGTAAAAATGATTGCGGGCGCCAATTATGAAAAAATTGATGATCAGGGCTTACATATAATCGTAAATGACAAACCTGCGGTACTAGAAGTCGATCACGTGATCATTTGCGCTGGTCAGGAATCTTATACCGCCATGTTTGATGAGCTAAAAGCGGCGGGTAAAAATGTGCATCTGATTGGTGGGGCGAAAGAAGCAGGTGAGCTGGATGCCAAACGTGCCATCCGTCAGGGTGCTGAATTGGCGGCGGTGATTTAATTTAAAAAGCCAAACTTTATTAACCTCTCCCTGACCCTTTCCTAAAAGGAGAGGGATAAATCGGTATAAAAAGTGTTATCTTCCTCTCCCTGAACGAGTTTAAAGTACTGCTTTAAACGAAGTGCAAGAGAGGGCTGGGGTGAGGGAGATTAATTTTTTAATAACAAAAAAGGAATTCAAAATGACCATCGAAAATACCAAAAAATCCATTGCACGCTGGCATGAGATGCTAGAAAGCCGTGATATGTCGATCTTGAATGAGCTGCTTGCTGAAGAAGTGGTATTTCGTTCGCCTGTGGCTTTTCAGCCTTATCCTGGAAAACAGTTGGTATTTTTTATTTTGACCAATGTCATTCAAGTCTTTGAAAACTTCACTTATCACCGTGAATTTATAAGTGAAGATGGTAACAATGTCGTACTTGAGTTTTCTGCCAATGTGGGCGATAAAAAACTAAAGGGAGTTGACATGATTCAGTTTAATGAAGAGGGTCAGATGATTGATTTTGAAGTCATGATTCGACCTAAGTCCGGACTTGAGGCCTTGGCTGTACAGATGGGCCAGCGGATGCAATCATTCCAAGCTAAAACTTAATTCGAACTATTGATTCAAGTCGGCATGAAATTTGTAAATCACAGCTAGTACAACTAGAGGGGGATGACAGATGAAAATGTTGCTTAAAAAATTGGGTCAGCTTTCCAGTGAATATCTGGATCGTTTCAGCGGAGCAGACGAGCCGACCCTGTATTACAATCCGAATGGTGTATTTTCGGGACTCATTGAACGCTTACCGCAGCTGCAACAAAAATATCGCCCTACGCCGTGGTTAGCTAATGCACACGCACATATTCTATATTTCGATTTAATTAAAAAACGTACCATTAAGCTGAAATATGACGCGCTTGAACAGCTGAAAATGTCAGATGGCGGAATTACCGGTATTGCCTGGTATGGACTGGATCTTCCTGCAAATACCCCTACCATTGTTTTATTGCATACGATAACCGGTTCTCCTGAATCGATGCGTGAACTGGTTCGTGATCTGCATAAACATACCGGTTGGCGTGTGGCATTGTGTTTACGCCGTGGTCATGCAGACTTACCCATGCCTGTGCCTAAAATGAACCTGTTTGGTTCAACTCAGGATTTGCGTGAGCAGCTCTTGTATATACAGGACAGATTTCCTCAGTCCGATCTCTATGGGGTTGGATCTTCTGCGGGTACGGGATTGTTAGTGCGTTATCTGGGCGAAGAAGGTGAACAAACCCCACTCAAAGCGGCTTTTGCCTTATGCCCTGGCTATAACACTGAAACCGGTTTTGCCAATGTGCATCCGTTTTACAGTAAAGTCATGGCCAAAAAACTGATTAAGCGCTTTATTCATCCTTATCAAGAAACCTGGCAGGTCTGCCCAAGCTGGAAACAGTTATTAGAAGTTAAAGATCTGTCCGAATTTGAAAAACTCTATTTTGAACTGGCCGGATTTGCGGATTATGCCAGTTATACTCAGGCAACCAATCCGATTTATGTGTTTGAAAGTGTCAAAATCCCACTGATGATTTTAAATGCGGAGGATGATCCGGTTTGTCACATCCGAAATTTAGAACCTTATAAAGAAAAAATTCGGGCGATGTCTAATATTATGGTGATTACCACCAAAAAAGGCAGTCATTGCGGCTTTTATCAGGGCTTGATGCAAACCGAATCTTGGGCTACCCGACTAATGGCAGACTATTTGATTCACTTATCTCGTGCACCGGCAACAGTATCCGCTTAAAAAGTTCCAATAAAAAACCCAGCATCTGCTGGGTTTTTTGATGAATGATACTGTAATTAGTCAAGTGCTGGCATCGCTGCGGCAATTGCGTCAGCAACCGCATCATCCTCAGACTTGTTTTCTGGATTTGAATTGGTTTTAGATGTGGTCGCAGCAGGCTTTGACGCAGGTTCTTCGCGGGTTTCAGGCACTGGTGCCGGCTCAGTAGTTTCTGGTTTTTTGATTTCACGACGGATTTCAGTCGTGGTGTTTTCAGTTTGCTCACGTTGAATTTCAACCGTTGGCGCTACTTCCTCTTCAATTGCCGCTGGCTCTACAGGTTCAAGCGGTTCAAATTGCGTTGGTTCTGGAGTCGAGATTTCAGATGCTGGAGTAACTTCTACTTGCTCTTCTTCTTTTGGTGCTTCTTTTTTTACACACGCAGTTAATGTCAGGCCAGTCAGGATTAGGGTGGAGATTAAAAGTTTCTTCATCATCATTGCATCAAACATAAAAGTGTGGAGTGGATACACTATTATAGCAGCAAAATGCAAGATAGAAATCATATGAACTTACTGTAATTTTTTATAGGAATTGCTGTTAGAATAGTCAATTGTTTATTGTTCTTTGAATTGATGCGGATTGACTTTGCTTTCTAGGTACAAGGTAAAGTAAAATTGCGCAACATTGCAGGCCGATTTAGGCTCGATTGTACGAGAAACCCAATGACCCATTTTATTTTCGTTACTGGTGGTGTAGTTTCATCACTAGGTAAAGGTATTTCAGCTGCTTCTGTTGCTGCACTTTTAGAAGCTCGTGGTTTAAAAGTGACCATGGTAAAAATGGATCCATACATTAATGTCGATCCAGGGACAATGAGCCCATTCCAGCATGGTGAAGTTTTTGTTACAGAAGATGGTGCTGAAACAGACTTAGACTTGGGTTACTACGAACGTTTCTTGCGTCGTGCGAAAATGACCAAACTGAATAATTTCACATCAGGCCGTGTTTACCAGGATGTTCTGAACAAAGAACGCCGTGGTGACTACCTGGGTGGTACTGTGCAAGTTATTCCACACATTACTGACAATATCAAAGAGCGTGTACTTCGTGCAGGCGAAGGTTATGACGTTGCGATCGTAGAGATCGGCGGTACTGTAGGTGACATTGAATCTCTCCCATTCATGGAATCTGTACGTCAGTTAATGGTTGAACTTGGTCATAAACGTACCATGTTAATGCACTTAACGTTACTCCCATACATTAAGTCTGCAGCAGAATTAAAAACCAAACCAACACAGCACTCTGTTAAAGAACTCCTGTCGATTGGTATTCAGCCAGACATTCTCATCTGCCGTACAGAATACGATGTAGATGCAGATACGACGCGTAAGATTGCATTATTTACCAACGTTGAAGCACGTGCCGTTGTGGTATGTAAAGACGCACGTTCGATCTACCAGATTCCACGTACATTCTACGAACAAAATGTTGACGATTTAATTTGTGAACGTTTTGGTTATAACGATCTTCCTGAAGCTGACTTAACAGATTGGGATAACGTTGTAGAAGCACTGCTGAATCCTGAATACACCGTACGTGTTGCAATGGTTGGTAAATACGTTGAACTTCCAGATGCTTACAAATCTGTCAACGAAGCACTTCTACATGCGGGTATTCAAAACCGTGTGAAAGTTCAGATTGACTACGTAAACGCTGAAGAGCTTGAAAGCCAAGATGTAGCAGAAGTATTGAAAGATGCTGATGCGATTCTGGTTCCTGGCGGTTTTGGTGAGCGCGGTACTGAAGGCAAAATGAAGGCGATTCAGTTCGCACGTGAGAACGGTGTGCCGTTCCTCGGTATTTGCTTGGGTATGCAGTTGGCTGTGATCGAATACGCACGTAATGTTGCTGGTATTGCAGATGCGACTTCGACTGAATTTAACCGTTCAACGAAATCTCCATTGATTGGTTTAATTACTGAATGGTTAGATGAGCGTGGTGAAGTTCAGCAACGTTCTGCTGATTCTGATCTGGGTGGTACGATGCGTCTTGGCGCGCAAAAATCTGAACTGGTTGCAGGGACTAAAACTGCAGAAGTTTATGGTTCTGAAGAAATCATCGAGCGCCATCGTCACCGTTACGAGATGAACAACCGTTATATCCCAGTGCTGGAAGAAAAAGGCATGAAGATTTCTGGTTATTCTCCGGTACAGCATTTGGTAGAAACTGTTGAAATTCCTGCACATCCTTGGTTTATTGCAGTACAATTCCACCCGGAATTTACCAGCTCGCCACGCGATGGTCACCCATTGTTTGCCGGTTTCATTGATGCTGCGAAAAAGCAGTACCAAAAAACCAAATAATCGGTGCGTAGGACACAACTAGGGAAGTTTAAATGTCGCAATTAAAACCACAAGAAATTGTACGTTTGGGCGATATACAAATGGCAAATCATTTGCCATTTGTATTATTCGGCGGAATGAATGTACTTGAATCTAAAGACCTGGCTTTTGAAATCGCAGAGACTTATGTCGATATCTGCACACGTTTGGGCATTCCTTATGTGTTCAAAGCCAGCTTTGATAAAGCCAACCGTTCAAGCCTGAACTCTTTCCGTGGGCCTGGCCTGGAAAAAGGTCTCGAGTGGTTAGCTGACATTAAAAAACACTTTAATGTACCGATCATCACCGATGTGCATGAGCCGTACCAAGCGGCTCCTGTTGCAGAAGTGGCAGACATTATTCAATTGCCAGCTTTCTTAAGCCGTCAGACGGATCTTGTTGAAGCAATGGCAAAAACCGATGCGATCATCAACATCAAAAAAGCCCAGTTCCTGGCTCCACACGAAATGCGTCATATTTTGCATAAGTGTCTGGAAGCCGGAAATGACAAGCTGATCATTTGTGAACGCGGTTCGGCATTTGGCTATAACAATCTGGTTGTAGACATGCTGGGCTTCGACATCATGAAAGAAATGAATGTCCCGGTGTTCTTTGATGTAACCCATGCCTTACAAACCCCAGGCGGCCGTGCAGATTCTGCCGGTGGTCGTCGTGCGCAAATTACAACGCTTGCACGTGCGGGTATGGCAACGGGTCTTGCAGGCTTGTTCTTGGAAGCACATCCAGATCCGGAAAAAGCCATGTGTGATGGTCCATGTGCGCTGCGCATGTCTCAGCTTGAGCCGTTCCTGGCACAGCTAAAAGAATTGGATACCTTGGTTAAAGGTTTCGAAAAGTTAGATACACACTGAGTTTATCACTCTTGCGCTGCCGTATAGGCAGCTCATATTAATCAACTGAGGAATAGTTCATGAGCCAAATCGTTGACATTCGTGCACGTGAAATTTTGGACTCTCGTGGTAACCCTACCATCGAAGCAGACGTAATCTTAGCATCTGGCGTAGTTGGCCGTGCATGTGCACCATCTGGTGCTTCAACTGGTTCTCGTGAAGCTTTAGAACTTCGTGATGGCGATAAAGCGCGTTACTTAGGTAAAGGCGTTAAAACTGCGGTAAATAACGTAAATACGTTAATCCGTGACGCTTTGGTCGGTAAATCAGTATTCGAACAAAAAGACATCGATAACACGATGATCGCGCTTGACGGTACTGAAAACAAAGAAAAACTAGGTGCAAACGCAACTTTGGCAGTATCTTTGGCTGCTGCTCGCGCTGCTGCTGAAGAAAAGAAAATTCCTCTTTTCCAATACATCGCAGATCTTCGCGGTCAAACGATTCTAACCATGCCTGTACCAATGATGAACATCATCAATGGTGGTTCACATGCAGACAACAACGTCGATATTCAAGAATTTATGATTGAGCCAGTAGGCTTCACTTCATTCTCTGAAGCGCTACGTGCCGGTGCTGAAATCTTCCATTCACTTAAATCAGTTTTAAACAAAAAAGGTTTAAACACTGCGGTAGGTGATGAAGGTGGTTTTGCGCCGAACTTACGTTCAAACGAAGAAGCAATCACAGTTATTCTTGAAGCAATTGGTCAAACTGGCTACAAAGCAGGTTCTGACATCATGCTTGCGCTTGACTGTGCATCTTCAGAATTCTACAAAAATGGTCAGTACATTCTTGCTGGCGAAGGCAACAAAGCGTTCACAAGCAACCAGTTCTCTGACTATTTGGCAGGTCTTGTACACCAGTACCCAATTATCTCGATCGAAGATGGTCTGGACGAATCTGACTGGGAAGGCTGGTCTTACCTGACTTCTATTCTTGGCGACAAGATCCAGTTGGTTGGTGACGACTTGTTCGTAACGAACCCGAAAATTCTGCAACGTGGTATCAACGAAAAAGTGGGTAACTCGATTCTGATCAAATACAACCAGATCGGTACCTTGACTGAAACTTTAGATGCCATCTACCTTGCGAAAGAGAATGGTTACTCTACTGTAATTTCACACCGTTCAGGTGAAACGGAAGATTCAACGATTGCTGATCTTGCAGTAGGTACAGCAGCGGGTCAAATCAAGACTGGTTCACTTTGCCGTTCTGACCGTGTAGCGAAATATAATCAATTACTTCGTATTGAAGAATTGACTAATGCTGCATATCGCGGTAAAGCTGAGTTCAAAGGTTTGAACTAAGCGACTTATGTCAATGTTAAATGTATTCGACTCGACTGCGAGTAAAGTACTGTTGGGCCTTGCGATCATTTTGATCGCAGGGTTTCAATATTTATACTGGTTTGGTGAAGGTGGTTATCATGATCATCAGCAACTGACCCAGAAAATCCAGCAACAGATGGAATTGAATGATGAGCTGAAAGAGCGTAATCGCGTTCTGGCGGCAGAAGTTTATGATTTGAAGAATGGTATTGAAGCCATCGAAGAACATGCGCGTTTAGATCTTGGTCTGATTAAGCCACGCGAAACTTTTATTCAAATGAGCACGATCAGTACTCAATATAAACCGATCTATCTTAATCCTAATTTTAAAGTAGACCTGCGAACCAATGAGTCAGCCGAAGCACCAACCACACCCTAAACTTTGGGTCATTCTTCCAGCTGCAGGTTCCGGTAGCCGTTTCTCCAAAACAGAACTGAAACAATATCAGATGATTCAAGAGCGAACTGTTCTTGAACATACGGTGGCTCGTCTGAATCAACTGCCTTTGGCGGGTTATGTCCTGGCGATTGGTGAACAGGACAACGTCGCAAAAATGCTGCCATTTTCCAGTCAAGAGAAAGCCCATTTCTGTCTGGGCGGTGCCGAGCGGGTGAATTCCGTGTTAAATGCACTCACGTATTTATCTCAAATCGCTTCTGAAGATGAGTGGGTGCTGGTACATGACGCGGCGCGTCCCTGTGTCGGTCTGGATTGTCTGCAACAGTTAGTCAATACGGCGATTACAAATGATCAGGCTGCGATTCTGGCGATTCCAGTAAGAGATACACTTAAGCGTGTAGTAACCAATTTTGATATTGAGGAAACAGTGGATCGCTCAATGCTATGGCAGGCACAAACACCACAAATGGCCAAGCTAGGTGTGTTGAAACGGGCGATTGAGCAGGCTTTGCAAGATGGTGCTACGATTACTGATGAAGCCAGTGCGCTGGAACATATCGGCGAACAGGTGAGTGTAGTACAAGGGCGTTCCGATAATATTAAAATTACCTATCCGGACGATCTGGAACTGGCCAAACTGATTTTACAGGCTCAGGCTTAAAAATATATTCAAATAATATTTAAATAAAAGCAGAATAAATCTGGCTATAGCGATCTATTCGCTATAGCTTTCACTTATAATTTTGCCATCATTCTTTTTCACCTTTTGGCCAATGATACCTTCACAGCAGTATCGGTTTTTACGTCACTCTTTGCGTGATGGACGTAGTATTAACCCGCAAGATTCATCTCGATGGACCAAGTTGCACCTTGATCCCTGGTTATTGTGCTTTCTAGTTCTCAATGCAATCCTGGGTTTAATGGTGGTGTATAGCGCGACATCCGAAGACTCTGGCATGGTGGTACGTCAGGCGATCAGTTTTGGAATTGGTTTTGTGCTGCTGTTTATCTGTGCGCAGATTCCACCGAAAGTCTATCAGGCGATTAGTCCATACCTGTATGCCTTCGGGATCTTCATGCTGCTTCTGGTCTTTGTGATTGGTGAAAAACGCTTGGGTGCAACCCGCTGGATTACCTTGCCGGGGGTAGGAAGCATGCAACCGAGTGAGGTGATGAAATTTGCGATGCCTTTGATGATGGCATGGTATTTTGCACGTAAGCCGTTTCCTCCCAAATTTTTGCATATTGTGGGGGCTCTGATTTTATTGGGCGTACCATTTGTTTTGGTGGCGCTTCAGCCTGACTTGAACATTGGCTTGGTGATTCCCGGTATTTTTGTTCTATTTTTAAGTGGGATGTCGTGGCGTCTGATTGGTGGTGCAGCCGCTGCAGTAGCCGTGGCAGCTCCGGCTGCATGGATGTTTGTATTACAAGAGTATCAAAAAAAACGTATTACCACGTTATTTGATCCGGAATCGGATGCCTTGGGTGCAGGCTGGAATATCATCCAGTCCAAAATTGCGATTGGTTCAGGTGGTTCCACGGGCAAAGGCTATACCGAAGGTACCCAATCACATTTAGGTTATCTGCCTGAACATCATACTGACTTTATTATGTCGACTTATGCCGAAGAATTCGGTTTTATCGGTGTTTTCCTGCTGTTTAGTTTATTCACTGCCATTATTATTCGCTGTCTGATGATTGGTTTAAACAGCTTTCATAACTTTGGCCGTTTATATGCTGGAGCCATGGGACTGACTTTCTTCTTCTTTGTATTTTTAAACTCAGGCATGGTGAGCGGGATTTTACCTGTAACTGGAGATCCATTACCGCTCATGAGTTATGGTGGAACGGCAGTGATTTCCATGCTGGCCGGGATGGGCATTGTGATGTCGATTCATACCCATCGATAAATCATTCTAAAAGTCGGACTGGTTCCGGCTTTTTATATACTTAAAATAAGTTGTTTTAAAAATCCTGTTTTGGCCAGAAGAAAAAAGAAGAATATTTTAGAATTCGTATGAAATTAAAAAGCCCTCAAATGAGGGCTTTTTAATTTCATACTTTAACTGAGAAACCAGGTGTAATAACCCCAGATCATTAAAGGCCATGCTAGGAAAGGGCTAAACAACCATTTCCAGAACCAGTGGCGCGGTATAAAGCCAACACCATGGACAAAGCCTCCAGAAATACCAATCATGATATACATCATGGCACTATGGCTATATTCACCATTGGCATCCAGCATTGCGGAAGGATGAACCAATAACACGGCTGCGAGAGGAAAAGCCAGGAGGCAGGAAATCATCATCGCAAATTTGTTTGGTTTCTTGTCTACAACGGTTTTCTCAAGCGCAGCTTCTGTCATGTTTTATTCCTCATCCAGGTCTTGGTGTTGTTCCATGTAAATAGCAGCAATCACACTGGCAAAACATGCCATCAGTACACCCAGAATCCAGGCAAAATACCACATAGTTGTCTCTCCTTAAGACATAGCCTTAGTACAGGCTATGTGAATTATCTTCAATGTGTTTGTTGGTAATCACGCCCCACATCTTGTAATAACACCAAGTGGTATAGATCAGGATCAGTGGAACAAAGATACAGGCAGCAACGGTCATAACGGTTAAGGTATTTTTACTAGATACCGCATCCCACATGGTCAGACTTGCAACCGGGTTAATGCTTGAAGGCATCAGGAAAGGAAACAGGGCAAAACCGGCAGTCAGGATGGCACCGATGACAGCCAGAGATGAACCCAGGAAGCTCAGGCCTGCTTTGTTTTTACCTGCTGCCAAGACAATGATCAAGCCACCCAAAATGCCGGCAATAGGCGCTGCCATCGTGATTGGATAAGTCGAATAGTTGTTCATCCAGCCTGGATTAGCATTGGTCAATACTTCTTTTGCAAGCGGATTGGCAACACCATTGGTATCAAAAGGTGTAACCAAGGTATAGCCTTGAATACCACCAAAATACAACCATGCACCGGCTGCCAGAAAGGTAGCCAGATAAACCAGACCCATGATTTGCGTTGCTTTGGCAGAACGTTGGCGTAGGTCACCATCTGTACGCAGCATTAACCATGCACCACCATGTGCACATAGCATCGATAAACTGACCAGACCACAGACAATCGCAAACGGATTCAGCAGGGCAAAGAAGCTACCAGTATAAGTAGAACGTACAGTTTCATCTAAAGTAAATGGTACACCCAGGAACATGTTGCCGAATGCCACACCGAAGACCAATGCAGGCACTGCACCACCAATGGCTAGACCCCAGTCCCATGAATTGCGCCATTTGGTATTTTCCAGTTTTGAGCGATAGTCAAAACCGACCGGACGCAGGAATAGGGCAAACAGTACCAGCAACAGTGCCCAGTACATGCCAGAGAAGGCGGTTGCATAGACCATTGGCCAGGCAGCGAACAAAGCACCGCCGGCAGTAATAAACCAGACTTGGTTACCGTCCCAATGCGGGGCAATGGTATTGATCGCTGCACGGCGCTCGCTATCATTTTTGCCCACAAATGGCATGATCGCCATGGAGCCCATATCGAAGCCATCGGTGAGGGCAAAGCCAATCAGCAATACGCCGACCAGCACCCACCAAATGATTTTTAATAATTCATATTCGATCATGCGTGAGTCTCCTCATTTGCCTTCTCTGCAGCTGCAAGCTTTTCAAAATGGTATTTACCGGTATGCAGTGAGCTTGGGCCAAGACGTGAGAACTTGATCATCAGATACATCTCGATAATCAGTAACACGGTATAGAATGCTGCCAATGCAAGGATTGAACCCCAGACATCACCTGTACTTAAGCTTGATGCTGAAAGATGCGTCGGTAATACCTCACCAATGGTCCAAGGTTGACGACCTACTTCTGCCACATACCAGCCAGTTTGCGCAGCAACCCAAGGCAGAGGAAGTGCAAATAATGCAAATTTCAATAACCATGGTTTGTTTTCAGCATTACGTTTTGCTACCGCAAAAGTTGCCAGTGCAAATAGAAGTAGCATCAAGAAGCCAGAAGCAACCATGGCACGGAAGGCCCAGAACAGACTTGGTACGTGTGGAATGGTATCTTTAGCAGCTGCTTTGATTTGCTCTTCAGAGGCATCAACGACATTTGGCGTGTATTTCTTCAGCAGCAGACCGTAACCGAGGTCTTTTTGGCTTTCTTCAAAAGCGGTTTTCAGTTCTGGAGACTGATCACCAGCACGTAATTTTTCCAGTTGCGAATAGGCCACCATACCATTACGGATACGCGCTTCATGCTGAACCAGCAGGTCCTTAATACCTGTAACTTGTTCAGTCGTAGTAATGTGGTTCCGTTAATTAGACCACTCAATTCAGTTTTATAAGTGATAAATCCGCTCTAAATATTTAAATTATGCTGCCATTACTTTTAGTAAATGTTGATCATAAAATTCATCCGGTGTTGCCTTATTCAAACTTGAATGAGGACGTATCATGTTATAAAAATCCAAATATTCAGCAATTGATTGTTTCGCTTGTTTAACCGTATCGTAAGCCTTCAAATAGACTTCCTCATGCTTCACGCTGCGCCATAAACGCTCAATCATTACATTATCCATCCATCGTCCTTTCCCATCCATACTGATACGGATATTTCGCAATTTTAACTCATTCAAAAATGCCTCGCTTGTGAATTGACTGCCTTGGTCTGTATTAAACACCTCAGGACAACCATATTTCACAATTGCTTCTTGCAACGCATCTATGCAAAAGTCTGTTTCCATACTGATCGATACTCGATGAGCCAGTACTTTACGACTATGCCAATCTATAATTGCACACAGATAGACAAAGCCTTTAGCCATAGGAATGTACGTGATATCTGTACACCAGACTTGATTAGAGTGATCGATGACCATGTTTTTCAACAGATATGGGAAAATACGGTGTGCAAGATTAGGCTTACTGGTATTGGGTTTTGGATACAAGGCATGTATTCCCATCAAGCGCATTAAACGTCGGACTTTACGCCGACCTATTTGATGCCCTTGACGCTGTAGCATATCTCGTATCATTCGACTGCCCATAAATGGGTAGTCGAGATGAATTTCATCGATCAGACGCATCAAACTCAAATCAGTTGATGAAATCTCTTTGGGCTTGTAATACAACGTACTGCGATTGATTTGAATCAATTGCGATTGTTGTCGTACCGAAAGTTGATGGGTCTTATCGATCATTTTTTGCCGCTCAGCTGCCCTATTTTTCTGAGCGCACCTTCTAAAAAATCAATTTGCAATGCCTGATGTCCTATCTTGGCATGTAGAGCTTTGAGGTCAATCTCAGGTTCTTGTTGTGCTGTTGGTCGTGAAAAAATATTGATTGATTGCTCAAGCAGTTGATTTTTCCAATCAATTATTTGGTTTTGATGTAAGTCGAATTGAGTAGAAAGTTCAGCGAGTGTGTGGTCGCCTTTAATTGCTGCGAGAGCAACTTTAACTTTAAACTCTGCTGAATGATTACGACGTTTTCTTCGTGTCATGGTTGACTCCAAAAACAAGCATTTCCCATGCTTATTGGGGAGTAGATTATCACTTATAGGCGTGGTCTAAAATCCTAGAACCACATCATAGAACGTGTAGCAATCAGACCCATTACATAAGGAATTTTCACTGCATAATCTGTAGTCATGGTTTCCTTATTCGGAATACCGAACAAAGTAAATGGTGCAGGTGCAGGGTGAGTATCCCATTCTGCTTCAATCGCTGCCAGTTTGGTTTTTTGTACATCACCTAGCTCATAACCTGATTCATCACCCAGTAAAATCACTGAAAGTGTAGAAGCAAGCCCGAAGATGGCTGCAATGGCAAAAGAACGGCGTGCAAACGGCAAGTCACGTTTTTTCAGCATGTAGTAACTTGAAATAGCCAGGACGAATATGGCACCTGTGACATAACCGGCAGATACGGTATGCACAAATTTAACCTGAGCAACCGGGTTAAATATCAGAGCAGCAAAGTCCACCATTTCCATACGCATGGTTTCGTAGTTGAATACAGAACCAACCGGGTTTTGCATCCAGCCATTGGCGATCAGAATCCACAGCGCAGACATGTTCGAACCTAAAGCTACCAGCCAGGTCACTGCCAGATGTTGCACTTTGGACAGGCGATCCCAGCCAAAGAAGAACAAGCCAATAAAGGTCGATTCAAGGAAGAAGGCCATCAAACCTTCAATCGCCAGCGGTGCACCGAAAATATCACCGACATAATGCGAGTAATAAGCCCAGTTGGTTCCGAACTGGAACTCCATGGTCAGGCCTGTGGTTACCCCTAAGGCAAAGTTAATACCAAACAGTTTTCCCCAGAACTTGGTCATGTCTTTATAGATTTCTTTGCCGGAAATCACATAGGTGGTTTCCATAATGGCAAGCAGAAAAGCCAGGCCTAAAGTCAGTGGAACAAAAATAAAGTGATACATCGCGGTCATGGCGAACTGGAACCGCGAGAGATCGACCACGCTTTCAGAAATCATCAACGTGTCTCCTGGATTTGGGAAGGATTGCCGGCGATACGCTCGGCGACTTGGTTATCAAAATTTTTAGGAATCGTAGGCGCATCAAACCAGATATTTTTAATGATCATCAGTAAAATAACCTTGATAATTAAAATAGCGGTTATTTCTCTAACCACTCTCTGGTTTAGATTTTTGGGAACTAAGCTCATTCGACTAAGCCTGTCTGTGACTTGTTGTATATTATTAATCTATTGTAACTAAAAAATAAATAGACGATACAATTTAAATAAATATATATTTATAAATATTTGAAAATAATAGATATATATTTATATGAGTTAAAATTTATTCTAAATATTTTTTATTATTTTATGTAATTTTATTGTTTTTTTAAATCCGACTAAAATGCTTATATTTATATATTTGAATGTAGATTGTTTTAGTTGGATTAATGCTTTTTAATCTGATTAAAATGCTTGGTTTTAAAATAAAGAATAAAATTAATCAAACTATTTTGGTTGGTTTTATAAGGGTTGAATATCAGTGTCACAATCTTTCTCATCATTTTATATTGATAAAAAACACGCCAAAAAAAGAACATGCTGGAAACATGTTCTTTTTAAGCTTGGTGAGGGTGGCTAGACTTAGAAGTCGTAACGCATGCCTAGAGATAGACCAGTTGCATCTTCGCCACGTGCACCACCCACGTTATTTGAACGTGCTTGAGCCCACGGTGTTAAGTTTGAATTTTCATCATTCAGTACAGTTGCCAAGTTTGCATATACACGTACTGCTTTGTCTAAACGATGTTCTACACCAAGTGCCAATAATGTTGCATTTGCATCATCTGCATCGACATCGCGGTGGAACACTTGACCACGTAGATACGTTTTTGGTGCAAATTTATAGTCAGCTGCTACTCCAAATACTTGAGCATCTGGGTTTGCTTCAGAATTATCATGTTGAAGGAATTGGTATAAACCGCCCAAGTTGAATTCAGGTGTGATTTTGTAAGCACCTGCGATACGGAAACCATCGCGCTCACCACGACCTGCATCTTCTTCATAATGTTCATAGGCAGCAGCAAAATCAACTTTACCTTCTTTATAGGTTAAAGCGAGGTCGTATGCTTTATCATCGCGATTATCTTTATTGGTAGTAGTTGTGGTTCCCGGTACGACTACTGTTACTGGACCATTCACAGTTTCAATTACAGTAGTTTTTGGTGAAGACGTTGACACGCTATCAGGGCTATTACCTTCGTGTAAAGAAAGTGCTGCTAAAACATTAAAGCCGCCGCCAAACTTAGGTGATTTATATTCAATGGTATTGTTATTACGTTCATCAAAACGCAAGTTGCCAGCACGTGTGACGTTACGAACATCACCGACCATATCACCAAAGAAGTTGACCGGGCCACGTGCTACTTTGAATGGGCTGTCAAAACGGCCGATACGCGCTTGACCGAAAGCACCTTTTAAACCAACAAAAGTATCGCGAGTTGCAAATTCAACATCATCGTTTGCAGAACCACTTGCAAAGTTAATTTCCTGTTCGATTTGACCAAATACGGTCATACCATTTTCTAATTTTTGTTCAGCTTTAAAACCCAAGCGTGAAGAATTTGAAGAAAGACCTACTTCGTTATAATCCTGGCCATCATCCAGATAATCTAAAGAAACGTGTGCACGACCATACACTTTAACATCAGCCGCGGCTGCCATCACTGGTGTTAAAATTGTTGCCCCGATTGCTAATGCAGATAACGTTTTTTTCATGTGTTGCTCCAATAAAGACTTTTTTATTCATCGTCTTAAAAACAAGTTTCAGTATTGTTTTGAAACATCTACTGCTCTATTGGTGCCAAGTATTCATTACAAATAAGTCAATATGATTAAGGAAATATTTCAGAAATATTAAAGACAATCATTGCCTTATTTTTTATAGGATTATGAGTGGGATTAGCAGGATTAATACAAATGCAGCTAAGTTCGGTGTTTGCTGCAAAACCTAAAAATAGGCTAGGTGACTTTTACTGATATTTGAGTGGTTTAATCAAGAGTGAAATACACTAGACATAAAAAATGGAGCCGAGGCTCCATTTTTAGGTATTAAGAATAGCTTAAAGGGCAGCTTTAATTTTCTCGGCCAGCGCTTTGATTTTTTCTTGGTCGCCCATCTGTGCGGCATGTTTGCCCAGATTGTGCAAAGAGGTAGGAACCAGATGGAAATGTACGTGTGGTACGGTCTGACCCGCTGCGGCACCTGATAATTGCATCAGCACGATACCGTCCACACCTAAACCTTTTTCAATGGCTTTTGCAACATTCTGTACGATCTGAATCGTATAGGCTGCAGCTTCAGGTGGTAGATCCAGTAAAGTGATCGCCGGAGTTTTCGGAACCACCAGAGTATGACCTTCTGCCTGAGGCATGATGTCCATAAATGCAAGAACCTGGTCATCTTCATACACTTTTATCGCAGGAAGTTCACCGCGTAGAATTCGTGCAAAAATATTCTGATCATCATAAGTCATAAGTACATTCCTTGAGCGTTATTAAACTGAATTATTTACAGTTCAATTCTTTCTGACGATCTTTGATCGCGTCAAGACGTTGTTGCTCTTTTTCCGAGAATTTTGGCTTGGTTGTATAGCAATTGTCATTACCAAACTTGGCTTTTGCTTCAGGATCTTTGAAACAGAAACCTTTAGACGCATAAATCACGTCATGATCATTTTTTAATTTTTTGCACTCTTGTTCAGATGCAAGAACCGATGTTGAAGCCCCGAACAAAGTTGCAAAGCCAATCAATGCTGCAACAGAAAATTTCTTCATGAGAGTTTCCTCTGGGTTATCCACTATATGTGCCTGCCTACTAGTCACAATATGAGGTTTCGTTATCATTATTCAATGGCGAGATATTACTCGATGGTAATATTACTCCATGATTCATACATTTTCACAGCACTGGAAAAATCACTGTTTTTATCCGACAGGTCGCTGGCTGCCTGAATCAGATTCTGGGTTAAAGATAACACAGGTGCAGAAAGTTTGGCTTCACGCGCAAGGTCGATTGCGATACCTGTATCTTTGGCCAAGAGTTGCAGGGCAAAGGTTACAGGAAAACTGCGGTTTAAAATACGCTGCGGCAAAACGGTTTCAGTCACCATGCTTTTACCACTTGAAGCATTAATACAATCCAGCGCTTCATGCAAGTTTACCCCATGCGCTTTTAGTGTAGTAAAGCCTTCTGCGACGGCACACAGGTTTACAGCCATTAACATATTATTTACGGCTTTCACTGCAAAACCCGCGCCAGATTCACCGACATGCTTGATCAGCTTGCCAAATGCCTGCATCGCAGGAAGGGCTTTTTCATAGCCCTCTGCATTGCCGCCCACCATCACGGTTAATGTACCATTCTCAGCACCAACGGTTTGGCCGCTGACCGGTGCATCCAGAAAGATTACCCCATGTTTAGCCAATTGTACTGCCAATTTTTGGGCAGAATCCGGTACACCACTGGTGCAGTCGACCCAGACTGAACCGGATTTAAGCGACAGATTTTCCAGAAGTCGTTCAACGTCAGCGCTAGTTGGCAGGCAGGAAAAAATCACATCTGCCTGTACGGCCTGTTCCAGTGTGACGGCTTGGGTGCCATATTCAGCCGCATGTTGCTCTGCCTTGTTAAAGCTGCGGTTCCAGACATAGACCGTATCAAAATGCTTGGGTAAATGTGCTGCCATACGAAAACCCATTGCACCTAGGCCGATAAATGCCACTGATTGAATCATGCTGTACCCTCTGAATATGTTTAAATCTATTGATAATTTTTAATATTTTTCTGGTGCGAGAAATCTGCTTTAAGCATCAAGACGTGTGGAGCGCTGCACCAGCCAGGTCGTCATTTTTGGCCAGAATGTATTGGCTGTTTTCTGGTTCGACATTAGTCCAAGATGACCACCCGGTATAAGAGTAAACGTCTTATCCTGGCTACTTGTCAATTCCATCAAAGGCTTAGCTGACTGTTCTGTGACAATCTGGTCGGTTTGACCTGCACCTACCAATAGGGAGCAGCTGATATTTTTAAGATCAACAATACGACCATCTAAAGTGATAGAACCGTATTTTAAAGGATTTTGCAGCCATAAATGCAGAACCATGTCCTGATTAATCCCGCCCGGATAATCGATCATCTTGTTCAGGAAATTCCCCATGGTGGCATGTTCATAGACATCTTCGACATGATCCAGATTCAGCAAAAACTGCTTCTGGCTTTTTAGCCAGCCAATCGGATCAAGTAATTTAAAGCCCAAGGCATTTACAATACCCGGCGTATGAATATATTGCTTCGGGATCAATCCTTGATGAATGGCCTGTTGCAAATTCTTATTTTTAGAAATCAGTTTATTGGTCGTAGAAAAAAGTTTGCCGACACGTCCTGACGCATAACTGTCGATAGGACTGCCCACCACGATCAGATTCTTGACATGTTCAGGCGAATGCAGGGCTGTATAGAGCGTGACAAACACCCCAGCCATACTCCAGCCGTGTAAGGAAATGAACTGACTGCCTGAATGCTTGCAGATGGTTTCAATGGATTGAGGAATGGCTGCATCGATAAAAGATAAAAAATTCAGGTGACGGTGCTTAAAGTTAAAGCGTTTCCATTCCACCAGATAGACATCAAAACCGCTATGCTGAAAATGCTTGACCAGAGAGCGATAAGGATACAGATCATAGATATCCATATTAATGGCTAACGGTGCGATGAAAACCAGAGGCTCCTTATATTTTTTCTCAGGTGAAGCGTAATAACGAATCTTGCAAAACTCGGTGCCGGCAATATATTCAAAAGGGGTTTTTTGCGACAGGATCAGTGAGGAGGCATTAAACACCCGGGTGCTGAGGTGTTTCAATTTTTTTTGCTGGCGCTGAAAGTTTTGTTTTAACTGAATCATGTAAATAAAATATCCGTATCCGCGGGAGGATTGATCGAAGTCTAAGCAATAATCGCTTATTATGCCTTGACCTGAAATAGCTTAGGCGCTCAAAATGTTGGCAAATTTTTACAAAAGGCAGCCTGAGGGCTGAGGTAAAGCGATGAGCCAGCAAGACGATATTTCTTACCAATTAGAAACTTTAGCCATTCGTACCGGTCATACCCGCACTTTTGAAGGTGAGCATGGCGAACCGATTTTTCTAACATCGTCTTTTGTGTATGAAAATGCTGCAGAAGCCGCAGCTAAATTCTCAGGCCAGGAGCCGGGCAATATCTATTCTCGCTTTACCAATCCGACCGTTGCCATGTTTGAAAAGCGTCTGGCTGCACTTGAAGGTGCAGAGCGCGCCGTCGCCACCAGTTCGGGTATGGCAGCCATTATGGCAGTGATGATGGCATTCTTAAAAGCCGGCGATCATGTGATTTGTTCACGTGCAGTCTTCGGTTCTACGGTTTCCATGTTTGAAAAATATGTCGCAAAATTTGGTGTCAGTGTTGATTTCGTCGATTTGACTGATCTTGATGCATGGAAAAATGCCATCAAGCCTGAAACTAAAATTCTCTTTGTTGAATCTCCATCCAATCCTTTAGCAGAAGTAGCCGATATACATGGACTCGCCGATATTGCGCATGCCAATGATGCTTTACTGGCGATTGATAACAGCTTCTGTACCCCAGTATTACAACAACCAATCAAATTTGGTGCTGACCTTGTTGTATATTCAGCTACAAAGTACCTTGATGGTCAGGGCCGTGCATTAGGCGGCGCAGTCGTGGGTAATCACAAGCTGCTTGAAGAAATTTTTGGCTATGTGCGTACCACTGGTCCTTCAATGAGCCCATTCAATGCCTGGGTTTTCCTGAAAGGCTTGGAGACACTACGTTTGCGTATGCGTGAACATTCAGCAAGTGCACAGCAACTGGCTGAATTTCTGAATCAGCATTCAAAAGTAGAAAAAGTATATTATGCGGGCCTGCCTGAGCATGTCGGTCATGAACTGGCAGCCAAACAGCAGAGCGGTTTTGGCGGTATTGTGTCTTTTGAAGTGAAAGGTGGCCGTGAGGAAGCATGGACTGTCATCGACAATACCCAGTTTATCTCGATTACCGGCAATCTGGGCGATGTGAAATCGACTATTACCCATCCGGCAACCACGACACACGGTAAATTGTCGCCTGAAGCCAAAGAAGCTGCCGGTATTCGCGAAGGTTTGATTCGCGTATCTGTTGGTTTGGAAGAGATTGGTGATATTATCCAGGATATTCGTCGCGGTTTAGACCTGATTTAATTTTATAAATTTATGTTCGGAGATATTTATGAACATTAACATGTTGATGCAGCAAGCTCAGCGCATGCAGAAAGAAGTTGAAAATAACGTAAAAAAAGCCAAAGAAGAGCTTGCGCAAACTGAAGTGCATGCCGAGGCGGGTGGTGGTCTAGTGAAAGTAACCATGACTTGCCGTAACGTGGTGAAACGTATCGAAATCAATCCTGAATTACTTCAGGATGATCCAGACATGATTGAAGACCTGATTGCAGCTGCAATGAATGATGCAGCACGTCAGGCAGAAGTGGTATCTGACGAAAGAATGAAAGCAGCAAACTCAGGCATGGGTTTGCCGCCTGGTCTTGCAGGTATGTTCTAAGGAAGAATGCGCAATGTTTAGTGATCGTTTTGATCAACTCGTTCAAGCATTACGCATTTTGCCAAGCGTTGGGCCGAAATCGGCTCAACGTATGGCATTGCATATGATCATGAAAAATCGTGAGGGTGCTATTGGTCTGGCACATGCGCTGACTGAGGCAACCAATTACATTCATGAATGTTCAGTCTGTCATTCTTTGACCGAAGACGAAGTCTGCAATATCTGTACTTCGCTGGATCGTGATGATGAATTGCTTTGCGTAGTAGAATCACCTGCAGATGTCATGGCGATTGAACAAAGTGGCAGCTTCAGAGGTAAATATCATGTATTGGGTGGACATTTATCGCCACTGGATGGTATTGGACCAGAAGAAATCGGTATTCCGTACTTATTGCACCGTTTGGCCAATGGTCAGGTGAAAGAAGTGATTCTGGCGACCAATGCTACGGTAGAAGGTCAGGCCACGGCGCATTATCTGGTTGAGGCCAGCAAACATTTGCCGATCCAGATGACCCGAATTGCCCAAGGCGTACCTCAAGGTGGTGAGCTGGAATATGTCGATAGCCATACCTTGAGTCAGGCAGTACATAACCGGATGCGCATGAAGTAAGCTGAGCTTAAATATCTTGTTAGTTTTAATATAAAAAAGATATTAATTAGAATATAAAACCTGATAAGTAAGCGCCATTTTTTGGGAAATAGGGCAGAATTGACCTTATTTTTTATACAAAAATTCTATAGATCAGTTAATATGGATCTATCGAGAATCTAATCTTAGACTCAGTTCTATGTTTCAATTTATTCAACATCAAAACGACTTAACTCATGTACTGAAGCTGATGGATCAGAATTTAGTGTATGGGCTGGATACCGAGTTTATCAAGGTTGATACCTTATGGCCTAAGCTGGGTGTTTTTCAGATTAACGTAGACAACAAGGTCTATTTGTTGGATGGAACCACGCTGGATCTGACTGAGTTCCTTAATAAAATTTTTAACGCACAGCAGAATATTTTTCACGCTTGTAGTGAAGATATCGACCTGATCTATCACTATACCCAGAAGAAATCGCTGAGTAATGTATTTGACACTCAGGTTGGCATGTCTTTTCTTGGGCATGGTCTGCAAGTCAGCTATCAAAATGCATTGAAGCAGATGCTGGAAGTCGATATCGAAAAAGACCAGACCCGTTCTGACTGGTTGGCGCGTCCACTCAGTTCCGAACAGTTGCTCTATGCTGCCAATGATGTGCATTATCTGGTGCAACTGTCAGAGAAAATTAAACAGGATCTGGATTCGAAAGATCTGCTGGATTTTGCCTTGCAAGATTGCCGTTTTCTGACTCAGGAAATTGGCGAAGATACCCCAACTGCCTTGTTGTATCAGGATGTCGGCAATTACCGGCATTCACGCCGTCAGCTGATGCAATTGCAGCAATTAATGGTTTGGCGTGATCAGATTGCCAAAGCACTGAATCAGCCACGCAGTTTCATTTTGAAAAATGCCAGCATGATTGATCTGGTGGAAAAATTCCCGCGCAATAATTTCCAGCTGAGTCATGTGAAAGACATTCGTTCGAATGTGGTTCGTGAGCATGGCAAAACCATTTTAGATTTATTGAAATTCCTGCCGGAGCCGGCAAATTGGCCTTTACGTCTGGCACGTCCAATTCGCCATTCTTCCAAAGATATTGGCGAAAAAATTGATTCAATTATTCAACATGTGGTCAATGAAACCTCGATTCCCAAAGAAGTGCTGATGCGCAAGAAATGGTTGAATGCACTGTATCAGCATGTAGTTTTTCACAAGGATGAACAGGATCTGCCGGATTATCTGCTTGGGTGGCGCTATGAGTTATTAACTCGGCCACTGATTCAGGTATTGCATCAGGACGAATCTTATCTGTCTACCCAGATGAAAGTCAGCGAGTGATTAGCTACAGGATTGGTTAAAGAAAAAGCAATTATACAAAATCACGACTGATGCATGAGACGTGGCTAATGTTTCTGTCTTTTTTTTGATGTATCCTTGCGGTTGTTTTTCCAGAAAAGTCGTTTGAAATATGCAAGTGTCTATCTACAAATCCAGTAAAAAAAGTGAAATGTATCTGTATGTGGCGCGTCCTGCGAATGAAAGCGAAGCTGAAACATTCGAACCTTTAAGCGTATTGACTGAAGCAGTACAGGCAGCATTTGGACGTGCGACTTTTGTCATGCATCTTGAATTAAGCGAATCACGTAAACTGGCACGTGCCAATGTCTTGCATGTCATGGATTCTATTGAAACCCGCGGTTTCTTCCTGCAAATGCCACCAGAAGGCTTGATTGATCCAAATGCGGTCGCACCAGAAGGTTTACGCGGTGCTTAATGTTAATTCAGGAGTTGTGAAATGAATGGTTATGTGGCTGTATTAGACTCAATTCCTGAACAGAGCATTGCCGTAGCAGTTTATTTGCTCGGCAGCCTGATTGCTTTATGGTGCTGGTATGGCGTAACCAAACGTCTACCTAAACCTATGGGCGGTTTTTTGTGGATTGTGGCCTTTGCCATTCTGTTGACACCGACGGTATCTGAGGGGGCGAATGCTTCTATTGCACCTGCGATCTTCGGTCTGTTATTTGGGGTGCTGACCAAAGAGCAATCCCTGGTTTGGATTAATGCGTCACTTATTTTATTTGTCATTGGGATCGGATCTGTGATTGGCTATTGCTGGTCGACTTATGTGTCGAACAAAAGCAATATTCGTGTTCACGAGAAAAGTTCACCGCTGTAAGTAAAAAATAAGGTTCAATCATGTCTGCTGATATTCAACAATTTTCAGGTACCGATCAGTACATCGCGACTGACAGTTTAAAACTTGCGGTGAAAGCTGCACGCAGTTTGCAAAAACCGTTGCTGGTCAAAGGGGAGCCGGGTACAGGTAAGACTTTACTGGCCGAGCAAGTTGCAGAAAGTCTGGGTTTGGAACTGATCACCTGGCACATCAAGTCTACTACCAAAGCACAGCAAGGTCTGTATGAATATGATGCAGTATCGCGCTTGCGCGATAGCCAGTTGGGTGATGACCGTGTCTATGACATCAAGAACTACATCAAGCCGGGCAAATTGTGGGAAGCATTTACCAGTGAAGAACGCTGTGTTCTGCTGATTGATGAAATTGACAAGGCAGACATCGAGTTTCCAAATGACTTGCTGCATGAACTCGATAAAATGTCGTTCTATGTGTACGAGACAGGCGAGACCATTACCGCAACTCAGCGCCCAATCGTGATCATTACCTCAAATAATGAAAAAGAATTGCCAGATGCTTTCCTGCGTCGTTGCTTCTTCCATTACATCGAATTCCCAGATGAAGCCACCATGCGTGAAATCATTGATGTGCATTTTGCCAATATCTCGACCACACTGGTGAATGAAGCCTTACAGGTTTTCTTTAAATTGCGCCAGATTCCGGGTTTAAAAAAACCACCTTCAACGTCTGAACTGATCGACTGGCTCAGTCTACTCATGGCTGACGACATGCCGGAAGATATTCTGCGCAATACTGATAAATCTAAAGCAATTCCACCTTTGTACGGTGCATTAATCAAGAATGAGCAAGATGTGCAGTTGCTCGAACGTCTAGCATTTATGTCACGTCGTTAAGGGAGAAACACGCATGTTTGTGCGACTGTTTTATACCTTACGCAAATACGGCGTGCCGGTATCGACTCGTGAGCTGATTGACCTGAATCAGGCGGTTGCTGCAGGTCTGGTGTTTGCCGATCAGGATGAATTCTATCAGCTGGCCAAAACCGTCATGGTCAAGGACGAGCGCTATTTCGATAAGTTCGATCGCGCCATGAAAGACTATTTTGATGGTATCGCGACCTTTGATCTGGATGAACTGCTAAATCAGGTGCATAAGCTGCCCAAAGACTGGTTTGATCTGGAGTTGCTGGAAAAGCATTTGACCCCAGAGCAGCGCGAAGAGCTGAAAAAAGCCGGATCGCTGGAAGAGCTGATGAAAATGCTAGAAGAGCGTCTGCGCGAACAGCATAAAAAACATCAGGGTGGTAACAAGATGATTGGTACCGGTGGGACTTCACCCTTTGGTGCTTATGGCGATCATCCTGAAGGCGTGCGTATTGGCGGGCCGGGGCGTAAGCGTTCTGCGGTGAAAGTCTGGGAGCAGCGTCAATACCGCAATCTGGACGATGAGCAGATTTTGGGTAGCCGCCAGATGCAGATGGCATTGCGCCGTTTGCGTAAGTTTGCCCGTCAGGGTGCAGCCGAAGAACTGGATATTGATGGTACGATTCGTGAAACGGCTAAGCAGGGTATTCTGGATGTACAACTGATGCCGGAGCGTCGTAACCGCATCAAAGTTTTAATGCTGTTCGATGTCGGTGGTTCGATGGATGCGCATATTGCCCAGTGTGAAAAGTTGTTCAGTGCTGCGAAAACCGAATTCAAAACCCTGGAATATTTTTATTTCCATAACTGTCTGTATGACTATGTCTGGAAAGACAATGTCCGTCGTTCCAGTTCACGTATGAATACCTGGGATTTGTTCAATACCTATGGGCGCGATTATCGCGTGATTGTAGTCGGTGATGCCAGCATGGCACCCTATGAGCTGAATTCTGTCGGTGGTTCGGTTGAATATATGAATGATGAGGCTGGGCAAGTCTGGTTGCAGCGTCTACGTCAGCATTTTGATAAAACCGCTTGGCTGAATCCTGAAGAAGAAAAATACTGGCATTATACCCATACTATTGGTCTGATCCAGCAAATATTTGAAAATCATATGTTTCCAATGACGCTGAAAGGCATTGAAGACATGACTAAATATCTGGCGCGTTAATTCCATTTATCTATAAGTGACTTTAGTTAGAGTTATTAGTGATTTAAAAAAAATTATTCTAGTATAAAGTCACTCATTATCTCTTATTTAAAATTTCAGGCATGATTATGGCTCATCAAATTAATGGTATTGCGTTACCGAATGAAGAGGGTTTTTTTGGTCAGTATGGCGGTCAGTTTATTCCACCCGATCTGAAACAGGCCATGGATGATATTAATGTGGCCTATCAGGAAATTCGTCAGACTGAAGAATTTCAGAATGAATTGAAAGACCTATTTGCTCATTATGTCGGTCGTCCAAGTCCACTATTTCATGCCAAACGTCTTTCTGAACAGCTCGGTGGAGCCCAGATTTATTTGAAACGTGAAGATCTGAACCATACTGGCGCGCACAAGATTAATCATTGCCTAGGTGAAGCACTACTGGCCAAATATATGGGCAAGACCAAAGTCATCGCAGAAACTGGTGCCGGCCAGCATGGTGTTGCTTTGGCAACTGCATGTGCCTTGGTGGGTATTCCGTGTGAAATTCATATGGGGCAGGTGGATATCGAAAAAGAGCATCCAAACGTCGTCAAGATGAAAATTCTGGGTGCCAAGCTCATTTCTGTGACTCGCGGTACAGCCACACTCAAAGATGCAGTCGACAGTGCTTTTGAAGAATATTTGAAAGATCCGAAAAATTACATCTATGCTATCGGTTCGGTGGTTGGACCGCATCCATTTCCGATGATGGTTCGTGATTTTCAGTCGATTATTGGTGATGAAATTAAAGTTCAGGCCAATGAACGTTTTGGTGCAAATCCTGATTATGTCGTTGCCTGTGTCGGTGGCGGTTCTAATGCAGTGGGTGCATTCACTGCATTTTTAAATGAACCAGATGTGAAACTGGTAGGCGTTGAGCCGGCAGGTCATGGTCTGGATACTGACAAGCACTCAGCAACATTGACTTTAGGTAAACCGAGCCAGTTACATGGGATGGCCTGTTATGTGCTTGAAGATGAACAAGGCGAGCCATTGCCAGTACATTCAATTGCTTCTGGTCTGGATTATCCGGGTGTGGGGCCGCAGCATAGCTTGCTTAAAGATTTGGGTCGGGTTGAGTATACGACTGCAACCGATCAGGAATGTCTGGATGCATTTATGACCTTGTCCCGTGTAGAAGGGATTGTGCCTGCACTAGAAAGTTCGCATGCGGTGGCTTGGGCAATTCGTGAAGCGGGTAAATTGCCAAAAGATACCAAAATTGTGGTGAACTTATCGGGTCGTGGTGATAAAGACTCAGATTACGTCGCAGAAAAATTAGGTCTAAACTGATTTTATTCAGAATGTTCATATAAAAAAATCCCGATACACGTACCGGGATTTTTTATGCATCAGATATAAAACTTTATCTTGGTGTCACTTAAGTGATCTTCAAATGCCTTAGAGGAAGCTAAATGGTGTTTTAACCTGAGATATATTGCTGTAACTGTTCAATCAATTTGCGTTGGTCATCCATGGCCGCTTTGACCAAATCCCCAATTGAAATCAGACCGATCAGTTTTTCATGTTCGACCACAGGTAAGTGGCGTAGGTGGCGTTCAGTCATCAAAGATAAACAGTCTTCTACGCTAGTAGCTGTATTTACGGTAATCACTTTAGAGGTCATGATTTCATTAACAGTGGTGTCGAATGAGGTTCTTTGCATCAGGGCGATCTTACGCGTGTAATCCCGCTCTGACAAAATCCCCACCACGTTGTCTTCATGGGTTACCACAAGCGCCCCGATTCCTTTATCCGCCATCAAAGTGATGGCCTCTAAAACGGTAGAATCTGGACGGATGGTATAAATAGCTTGATGCATTTTTTCACTGAGCACCTGTGCCACATTGGTCATGCTTAATCATCCTTATTGGTTAATTTATTATTAATCCTAGAGTATGTATTCAACCTGAACATCTCTAAGTGTTTAGGTTTTAGTCTTTATAAATAGCATGTTATTTAAGCAATGTGCAGTCTTTGTTGCGAAAAAAACAGATGACGCATCTGTGCAGCAGTCAGTTTGAGTTTGGTTCCATTGGTATTGAACAGCGCTGGCGTAACATTCAGTCGCGACAGGGTGGGTAATAATGCATTTTCAAAATCTTCAGAATTGATTTTACGTGGAATGTAATCCGGCCAATGTTGCTGGGCATAATTTTTGGCATCCAGCGGATTGAGCCAGAATGGGAAGATACAGTCTTCCTGGTCACGCATCATCGCCCAGCCTTGGTGATATGCGCCCCATAGCTCGCCACAATTCATCAAAGATTTAAGCATCGTGATCTTTAACAGAAAGTTTTTGCAGATCGGATCAAATTGAATAATTTTTCGTGGTTTCATTAGAATAAAGTGCTATTGGAGTTCAGGCTCTATTCTAGAAACTTTATATGAAATTACTGTTTCAGCTTTGCAAGGATTCGTAAGAAAATATGTATTGATTGCTACTTATTGAAAAAAGGGCATAAAAAAACGCCACCTAGGTGACGTTTCTTTATGCTTGCATGGTGGCCATGTTCTGCCAGTACTGGGCTTTGAGTGAATCTCGTTCTACACGGAAACCTTGATAATAAAGTTCTGCTAAAAAAAGCGCTGCTTTACCATGGCCAGCACGAGCGGCTTCTTCAAGCTGTTTTACTGCATCAGCAAAGTTCATTTGCGATTGAATGGTATTCACGGCATCTGCGTACAGATGTTCCAGATCGTGTTGAGAGAGTTGTTGTATCATATAAAAACTCCTTAATTTTAATTATGATTACAGGATAGACTATTTAGTCTAAATACAAATATAAATTAGTATTGTTAAACTAATATTACAAAATAATGGAAAAGTCAACTATTCGATTTTATTTGTTTACTTAAGTTATAGTTTAACTGATTAAACTATACACAACTATAAATATTATTAAGCTACATTGTAAATGGATAGCAAACAATAAGGAGAAGGCCATGATGACAAGAACTTTAGATGGTGTGAAATTTGATATGCCTCCGACTGCAGGTCAAATTATGGAACTTGCCGATTTGCATCGTAAAAAACTCGATCAAGCTATATTCAGTAAACATACCCATCTGGGTGATTATGGACTGGCACAACGTAAAGAAGTCTACGACTTTACCCGTGCGCTGGATGAAAACCAGCGTGAGCAGTTTTATAAGCTTTATAATGGTGAGCTGGTCCGCATTGCAGATGAGGATCGTCTGCATCCGCCTGAAGCAGAAGCGGGTTTAAGTAAATTTGCAATTGCACTGGTATTGCTTGTTGTTGCATTGGTGCTGTATTCAACAATTATTACCAGAATCATGAATTAGTCCTCGAAATAGCAGGATTCAGCTCTTATGAATATTCAGTGCGCTGACTTGAACTTATGTAACTGCGACCATACACTACCTCTAACCTGAGGTAGTGTATGTCTATAGATACAGAAAAACTAAGCCAATTTTTCAGCAGAATCAAACTGGAACAGATTTATAACAGTGTGGTTATTTTTATTATTGCGATCATTCTACTTTTAGCCGCATTTGCTTTATATCGTCCGCTTAGCCTTTCCCAAGTCACCCAGATTCAACAACTGTCTAAACAGCAAAACCTTCCCCAAACCCAAGATATGGCACTCGCCTTGTTAGAGCAGCAGCATATCCGTCGTGGGCAGTACCTTAAATTGATGCAGGCTTATCAGCAGGAATCACTTCGGGCACGTCAGCTTCCGCCGGTCTCTGTGGAGATGCCTTAGGCATAGGGTTTGTTGGTAAGTAATAATTGGCATCCATTAAATTTCGCTCCAAACGCATTTTCAAGGCATTTTGATCCAGTTCTTTGTTGACGACGACTAGGGTTAAGCGATCAGGATGAAAATGCTTGCGCACTGCATTTTGTACATCTGCCGCTGTGATTTTAGCCAAGCGTTCTGGATAACTGGATAAATAATCAGTTTGCTCACTATAAAAACCCATATTGCCTAGCTGGGCATTAATGGTGGCATTACTGCTGTAATTATTAGGAAAAGCACGTAACATGCCTGCTTTGGTTTCTTCCAGACGCTGAGTATCAATAGGCTGACTGACAAAGTTGATAAATGCTTGATGTGCGACCTGAATGCTATCTAGCAGTTGATCCTGACGCGTAGAATACTTAAAGCTGAATACGCCGGGTGCCTGACTAAAGCTCAATGAACTATAAGCGCCATAAGTAAAACCACGTTTCACCCGCAGTTCCTGCATCAATACCGCATTAAATCCGCTACCGCCAAACATGCGATTGGCGACTTCTAAAGCCAGTTTATCTTCAGTAAAGCGGGTTGGGCCTAAATGCCCAAAAGTGACATGCGCCTGAGACGAGTTATAGGGTAGATGTACTACTTCAAAACCAGATTGGATTTCAGGCTGTGGCAATGCCTCTGCTTTTTGCCCTTGCGGTAAATTGCCGGCAATGCGTTCAGACAGTTCGAGTGCCTGTTTCGGGCTGAGTTTACCCGTAATGGCAATATTCATATTTTGCGCCACCAAAAACTGATCACGGAATTTTTTTAATAATTCTGCGTTAATTTTCTTGGTGCTGCCTTGGGTGCCGCTGATTGGTTCTGCATAAGGGTGCTGACCATATAAGGCACGATAAAAACGGATATCCATCAGTCGGCTTGGGTTTTCCTGTAGCTGTTTTTGTCCCACTTGGGTATTGCTTAAAGCCAGATTAATGCTGGATGGTTTAAATGATGCATTCTTAAGAACCTCCATCAGCATGCCCAATGCGGGTTCCAGTTTTTCCGGATCTGAAAGTGTACGCAGACGAACCACAAACATATCCCGATAGGCTTGTACGCTGAATTGTGCGCCGGTTTGGTCAAAAACTTCCGCCACCTGATTTGCGCTATATTTATCCGTTCCTTCACGCATCAACTTGGCTGCCATATTGGATAGGCCATATAGACCTTTGGCAATTTCCTGATCACGGGCCGAACCGGCATTAAAGGTCAGCTGGATATCGACCATGGGAAGATCCTGCGTTTCAACGAACAGCGTGCGTACTTTGTAGCGATTGTTTAGATCATGAATATAAGGCGCCTGAAATTCTCGTTGTTGATTAATATTTTTTAAGCTTTGCAGCAAAGGGATAGACTGTAACTGACTCGGATTATCATTTTGGTCAGGTTGAGGGTCCCGATAGTTTTCTGCATGGGTAGCCGAGCTAAGACTTAAAATTGAAATAAGCAAAAATGGACGAAGTCGAAGCATTATAATCCCCGTTGCTGGGTGTTTTGTTCAGGTGAGAGATAAAGTGTGCTGAGATTTTCACGGACAAAATAGGCGTTGGCGACACGCTGGATATCTTGAATGCTGACACTTTCAAAGTGTTTCGGTAATTCATCCATCAGGCGATAACTCAAGCCATTGACCTCCAGATTGCCAATCATTTTGGCTTGTCCGGCAATATCATCCTGACTATAAATCAAATTGGAAATAAAGCGGGTACTGATACGATCCACTTCCTGTTGAGTCATCGCTGTAGTTTTAAGTAAATCCACTTCATCCTGAATTGCTTGTTGTGCTTCTTGCAAAGAGATGCCCGGTGCAGGTAAGGCAGAAATACCAAACAGGCTGTCGCCGCGATTATAGGGATCATAAGAAACGCTGACAGAGGTCAGAATTTTACGATCACGTACCAATCGGTCTTGCAGGCGCGAAGAAATGCCACTGTCCAAAAGACTGCGAATAATGGTCAAGGCATAAGCATCTTGGGGGTTTTTGGCAGTGCCAAGGGATTTTACATTCCAGGTCATGTACAGATTGGGCACCTGAACATTGCTATTGATCTCCATATGGCGATAACCCAAACGCTCAAACTCCAGTACATCATTGCGTGCTGGTGTTGGACGCGCGGGAATGTCAGCAAAATATTTTTGTACCTGAGCCAAAGCAGCTTCAGATTCTACATTTCCAACAATCACCAGAATGGCATTATTCGGACTGTACCAGTCCCGATACCATTTTTTGACATCATTCAACTGAATATTATTCAGAGTTTTCATGTGTCCAATCACCGGCTGGCGATAATGACTGGTCGGATAACTGATCCATTTAAACCGTTCAAAGGCTTGCGCCCGCGGATTGTCGTCGGTGCGTTGGCGCCGTTCTTCCATGACGACTTTAATTTCTGGCTCGAAGTCCTGCTGTCGAAGCAGTAAATTACTCATCCGATCAGACTCAAGTTCCAGCGCCATAGGAAAATAGGCTTTAGGATAGAGCTGATAATAATTGGTGTAATTGGTAAAGGTAGCTGCATTGATACTGCCGCCATAAATCCGGCTAAGACGGGTAAATTCATCATTCGGTACTTTATGGGTGCCTTTGAACATCATATGTTCAAGCGCATGTGATACCCCCAGAATATTTCCAGATTCATCGCTGCTGCCGACTTTGTACCAGATTTGTGTCATTACCATGGGCGCACGATGGTCTTCCCGAATAATGACTTTTAAACCATTACTTAACGTGGTTTCAAAAGTAGTCCGTGACAATTCGCTTCGGGTTTGTGCCTGAACCGAGCTAAAACTCAGGCTAAGCAAGACTGCTGCACCGAGTGGATAAAGCATCTGTTTGATCATTTGCGAGAAAGAGGAGATAGTCAAAAAGGTGATGAACACTAGATCTCCTGAAATAGGCAGTTGTATTTAGAGTTATTTTTAATAAATGTGTGCTTGAAAGCAACCGAGAGCTGTAGCTTTTTGGTATGTTTGTCCAGCATTTGCATTGCTAGCTGCAAAGCAGGCAAGTTATGGTAGAATCTGGGTTTTTAACGCAATGCTTTTCAAGGATTCGGCATGCAACAGCAATCTAATGGGCAAAACAAATTTTTGATTGATGCTGATATCGGAGATGATGATGTCACATTACCGAGCTTACCTGCGGTCAATGTGCCTATCGTAGAAACGCCAAGCGAAACAGCTGTAGTTTCTGCACCTGTCGAAACAGAAACTGAAAATGAAGATTCTGCGGCGAAAGGTGGCTTCTTTAGCCGTATGAAAGTGGGTTTAACCAAAACCCGTAAAAACCTTGCCGATGGGATGGTAAATATCCTGATCGGTGGTAAAGAAATTGATGATGAATTATTAGAAGAAGTCGAAGAGCAGCTTCTGGTGGCCGATATCGGTGTGGAAGCCACCAAGACCATTATCGCTAACCTGACTGAACGTACGGCACGTGGTGATTTGATCTATTCGCATTCACTCTATAAAGCGCTTCAGGAAGAACTGGTGGCTTTATTGGCACCACGGGTAAAACCGCTGCATATTGATCCGAATAAATCGCCTTATGTGATTCTGGTAGTTGGTGTGAATGGTGTCGGTAAAACGACTACCATTGGCAAGTTGGCAAAGCGCCTGCAAGGTGAAGGCAAGACCGTCATGTTGGCAGCAGGCGATACTTTCCGTGCGGCTGCAACTGAACAGCTCCAGATCTGGGGTGAGCGTAATAATATTGCGGTTGTTGCTCAGGGTCATGGTGCTGACTCAGCTTCAGTGATTTTCGATGCTTTTGAAAGTGCGCGTGCCAAAGGTGTGGATGTATTGATTGCAGACACAGCGGGCCGTTTGCATAACAAAGGTCATTTGATGCAGGAATTGACTAAAGTAAAACGTGTAATGCAGAAAATCGATGCCACTGCACCTCATGAAGTGATGTTGGTGGTCGATGCCGGTACTGGTCAGAATGCTATTAATCAGGTCGAGATGTTTGATGAGGCGGTAGGCTTGACGGGCTTAACTATTACCAAACTTGATGGTACTGCCAAAGGTGGGGTACTGTTTAATATCGCCAGTCGTACTCATGTGCCGATTCGCTTTATTGGTGTGGGTGAAAAAATTGATGACCTGCGTCCATTCTCTGCCAAATCTTTTGTTGCTGCATTATTTGAAACTGAAAAATAAATAATGTGCAATGCTTCACATAAACTCCGCCAAGTGCGGAGTTTGTTGTTTTTGGCTGGTTTGAGTGTTGTAAAAACCGACAGTAAAACCACCACTAAATCTGCCCATCTTGATAAAGGCCTTATAATTGTAGGGGATTTTCTAAGCTGATTTGGCTTGTTTTTTGTGGGGTAGAAAATGGCATTGCTAAATAAGATTGGTCAGGTATTAACAAGTGATATAACCAAGGATTTTAAATTTTCAAGAAAAAATAAACTGAATGGTGATTTAGAACTGACTTTTGTCGATCAATTGAAAAAGCGCCGTAGTATCGATCAACTCGGTAAGCGGGTACATTATAGTCAGACTTAGCTTGGCGAAATCATTCAGGAAGCAGTGCGCAGTTGCCCTTCGGCTTATGATTCTCAAACTACGCGCATTGTGGTGTTATTTGCAGATTCTCATCATCAATTCTGGGAAATTGTGAAACAGGTACAGCGTCAGCATATGCCGGCATCTATTTACGAAGGAATGGAAATCAAGTTGAATCAATGTGCTGCTGCCTATGGCACGGTTTTGTTTTATGAAGATCAAGCCGTGATTCAACAATTACAAAAGAAAATGCCATTAAATAGTGAAGATTTTCCAGCATGGTCGGAACAAACTTCCGGTATGGCGCAATTTGCTGTGTGGACGACGCTGGCAGATTCTGGCTTAGGGGCATCCTTACAGCACTACAATCCACTGATTGATGAAAGGGTCGCTGAGCATTTTGAAATTGAAAAGAACTGGTTGTTGCGAGCCCAACTTTGCTTTGGATCAATTGAACAAGCAGTAGAAGAAAAATTACAAAAGCCGGATCAGCACCGTTTCAAAGTATTTAATTAAAAGTTTATAGAGAACTTTATATGTGACAGCATGGAAGCTGCGGATAAAATCAGATACAAATACGCTACCCAGATCTAAATCTGATTGTTCTATAAATAAAACACATTGTTATCGAAATGCACCTGTCTTGGGTGCTTAAAGCACGTAGTATGACTTTATCGATTTTTTAATAATCAAAATATATAGAGGTGAATTCATGGCATTTTTAGATCAAATCAAACAACGCCGTAGCATTTATTCAATTGGAAAAAATGTAGAGCTGGATCAAGCAGAAATTGAGAAAATCATTAAAGATGCGGTGAAGCACAGTCCGTCATCTTTTAACTCGCAAACCTCGCGTGTGGTGATTTTATTTGGTCAATCACATGATACTTTCTGGCATATTGTACGTGAAACTTTACGTGATCTGGTTTCAGCAGATGCATTTGAATCAACCAATAGCAAGATCAATGCTTTTGCTGCAGGTTATGGTACCGCACTGTTTTATGAAGACCAGAACGTGGTGAAGTCGATGCAGGAGCAGTTTGCACTTTATGCCGATAACTTCCCGGTCTGGTCTGAGCATTCTTCTGCTATTGCACAGTTTGCAACCTGGACCGCTTTGGCAGAAAGAAATATTGGTGCTTCATTGCAGCACTACAATCCACTTATTGATGAAGAAGTCGCACAAACTTTCGAGATTCCATCTCACTGGAAACTTCGCGCTCAACTGGTATTTGGTTCGATTGAAGCTCCTGCAGGTGAAAAAACCTTTATGGATGATGCAGAGCGCTTTAAGACCTTTGCATAAATAATTTTAGATTAAAAAGTAGATTTAAAAGAAGCACGTTGATGCTTCTTTTTTATGTCTTCGAGTTGTATTTAGATGTGATGTAATATGTCTAGCCAAATAAATGCTAAGAACACAGGCTGTATCGCTCCAGCTTTTGTCATAAGATTGTCATTTAGACGCGGCATAGTGCAGCTAATTTTTAATAAACAACCAAAAATGAGTATAGGATATGGGTTTACGTATTGCGGCAACTGCAGCAGTGTTTCTGTTTAGCACACCAGTTTTTTCGGCAGTGACCGTCACAGTACCTGAAGAAATAAAAATTGTTGCCGTAAATGATCAAGAGGTGAACTCGGGTCTATTACGTTCTAATCAGACTTATAGCTTGGATGCAGGTGTAAATGCGATCAGCGTACGCTATAACGAATTTTTCCAGCATTCAGACAATTCACATGACATTTTAAAGTCAGGTGTGGTTACGGTAAAAACACCAAGCCTTAAAGATGGTGAAACTTACCGTTTAGCACTTATTCAGGCGCCTAAAGATTTTGATGCAGCGCAAAAATATAAAGATCAGCCCATTATTGGCCTATATGATGCGAAAAATCAGCTCTTAGTCCAGCAGACGGGTGCTAAAGATTCAGCGAAACCATGGTTTGGAAATCGCGTATTGACTAAAAAAGTAGATATGACAACTCAAGCCGCGACACCAGTTCATCAACCGGCAGCTATATATACTCAGTCAGTAGAACAGAATGATCAGCAGCTGATTCAATTATGGCAGAAAGCTTCTAAAGCTGAACGTCAAAAATTTATGACTTGGCTCGCTGAGCAGACAAATTAAAATATTTTGATGAAGAATCAAAAAGATCACCATTGAGGTGATCTTTTTTTATGAGATGAAGGCTAGTAAATTAACATTTGCTTAAACTTTTCATGCGGAATTAGCTAGAAAAACGCAAAAAAGTGTTAAAAATAGCCTTTTAGATTAAAAAATAAACGCATGATTGGTTTTTTTGAATATTTTTAAGAAAAGCCCTTGCGCTCGTTTTGAAACTGTATAGAATACGCAGCACACCAACGCAATGCATGAAACGAAATGTTAAGTGATTGGGTTGGAGCTTGAAACTGACGAGGTTTTAAGAAGATCATTAAGAGATTATGAAGAACAACTTGTGTGGATTTTTACTGGTTGATTGATCGAAATTATTTTCATTGATTGATGGTAGAAATTACTCGAAGTTTATTTGAGAAATATTTGTCAGAAAATTGATGAGCCAAGATTGGTGCCCTTTAAGGCACTACATAGTATTAAACTGAAGAGTTTGATCATGGCTCAGATTGAACGCTGGCGGCAGGCTTAACACATGCAAGTCGAGCGGGGAAAGGTAGCTTGCTACTTTACCTAGCGGCGGACGGGTGAGTAATGCTTAGGAATCTGCCTATTAGTGGGGGACAACATCTCGAAAGGGATGCTAATACCGCATACGTCCTACGGGAGAAAGCAGGGGACCTTCGGGCCTTGCGCTAATAGATGAGCCTAAGTCGGATTAGCTAGTTGGTGGGGTAAAGGCCTACCAAGGCGACGATCTGTAGCGGGTCTGAGAGGATGATCCGCCACACTGGGACTGAGACACGGCCCAGACTCCTACGGGAGGCAGCAGTGGGGAATATTGGACAATGGGGGGAACCCTGATCCAGCCATGCCGCGTGTGTGAAGAAGGCCTTTTGGTTGTAAAGCACTTTAAGCGAGGAGGAGGCTACCGAGATTAATACTCTTGGATAGTGGACGTTACTCGCAGAATAAGCACCGGCTAACTCTGTGCCAGCAGCCGCGGTAATACAGAGGGTGCAAGCGTTAATCGGATTTACTGGGCGTAAAGCGCGCGTAGGTGGCCAATTAAGTCAAATGTGAAATCCCCGAGCTTAACTTGGGAATTGCATTCGATACTGGTTGGCTAGAGTATGGGAGAGGATGGTAGAATTCCAGGTGTAGCGGTGAAATGCGTAGAGATCTGGAGGAATACCGATGGCGAAGGCAGCCATCTGGCCTAATACTGACACTGAGGTGCGAAAGCATGGGGAGCAAACAGGATTAGATACCCTGGTAGTCCATGCCGTAAACGATGTCTACTAGCCGTTGGGGCCTTTGAGGCTTTAGTGGCGCAGCTAACGCGATAAGTAGACCGCCTGGGGAGTACGGTCGCAAGACTAAAACTCAAATGAATTGACGGGGGCCCGCACAAGCGGTGGAGCATGTGGTTTAATTCGATGCAACGCGAAGAACCTTACCTGGTCTTGACATAGTAAGAACTTTCCAGAGATGGATTGGTGCCTTCGGGAACTTACATACAGGTGCTGCATGGCTGTCGTCAGCTCGTGTCGTGAGATGTTGGGTTAAGTCCCGCAACGAGCGCAACCCTTTTCCTTATTTGCCAGCGGGTTAAGCCGGGAACTTTAAGGATACTGCCAGTGACAAACTGGAGGAAGGCGGGGACGACGTCAAGTCATCATGGCCCTTACGACCAGGGCTACACACGTGCTACAATGGTCGGTACAAAGGGTTGCTACCACGCGAGTGGATGCTAATCTCAAAAAGCCGATCGTAGTCCGGATTGGAGTCTGCAACTCGACTCCATGAAGTCGGAATCGCTAGTAATCGCGGATCAGAATGCCGCGGTGAATACGTTCCCGGGCCTTGTACACACCGCCCGTCACACCATGGGAGTTTGTTGCACCAGAAGTAGGTAGTCTAACCGTAAGGAGGACGCTTACCACGGTGTGGCAGATGACTGGGGTGAAGTCGTAACAAGGTAGCCGTAGGGGAACCTGCGGCTGGATCACCTCCTTAACGAAAGATTGACGATTGGTAAGAATCCACAACAAGTTGTTCTTCATACGATGTATCTGAGGGTCTGTAGCTCAGTTGGTTAGAGCACACGCTTGATAAGCGTGGGGTCACAAGTTCAAGTCTTGTCAGACCCACCAAATCTGACTAACGAAGCATGAAAGTGCTGAAGCAAACAGAACGGAACGATACATTGACTTATTGATAAGCTGGGGACTTAGCTTAGTTGGTAGAGCGCCTGCTTTGCACGCAGGAGGTCAGGAGTTCGACTCTCCTAGTCTCCACCAAATTTCAAGATCATAAAACTTAAAGCACTGCTTTAAGGCTTTTACTTGAAATTTAAGCAAGAAGCTACGCTTCGCGCAGTATGTAATCATACAGTGATGAAGTTGTTTAGTTCCTAAGCGATCAAGTGTTTAGATCCTAGAGATTAACAAGTACAAGCGTTATGATACGCGCACTTGATAACCTCTGTGATTTATCACAGTTTCCTGACCTGACGAAGGCTGGAAAAATCATTAACAGAATATATTTGAGTTGAAATAATTTGTTCATACTCATGACTGACATTAACACTAGCAGTGATTTATTACTGTGATGTGAAGATGAAAGAAATGAGTTACTAGCGAAATTAACTGAATCAAGCGTTTTGGTATATGAATCTAATTGAAGCTGTACGGTGCTTAAGTGCACAAACGCCAACTGTATGAGCGTGATGAGAGATCATCACAATCTGTTGCTTATCCCACTTGTAAGGATAAACGACTGTTTGGGGTTGTATAGTCAAGTAATTAAGTGCATGTGGTGGATGCCTTGGCAGTCAGAGGCGAAGAAAGACGTGATAGCCTGCGAAAAGCTCCGGGGAGGCGGCAAATATCCTGTGATCCGGAGATGTCTGAATGGGGAAACCCACTTACCATAAGGTAGGTATTGCAACATGAATACATAGTGTTGCAAGGCGAACGAGGGGAAGTGAAACATCTCAGTACCCTTAGGAAAAGAAATCAATTGAGATTCCCTCAGTAGCGGCGAGCGAAAGGGGAAGAGCCCATTAAGTCATATAAGTTCTAGTGGAACGCTCTGGGAAGTGCGACCGTAGACGGTGATAGTCCTGTACACGAAAGGGCTTATATGATGATGTCGAGTAGGGCGAGGCACGTGAAACCTTGTCTGAATATGGGGGGACCATCCTCCAAGGCTAAATACTCCTGACTGACCGATAGTGAACCAGTACCGTGAGGGAAAGGCGAAAAGAACCCCTGTGAGGGGAGTGAAATAGATCCTGAAACCGCATGCATACAAGCAGTGGGAGCCGGCTTAGTCCGGTGACTGCGTACCTTTTGTATAATGGGTCAGCGACTTATATTCAGTAGCAAGGTTAACCGAATAGGGGAGCCGTAGGGAAACCGAGTCTTAATAGGGCGTTTAGTTGCTGGGTATAGACCCGAAACCAGGTGATCTATCCATGAGCAGGTTGAAGGTTGGGTAACACTAACTGGAGGACCGAACCCACTGTCGTTGAAAAGCCAGGGGATGACTTGTGGATAGGGGTGAAAGGCTAATCAAACTTGGTGATAGCTGGTTCTCCCCGAAAGCTATTTAGGTAGCGCCTCGGACGAATACCATTGGGGGTAGAGCACTGTTTCGGCTAGGGGGTCATCCCGACTTACCAAACCGATGCAAACTCCGAATACCAATGAGTACTATCCGGGAGACAGACTGCGGGTGCTAACGTCCGTAGTCAAGAGGAAAACAATCCAGACCGCCAGCTAAGGCCCCAAAATTATAGTTAAGTGGGAAACGATGTGGGAAGGCATAGACAGCTAGGAGGTTGGCTTAGAAGCAGCCACCCTTTAAAGAAAGCGTAATAGCTCACTAGTCGAGTCGGCCTGCGCGGAAGATGTAACGGGGCTAAAACTATATGCCGAAGCTGCGGATGCATAATTTATTATGCGTGGTAGGGGAGCGTTCTGTAAGCCGATGAAGGTGGATTGAGAAGTCTGCTGGAGGTATCAGAAGTGCGAATGCTGACGTGAGTAACGACAATGCGAGTGAAAAACTCGCACGCTGAAAGACCAAGGGTTCCAGTCCAACGTTAATCGGGGCTGGGTGAGTCGACCCCTAAGGCGAGGCCGAGAGGCGTAGTCGATGGGAAATTGGTTAATATTCCAATACTTCTGTGTAATGCGATGAGAGGACGGAGAAGGTTAAGTCAGCCTGGCGTTGGTTGTCCAGGTGGAAGGTTGTAGGCATGTATCTTAGGCAAATCCGGGGTACTCTATGCTGAGAACTGATAGCAAGCTGTACTTGTACAGTGAAGTGGCTGATACCATGCTTCCAGGAAAAGTCTCTAAGCTTCAGTTACACAGGAATCGTACCCGAAACCGACACAGGTGGTCAGGTCGAGTAGACCAAAGCGCTTGAGAGAACTCTGCTGAAGGAACTAGGCAAAATGGTACCGTAACTTCGGGAGAAGGTACGCTGTTGTCTGTGATAGGACTTGCTCCTTGAGCGGCCGACAGCCTCAGAAACCAGGCCCCTGCAACTGTTTATTAAAAACATAGCACTCTGCAAACACGAAAGTGGACGTATAGGGTGTGATGCCTGCCCGGTGCTGGAAGGTTAATTGATGGGGTTAGCGTAAGCGAAGCTCTTGATCGAAGCCCCAGTAAACGGCGGCCGTAACTATAACGGTCCTAAGGTAGCGAAATTCCTTGTCGGGTAAGTTCCGACCTGCACGAATGGCATAATGATGGGGGCGCTGTCTCCAGCAGAGACTCAGTGAAATCGAATTCGCCGTGAAGATGCGGTGTACCCGCGGCTAGACGGAAAGACCCCGTGAACCTTTACTGCAGCTTGACATTGAACTTTGATCTTACTTGTGTAGGATAGGTGGGAGGCTTTGAAGTCGCGACGCTAGTTGCGATGGAGCCGTCCTTGAAATACCACCCTGGTAATATTGAGGTTCTAACTCTGTCCCGTTATCCGGGACGAGGACCATGTCTGGTGGGTAGTTTGACTGGGGCGGTCTCCTCCTAAAGAGTAACGGAGGAGTACGAAGGTGCGCTCAGCGTGGTCGGAAATCACGCGTAGAGTATAAAGGCAAAAGCGCGCTTAACTGCGAGACCCACAAGTCGAGCAGGTACGAAAGTAGGTCTTAGTGATCCGGTGGTTCTGTATGGAAGGGCCATCGCTCAACGGATAAAAGGTACTCTGGGGATAACAGGCTGATACCGCCCAAGAGTTCATATCGACGGCGGTGTTTGGCACCTCGATGTCGGCTCATCTCATCCTGGGGCTGAAGCAGGTCCCAAGGGTATGGCTGTTCGCCATTTAAAGAGGTACGCGAGCTGGGTTTAGAACGTCGTGAGACAGTTCGGTCCCTATCTACCGTGGGCGTTGGAAATTTGAGAGGATCTGCTCCTAGTACGAGAGGACCAGAGTGGACGAACCTCTGGTGTACCGGTTGTCACGCCAGTGGCATCGCCGGGTAGCTATGTTCGGAAGGGATAACCGCTGAAAGCATCTAAGCGGGAAGCCTACCTCAAGATAAGATTTCCCCGAGACTTTATGTCTCCTAAAGAGCCGTTGAAGACTACGACGTTGATAGGTTGGATGTGGAAGCATAGTGATATGTGAAGCTGACCAATACTAATTGCTCGTGAGGCTTGACTATACAACACCCAAACAGTTGTTGTACGAACTTCGAAAGAAGTGAGGATCGATTGATTCGATATTAAACAAAGTGACTTGATTTAGTTACGCTAAACGAACAAACTACTGCGACTCAGATATACCTGTTAATAACTCATTTGATGAAAGCTAGGCTAGCGAAGTGAAAACAACGCCAATAAGACCCAAGCAAATAGTCATAAACAGTTGTGCTGGCGACCATAGCAAGAGTGAACCACCTGATCCCTTCCCGAACTCAGAAGTGAAACCTCTTAGCGCTGATGGTAGTGTGGGATTACCCATGTGAGAGTAAGTCATCGCCAGCTCATTATTCCAAAACACCCCCGACCATAAGGCCAGGGGTGTTTTTTTTGTGCGTGGAATTTTAGATAAGATATTTAACATATCTATATCTCAAAGTTGATCAGATTCTTCTGAGACAGAGAATTCCTGTTAATTTGTTTGACCTATTGGGATCTCTGTAAAACTAGCGCTATAAGAGTTTACAAGCTGATCTTATAAACCTTACAAAATAAAAAACCAGCGAATCGCTGGTTTTTTATTGCAGACTATTTTAGCTGAATATATATATCATGGCTGAGATTAATAGGTTGTAGGTATACACTTTCATGGTAAAAACTTTAATGGACACAATTAGCGATTACTATTTACCAAATATTAAATAAAATAGCCTAAGTATGGTTAAATTAATTCTCTTTATTCAGTCATTAGAGAGAGTCTTTTAGCATTTTTTTATGCTGTTTTACTTGGTTGGCATAACGTTTACCTTGTTTACGCATTTTACGATTATTTTCATAACCTGACGGACCTACATTATAATAGGCAAGCGCTTTCTTCCAGTCACCGGATGATTGATTATATTTAGAAAGAATATATGTACCACATTGGATATTACTGCTTTCATTGTATAAATCACCTGGACAAGTTTGTTGCCAATATCTCGGAATCACTTGCATCAAGCCTACCGCACCTGCTGGCGAAGTTGCTTGGCTACGATAAGTAGATTCCTGACGAATCACAGCCGCCACTAGAAGCGGATCTACACCCTGATTTTGTGCATGTTGAACAATTAAAGGTGAAACACGATTAGCTGTACTGGATGGGGTGGAATAAGCAGTTTGAATGCCTTTAGACAGCTTAGCTGCGCGTTTTTCTACCGAGCCTCCGCCCAAGGATGAACAACCCGCAAAAAGAAAAGTGCTCAATAAAATAGAGGAAAATTTAAAAGATTGAGAATGAAATAGTGAACGTTTAGATTTAATTGGATTGAATAAATGAGAAACAAACAAACTGTGAATTCCATGCCTGAATAAACGTATTTCGATGTTAGGCAGCCTATATACAAGAGTCAAGCTTGCTGCTGATGAAAGCACTTTATTAATGTACAAACTTTATCTATCTACTAAAAAATCTCTAAGTTGAAAGATTTTTCAGCATCCAGATTTCACAGGCTTCACTATGTCCGGTATTGCCTTGAGGATGATCAAGATGCTGAAAACCTAATTTTTCATAGAGTTTCACCGCTTGCCAAAGCACTTTAGTTGTTTCTAGATAGACTGACTTAATCTGATGAGCCTGTGCGAATTCAAAAGATAATTCTAAAATTTTCTTGGCAAAACCCTGCTGACGAATTTCAGGTAAAAAGTACATTTTCTGAATTTCTAAAATAGTTGCATCACCTTTTAATGGCGCAATTCCACCACCCCCGTAAATTTTATTTTGTTGATCCACAACAACCCAGTAGGCTGATTTTGGTTGCTGATAAACTTGATATAGCTCATCTAGAATAGAATCACCTACGGCAAAACCAGATTCTGCTGCCAGTCCAAATTCTTGGGAAACACGACGAATAATGTTTGCAATTTGGGCATTATCTTCAGGCTGAATAGGACGAATAGAGTACATATTGCACTGATTTTATTTTGAAAAAACGATGAATTTTTATAACCTTAAATCCTTAAAAAATCCATCGTTTAATTAACTCATGTAAGTTTAATTCGCTATTTAATGAGTAATCATTATTTTAATTCGCTCGATGATTTTCCTAGTTCCCGACGGGCAATAATCAGTTGCTGAATTTGCTGGGTGCCTTCAAAAATATCCAGAATCTTGGAATCACGCGCCCATTTTTCTAAAAGTTCAGTTTCGTTATAACCAGTGGCTGCCGCAAGTTCGACACATTTTAAGGTAATTTCATTACCGATCCGACCGGCCTTGGCTTTGGCAATAGATGCTTCACGTGAATTTGGTTTGTGATTATCGGCCATCCAGGCGGCTTTCAGCATCAGAAAGCGTGATGCTTCCCATTCAGCTTCCATACGATAGATTTGTGCTGCGATATTAGAGCTTTGTAAATACGGTGTGGCATAAGTAGAGTCCAGTTGATCCTTAAAAATCTCCTTGATGCGTTCCAGCGAGGCTTTCGCACAACCAATCGCCATGGCTGCAACCAGCGGGCGAGTATTATCAAAGGTTTCCATTACGCCAGCAAAGCCTTTAGCAACATCGATTTCTGCATGACCGAGCAAGTTTGCTGCAGGTACTCGACAGTTGATAAAGCTAATCGTGGCAGTATCGGATGATTTAATCCCTAATTTATGTTCCAGTCGTTCAACCTTCATTCCTGGAGTACCTTTGGTCACCACAAATGATTTAATTGCCGATCGTCCCAGTTTTTTATCCAAAGTTGCCCAAACGACCACTGCATCAGCACGCTCTCCGGAGGTTACAAAAATCTTCTCACCATTCAGAATATAATCATCACCATCTTTGGTTGCAGTGGTACGAATTGCAGCGGAATCTGAACCGCAACCTGACTCGGTAATCGCCATGGCGGCCCAAGTTTCATGAAAACGGTGCAATTGCTCCTCATTGGCAACAGCTGCAATGGCTGAATTTCCTAATCCTTGGCGTGGCATCGAGAGTAATAAGCCAGTATCGCCATAACACATTTCAATAATGCTTAGGGCGGTAGACATATTGATACCATTTTTATTAGTCGTATCTGCATCGCCACGTTTATTGACTGCTGCACCAGCATTCATGCCTTCACTACCTTGGTTCATGCCATCCACGACTGAAGCGAGCATGTCTAGCTCTATCGGATAAGCATGTTCAGCCTTGTCGTATTTACGTGAAATAGGACGCAAAACATTGAGGGCAACTTCATGTGCTTGATCAATTAAAAGCTTAAATTTTTTTGGAGTTTGTAGATTCATCATTGTTCTTCTTTATGTTCTGATCAGGTATGCAAGCCAGAATGGAGAATGGCAGTGGCTCTCAAGTCTCTATACCAGCGTTCTACCGGATGTTCTTTGGTAAAGCCATGACCACCTAAAATCTGTACACCATCGGTGCCTATTTTCATGGATTTTTCTGCGCAGAGCAGACGCGCTATATAAGCCTCACGATGGAAAGCTTGACCGGATTCAGCCAGACTGGCGGCATTCAAGATCAACATTTGCATCGCATCAATTTCAATGGCCATATCGGCAATCATAAAGGCGACACTCTGACGATGGGAAATCGGTTCACCAAAAGCGATACGTTCATTGGCATATTGCACACAGTATTTTTTGACTGCTTCACAGGTGCCCACCGCCATCGCACACCACATCAAATTGCCCAAATCTACGAATGCACGATAATCAAAATCTTCATCACCCAGACGATATGCCGGAGTATTTTCAAATTTTAGCGTGACTGTTTCAGTGGCCTTTAAACCCATAGCCGGCGATTTTTTCGCAATGATGGTACTGTCGCGTTGCACCACAAAGACCTCAGCTCTGCCATCCAGATCAGCACTGACCAGATACAGATCGGCACTTTCTCCCAAGAGCACTAAGGTCTTTTCACCCAGAATTAGATAATGTCCCTGATGTGCAACAGCCTTGGTTTTAAGTTGCTCCGGGTTAAACGCTGCTGTTTTTTCCTGTACTGCAAAGGTGGCCTTTAACTCAGGATTCTCTGCGAAAGCGCCCAGATATTCTGCCTGAATCTGCTCTGAGCCCCAGCGGGTAATGGCGTTAATGACACTAAAAGTCGAAAGTAAGCCAGCCGTCAGACTGAAATCACCCTGAGCTAAATGTTGAGCGATTAAAATATTACTGACGATATTCTGTTCTGATGCAACGCCCCCCAATGCTTCAGGCAGGGCATAGAAATTCAAACCTAAATCAGTGCTATATTGCCAGAGTTCATGGGGAAATAATTCATGCTGATCTGCATTATGCGCCAAGGGATATAGCACCTCTTGGGCAAATTGCTGCATGGCATTACAGGTCATTTGCTGTTCTTCAGTCAGGTTCAGATCAAATAAGGATTTGGACTGATGCGGCAGACGCTGTTTTTGAATCTTCTGGCCAGATTTCAGGATTTTCTGGGTTTGACTCAGGGTTTTGAATCCTGCTTTTGAACTTTGATAAAGTGATTTTTCTACAAATTTACGCAGTTTTAATTGATCTAATACTTCGCTGCCCGCGATTTTTGTCAGTAGGGATAAGCCAAATCCTTGGGCTTTATTCACCATATTATTCATTCTGATTATCCTAAAGGTGTTGTCACGTTATTTTTTTTAATACTGACATGCACTCAGAGATAAAACCATGTCATCCCTGACATGAATGATTGACAATTTTTAGGTTTCGGGGATTGAAGAAATGGAGGAATAAATTAATGAAAAATAAAAGAAAGATAAAAATATAAAAAATCGAATATGTCTAAAAATTGACCCGAATGACAAAATCATCCGGGTCTTTTTGATGCAGGTTTTATTTTAAGAGAGATGATGTTTAATCATGGCACGCACATTGGTTTTGGCATCAATCACGGTCATAAAAGTATAGGCACCAATAAATTTACGGCTAATAAACATAAATTCTTTGGGTGGAACACTGAAATAACGTGAAGCCATAGATCTCGACGCCTGTTGCATCACACGGCTATGCAGCTGGCTTTTTTTCCAGTCATAGCGATTATGTTCATCCATGATGCCGGCTGGCAATTCCTGATTATTTAGCGGTGAACTAAACGCTTCGGTGGCCAGTAAAAAGACTTTGGCCATATCCGGTTTGATGCTTTGTGGAATCGAATCAAAAAATTCATAACCAGTCATCGCTTTGACCATCATATCCGAGTCATGATGATAGCCTGCTTGAATCAGATTACGTGCAACACTCAGCAGATGCTGGTCAAACTGACGGATCGCGCCAAAGTCGAGCAGAATGATCTTGTCGTGCACATCTGCGCCATTGCCGAGACGAACCAGATAATTACCAAAGTTCGGATCGGTTTGCATCTCGCCCCATTCGAAAATTTCACGTACTGCAATTTCCAGAGAGGCTTCACCTAACTGGTTGCGGCGTTCTTGGGGCAGGGACAACATCACCGGGCTATTGATCGGCACACCGCGTTCGAAGGTCATGCACAGCACACGATCAGAGCAATATTCATTAATAATGGTCGGGACGATATAGCGAGGATCATCTTTTAAACGGGCAGCAAAACGACGCGTGGTATCTGCTTCAATCTGATAATTTACTTCACGGTGCATCATCTCACGGACTTCATCGAACCACTGGTCGAATTCGCGGGTCTGCGGCACGATGCGAGTCAATTTCAGCATGTTTTTAAACAGGCTCATATCCGAATCAATGGCTTCTGCCACACCCGGATACTGAATTTTTAACACCAGTTCCATGCCATCAGATTTTCGGGTAGCGCGATGTACCTGTGCCAAAGAAGCTGTGCCCAAAGGTTCATGATCAATGGTGAGATCGTCGAGTTTTGAACCGAGTTGTTGCTGTAACTGGGTCTTGATGGCTGGCCATGCCAATGCCACCGTCTGATTGTTCAGGGTATTTAGAGCTTGAGTGACTTCTTCTGGCAGAAAATGCTCACCATACAGTGCCATCATCTGGCCAATTTTAACGATAGAACCTTTTAGCTTGCCAATTTCTGCCACCAGATAATCAGCCTGTTCTTTCATGGCTTTTTTACGTTTCTTTTCTTTTTCTTCTTCACTTGAGAACATGGAGCTTGCACTAGAAGCCGCCCAACGCGTGCCTGCCAGCAAGGATGCCTTTGCGATCGATAAGCGTCGATCCATAGAGGAGGTTTTCAGTTGTTTAAGCTTATCGTTCTGATCTGACATGTAAACTCGATCCTTTCATCATCAGCATGAAGCAGAATAAATCATTGTAAGGGATAGTAGCGTTTCTGCACGTATTAAAAAAGTTTAAGCCGCTGAATTCATAGTAAAAGCTAGGCAAGCTTTCATTTATTCACCAACTTGTATCAGTTTAGACAGGGCATTATGCCATTTGAAATTGGATTTTTAATTCGGATCGTTGTTGTAACTGTTGTTTATTTGTTTGAATATGTTGATGAATCAGGCGCTGTACGCTGTCATGCATGAAGCCCAAAGCATAGCCTTTTACAATCACAATACTTGGCAAGCCAAAAAACAGATATTTAGCATCGTCCAATGTCGCATCGGTAAATACGCCATGTTGCACTAAGGTCGACTGCAAAAATACCTTTTCTTGCTGCACCTGACTGGAGGCTTTATCATTCCAGTAATTCTGGCGCATCGCCATAAGATTATTGTGCTTATAGCTCATAGATCTGGGCTCATTTGAAGATTGAATGCGGATTATATGTGGGTCATGTGCCAATTTTCAATTGTGCAACTGTTTAATCTTTCATTCCGAGAAAGGCATAGGATTTTTGTCTGGACTGCGTTAATATCAGTGGATAATTTAAACAATATTGATTGTTAAACATTTATTGGGATTGTACCGGTTTCGGTCAAGGGGAAGTTATGCGTCTTGCATGGTTTTTAGTTGCAATTTTTGCGGGTACTGCGGTTCAGACGCAGGCTGCTATTGGGTATTCCAAGGAATATACACAGTGCATGAATTTTAGTTATGGTAATACACTTAAAGCGGAAAAATGCCTGGAAAAAGAGCTGAAAGTTCACAATAAACGTCTGAAGAAAAACTATAAAACTTATCTTAAATTGAATCCGAATCAAACCGCCGCCATTCGCAGTCAGCATGTATTGTGGGAGCGTAAACTGGCCCAGCAATGTAATTTTAGAATGTCAGGAAAATATGCCAAACAGCAACAAGGGCAATGTATGCTGGCTTTGATTATGGATCAGGCCAATCTTTATCAATCCCGCTCTTATGCGTCCGGGTTCCGATAAATCATCATAGTATTAGCATCGACATTTAACAGAAACATCCCTGAATAAAGTAAACATTTATCTGAATAATCGCTCACAAAAACAGGAGTTTTATAATTTTTGTGGGCGTAGAGAATTCGTGTTTTTCCTGCTTTTAGCATTATAAAAGCAGGCAAAACAAGGTATCATAAGGCGTTTAAAAAAATGACCTTGGAGACGCCTTAAGTGGATCGACCGACTATTAGCCCTGAACACATGCAGGAAGCCGCTGAAAATTTAACCACCATTCGTGATTTTATTCGTTTTGGGGTTACAGCATTACGTCAATACGATGCACATTTGGGCCAAGGCACAGAAGATTATTTTGCTGAAAGTTCAGCCTTGGTCTTACAAACCCTGTCTCTAGAGTGGAAAGCGGACGCTGAGATTCTAGATGCCAAATTATTACCAAGTGAAAAAGCCGAATTTTTAAGTCTGCTGGAACGCCGTATTAATGAAAAAGTACCGACTTCATATTTATTGAACCTGGCTTACTTTGACGGCAAACCCTACTATGTTGATGAGCGTGTGCTGATTCCACGTTCACCGATTGCTGAACTGATTCAAAACCGTTTCGCCCCGTATTGCCTGGGCGAACATGGTCAAATGGGTGAAGCGGTGAATAACTTGCCGGAAAACCCGAATCCGAAGACACCACAACGCATTCTAGATATGTGTACCGGTTCCGGCTGTATCGCAATTGCCTTGGCTTATGCTTTCCCTGAAGCGGAAGTAGATGCCACCGATATTTCTAAAGAAGCATTGGAAGTTGCGCAAATCAATACTGAGCATCATGACAAGCAATATCAGATCGCATTACTTGAATCGGATTTGTTCGAAAAAATTCCAGCCGAAAATCAATACGATTTAATCGTATCTAATCCGCCGTATGTCGATGCGGAAGATATGGCTGATTTGCCTGAGGAATTCCATCATGAGCCTGAACTTGCGCTTGCTGCAGGTCAGGATGGTCTGGATCTGGTGCGTAAAATGCTGGCTCAAGCTGCAGATTATCTGACTGAGAATGGCCTGATCGTGATTGAAGTGGGTAACTCAGAATGGGCAATGCGCCAAAACTTTAATTCAGTCGATTTCTACTGGTTACAATTCCAGAAAGGTGGTACTGGTATCTTTGCATTGACTGCAGAGCAATGCCGTACTTACCGCGATTTATTTATTCAGTCTATTCAAGCATAAGGAGTCGTTTGACATGGCAGGTAATAGTATAGGGCAACTGTTCCGTGTAACGACTTGTGGTGAATCTCACGGTGTTGGCCTGATGGCAATCATCGATGGGGTTCCACCCGGCATTGAGCTGACTGAAGCTGATTTGCAAAAAGATCTGGACCGTCGTAAGCCGGGTACATCGAAATTTGCAACCCAGCGTAAAGAACCCGATGAAGTAGAAATTATTTCCGGTGTGTTTGAGGGTAAAACGACCGGTACTTCAATTGGTTTGTTAATTCGTAATACGGATCAAAAATCGAAAGACTACGGCAATATCGCACAAACTTTCCGCCCGGGTCATGCTGACTATACCTATACCCAAAAGTATGGTTTCCGTGATTATCGTGGTGGCGGCCGTTCAAGTGCGCGTGAAACGGCAATGCGTGTTGCAGCGGGTGCCATTGCCAAGAAATTCCTTTTTGAGAAATTTGGCATTGAGATTCGTGGTCATGTAACCCAAATCGGTACAGAAAAAGCAGAAAAACTGGACTGGAATGAAGTTCCAAACAATCCGTTTTTCTGTGGTGACGTGGATGCAGTACCACGTTTTGAAGCGCTGGTCACGTCTTTGCGTGAGCAAGGCACCAGTTGTGGCGCTAAACTCGAGATCATTGCATCTAAAGTACCTGTGGGTTGGGGCGAGCCTGTATTTGACCGTTTAGATGCAGATATTGCCCATGCCATGATGTCGATTAATGCCGTTAAAGGTGTAGAAATCGGTGATGGCTTTGGCGTCGCTGAACAGTTTGGTCATGAAAGCCGTGATGAACTCACCACAGAAGGCTTCCTGGCCAATCATGCTGGCGGTATTCTAGGTGGTATTTCTAGCGGTCAGGACATTCGTGTTGCGATTGCCTTGAAGCCAACTGCGTCTATTACCACGCCGGGTAAAACCATCAATATTGAGCGTGAAGATACTGATGTACTGACCAAAGGCCGTCATGATCCTTGCGTGGGCGTGCGTGCAACCCCGATTGCTGAAGCGATGCTGGCGATTGTGCTCATGGATCATTTCATGCGTCACCGTGCGCAAAATGCCGATGTTGTTGCGCCATTTGCACCGATTGAACCTAAATAATTTGCTTTAACTTTAAAGTGAAATTGTTTTAAAGTCAGACTCCGGTCTGACTTTTTTTATTTATAAAATGAATCACTATAAAAATATACGATTGGCGAGCAAAGCTGATGTTCAGCAACTTACTATGCTGATTAATACAGCTTATCGTACTCCGGGTGGATGGACGACTGAAGCAGGAATGATCCAGGGTGATCGTATTCAAGAAAAACAGTTATATGACTTGCTCAATTTAGAAAATTTTCAGCTCTTTGTGTTGGAAATTGATAATAAGCTTCTTGGTTGTATTGGCGTGAGCTTAGGACAGCAAGTAGCAGAGATTGGAAGCTTTGCTGTTGCACCTGCTGAGCAAAACTCGGGTTATGGCAAGCAATTATTGGACTTTGCCGAATCCCATATTTTCGAAATATTTAAAAAGAAAGTGATTCAGATGTCAGTATTAAATGTCCGTATTGAACTGCTGGCATATTATCAGCGCCGTGGCTATCAGCTGACTGAAAAGATTGAAGCATATCCACTGGGTCAAAATGTCGGAGAACCGTTGATTCCGTTACATTTGCTGATTTTAGAAAAAATCAGCAAATCAATATGATTAGTTGATGAAAATTCAAGCTTTTTACTGCTTAAATTGAGTAGTGGGAAAGCTCCTGAACATGCTAAGTTTTCTGTTCAGTCTAAGTGACTTAAGATTAGGCAGAAAACAGACCAGGATGTCACATGCTGCATATTATTTTAACTTCTTTATTTCCCCTCATCGGACTGATCAGCTTTGGTTATCTGCTTAAGCGTAGGCAATGGTTGAGTGATGATTTTTGGCGAGGCGCTGAAAAGTTAAATTATTATGCATTGTTTCCGGTAATGCTGTTTTTAAATCTGGCCACTGCCAAGATTCAAATGAATGTCATTCAGGATGTAGTACTGGTCGTATTTAGCATCATGGCTGTGGTCAGTATTGCGCTGTATATCTTGCGCCAAATTTACCGAATTTCCTATGCGCGTTTCGGCGTCTATGTTCAAGGTTTACTGCGCTTTAATACCTATATTGGCCTTGCTGCTGTCAGCGCCTTATTTCAGCAGCAGGGTATGACTATTTTCGCTGTGATCATGGTGCTGTGTATTCCTTTGGTGAATATCTTGTCAGTGCTGGCATTTACCCGTAGCCACGATATGCAGCTGAAAAAAATCGTCCTGGATTTGTCTAAAAATCCATTAATTTTAGGCTGTATAGTGGGTGGTTTATTTAATCTTTCCGGTTTGTCACTCTGGACTGGAACAGAGCAGTTCCTTAAACAGATTGCACTGTGCAGTTTGCCGCTCGGTTTGATGTGTGTGGGAGCAGCCTTACAGTTTCAGGGTTTTCAGCGTGATGTATTGCCACTCAGCCTGATAACCTTTGGTCGCCTGTTCGGAATGCCGCTGATTGCATTTTTAGTGTGTAAAATTTTCCAGATTGATGCATTAACTACTCAGGTATTGGTCTTGTTCTTTGCACTTCCTACCGCCTCAGCTTCGTATGTCTTAACCCGGGTGTATGGTGGCGATAGTGAGTTAATGGTGTAGTATTATCAGTGTACAAACAGTGGTCGCAGCAGGAAGCTTAGTACTGATGCTTTCTTGGATTATCTAAAATTCTAGAATAAATGATAAAAGTCTAAATTTTGCTTTGGATGACATATACTTTGAATTATTAAAATAGCCTAAGCAAATGTTGAGTTCTATTTAAGCGCCAAAATTAAATAAGTTCTGGAATTTTATAAAGGATAGAACTTGCTCATTTTACTTAGGACAGCAAAATCTAAAAATTTGATATCTAGGCAATATCCTCCATCACCCATGTAGGCTCTTAATTAAAAAGAATCACAGATAAATTCACGTGAATTAACATAAATAAAAACTGTGTTTTTCCTAAAAATGGTATATAAATTGCTCATGATAATAAAACATTATTGCAGGAGAGAAATGCTTCTGCATTCGCCGAAGGAGCAAGTTCCCAGGAAACTCTCAGGCAAAAGGACTGTGATAATGGATAAAAACTCTGGAGAGAAGTGTTCAATCACTCACCGAAGGGGAAGGTGGCCGCATTGATGTGCAATGTATCTACCGAAGCTCTCAGGTACACATGACAGATGGGAAAAGACATCAATATAATCAAGGAGGTGTCTATGCGTCATGTCGTGGTGATTGGGGCCGGTATTACCGGAGTAACCACAGCTTATGAGCTTGCGCTATCAGGCTATCAAGTGACTGTGGTTGATCGGCATCTTTATCCGGCAATGGAAACATCCTTTGCCAATGGCGGCCAGCTTTCTGCCTGTAATGCCGAAGTATGGAACCAGAAAGCCACGGTACTCAAAGGCATCAAATGGATGTCACAAAAAACCGCACCACTTTTTGCTCAATCCTTCTTTCAGTGTGCATAAATACAGCTGGCTCATGGAATTTCTGGGCAATATCAAACATTATGAAGCCAATACCCGAGAGACTGTACGGCTGGCTTTACTGGCAAGAGCACGCTTATTTGAAATTGCCGAAACAGAAAATATTGATTTCAATTTAGAAAAACGTGGAATTTTACATTTTTATCATAACAAGACAGATTATGATGTTGCGATCAAAGTCAATGATCTGTTGTGTAGCGGTGGTCTGGAGCGCAATGCCATTTCCAATGCAGAAATCAAGCAGATCGAACCTGCATTAACTGGCGATTATTATGCAGGATTTTACTGTCAGAGCGATGCCACCGGGGATATTCATAAATTTAGTACCGGTTTGGCCAAAGCCTGTATGCAAAAAGGCGTGAAATTTGAGTTTGGTCAAGATGTTTTTGTTGTTGATCATCAGGCTCAGAATATTCGGGTTAAATGCAAACCTAGTACTGAAAATGTCCATTCCTCTCCAGAGGATGTTCTGGAAATTAATGCAGATGCCATTGTGGTCTGTGCAGGGGTTGGCAGCTATCAATTGGCTGAAATACTTGGTGAACGAGTCAATGTCTATCCAGTCAAAGGCTACTCGATTACCGTGCAACTGAATGATGAGCAGAGCCAGAACAACGCACCTTGGGTCAGTCTGCTAGATGAAAGTGCGAAAATTGTCTTGTCACGCCTAGGCAAGGATCGTTTGCGTGTTGCAGGAACAGCCGAGTTTAATGGCTATAACCGGGATATTCGTGCTGACCGAATTCAACCTTTAATTGACTGGACCAATCGTAATTTTGACCTGTGTACTGAGCATGTTGTTCCGTGGGCAGGCTTACGCCCCATGATGCCAAATATGATGCCTGTGGTACGCCGTGGCAAACATGAGCGGGTCTTTTACAATACCGGACATGGTCATCTGGGCTGGACTTTATCAGCTGCAACGGCTGCGATGATTAGTCAGGAAATTGCGCAATACTATCCAGCTTAAATTGATAGCCCGCTTGCGGGCTATTTTTTACATCAAAGATATCATTTTATATAACAATAAATTTTAATATTTTTAAATTAAATCAATCATATAGTCGATAAATACCGGTAAAGCGTTCACAGCCTTTCTGCTGGCTACTGACCGCTAAAATGGCTTTACTATAGTTAAACTCATAGCGGCAGTCATTTTCATTATCGGTGATCTGGTTTTTTGTCTCAGGCGTGGTATAGGCTAAAAAAGGAACGGTCTGCTTCTCGGTCCGGTTATTTGGATTACGATATGCCAGGCCTTCAATCTTGATCCGGTCTTTGGTCAGTTGATGAATCTTGAGATGCACGGGCTGCTTGGCGATTTGTCCCTGTTCAAACTTAATATAATGCTGGGTCAGACTTTGATTCAGTGAAATATAGACATTTAAATCATCTAAACGCCATTCAAACTGCTGTTTAAAACAGTCTAGCGTTTTGCATTGCTGTAAGCGGGTCGCCCATAGTTGTTGGCTATCTTGTAATAAACGCACAGGTGCATCAGTAATCAGAAAAGCAGTAAAGTATTGGTCTGTGATTTTTTCACGAGATTCAGCCAACGATGCTGAGCAGACTTTATTCATGGCAGGCGTTTTTTTGCTGTAATCGCTACAGTCCATTGTGATCGCCGAGCTACCCGTAGAAATCATCCCCAGGCCGAGCATCAGGCCAATTATTTTCAACATATTTATATCAGTTTTCAGTAGCATGATCGCTTATACTTTCACTGTGTTACGCTTGGTCTAACTATAGCGAAATAGAAAGCAAGTGTACAAGATTTCAATGGGCTATTTCTAAAGGATGTATAAGGTGATCGCACAAATTCGTATTGGCCAGGGTCTGGATGTGCATGCATTTGAAGAAGGTGATTTTGTCACTTTGGCAGGCATTCAAATTCCGCATACTCAAGGTCTGAAAGCACATTCGGATGGTGATGTGGTGCTGCATGCACTCTGTGATGCTTTGTTGGGTGCATTGGCGCTTGGAGATATTGGCCAGCATTTTCCGGATACAGATCCTGAGTTTAAAGGTGCAGATAGCCGGGTACTACTCAAGGATGTCTATCAGCTGATTCTGGATCGTGGCTATCACCTGAATAATGCTGATATTACCGTGGCCTGTGAACGTCCAAAACTGGCTAAGCACAATCTGGCGATGCGTCAAAGTATTGCAGATGTCTTGGATGTTGATGTGACTCAAATCAGTATCAAAGCCACCACCACTGAACAGTTAGGTTTTACCGGTCGTCAGGAAGGCATTATGTCCATGGCAACCGTGCTGTTGAGCCACAGTAAATAAAATCAGGCAAAATAATTTGGATTAATCAGGGAAAGTTCCAGTTCCTGCGTTGCTTTACGACCTTGTAGCTGTAGGGCAACCGCATGCATTAAACCGGTCCAGGTTTCATTTGGTTCCCAGATCTGATGCAAGTGTTCTTGTGCTGTAGGCAGATCCATATCCATATAGTACTGACGATATAAATACATCAGACAACTGACATGGTAGTTTTGCGAACAATGTACCCAGACCATTTGCTCTTTTACCAGATGATCGATCAGATCCAGTACCAGCAGGCATTGATTGTCTGATGGGGTTTCCCAGGAAATCGGAACCTGAATATAGTTCAGTCCCAGCTCAAGGCAAATTTTATCTTCATGCGGCAGATACTGTTCGCTATCGGTCAGCGCCACATTGATGACTGTAGATACACCGTATTCTTTCATCAGCTGTAATTGGGTAGTGGTCGGTTGACCAGAGCTAAACAGATGTTCGTGTATGAACTGAAAATTCTCAATCTGGCTTAATGCCGTTTCAATATCATTCATCAGATAAATTTTCCTTGTTCTAGAAATGCAAACGCCATCTTGGCGATGGCGTTGGTCAGATCATTTAACGATTAGGTAAAATGTCTTTCAATGCCTCATGCATGTCGAGTAAAACTTTTTCAGTCGTTTCCCAGTCGATACAGCCATCCGTAACGGATTGACCGTATTCCATCTCATTCAGGTTCGCCGGAATGTCCTGACGACCACCCTTAAGATGACTTTCTACCATAATACCAACAATTGACTTGTTTCCATCAAGAATTTGTTCGGAAATGTTTTTAAGTACAAGTGGTTGCAGGTACGGGTCTTTGTTAGAGTTGGCGTGGCTGGCATCAATCATGATCTTGGTGCTGACTTTGGCCTTGGCTAGAGCAGCTTCTGCATCGGCAACCGAGCCTGCATCGTAGTTCGGTTTGCCATTACCACCACGCAGTACCACGTGAGCATAAGGGTTACCTGAAGTACGAATGACAGCCACCTGACCTTGATCATTCAGACCGAGGAAGCTATGGCCATGTTTTACCGATTGCATTGCATTGGTCGCGACCGTTAAACCGCCGTCTGTACCATTTTTAAAGCCGACTGGTGAGGAAAGACCTGAAGACATTTCGCGATGCGTCTGGCTTTCTGTGGTACGTGCACCAATTGCTGACCATGAAATCAGGTCTTGGTAATACTGTGGCGAGTTTGGATCAAGTGCTTCAGTGGCACATGGCAAGCCCATTTCATTCAGTTCAAGTAATAGCTTGCGACCGATACGCAGACCTTTTTCAATATTGAATGAATCATTCATGTCTGGGTCATTGATCAGGCCTTTCCAGCCTACGGTAGTCCGTGGTTTTTCAAAATAAACCCGCATCACGATGTATAAGCTGTCTTTAACTTTTTCGCTCAGTACTTTTAAGCGTTCAGCATATTCATGCGCCGCCGCCGGATCATGGATAGAACAAGGGCCAATTACAACGAACAGGCGTTTGTCTTCACCATCCAGAATTTTACGAATCGTTTCACGACCATGCAGTACGGTTTGATAAGCAGTTTCAGTCAACGGTAACTCTGCTTTAAGCTCAGCAGGGGTTACAAGAGGAATCATGCTGTGGATATTCACGTCATCAATATCTGATGCTGAAATAGGATTTGACTGTTGTGTATTCATTGCCGTCACTGGTTCGATCATACAAAAGGTTGTTTAATAGCCCGAATATAACATGAATGATGCGTCACTTTGTTATAAAAAAGATGAATACTTCTTTGAAAAAAAAGTGATGAATCGGATAGTTAACTTAAACGGACGGGGAATTTTGGCTTACAATTATCATTGCTGTTTCAGCAGGTTGAGCCGGTTTTGATTTCACAGGATTAATCATGAAATTCACGCCCAGCGCAAACAGGGTAATGCCTAAAATTTTGCGGATCAGTTTTTCCGGCATACGTGAGCTGAGTAAAGTGCCGACAATAATCGCCGGAATAGACCCCACCAATAACCACATGAGTAGCATGAAATCGACGTTGCCTGAAGACATATGACCCAGCCCTGCAACCAGGGTCAGTACCACTGCATGCACAACATCTGAGCCAATGATACGAATCATTGGCAGATTCGGGAACATCACTACAAGTGCCATGATACCGAATGCGCCGGCACCCACTGAAGAGAGCGTGACAAATATGCCCAAGATAATGCCCATAATGATGATAGCTACGCGCTTTTCCTTGGCTTGCAGCTTTACTTTTTCAAGATCTTGGGTCATATCCGGTAGTTCTTGTTTTCTGTATTTATTAAAAAGATTTTCGATCTGGCTACGAAACAGAATGGATAAGCCGGTAATGGTTAGCATAAAGCCCAATACCATGGTCAGGACGGCCTTGTAATGCGTTGATTGGCTCAGATAGTTATCAAGAACCCAATGTGTTGCAAAAGATGCGGGAATACTGCCAACGGCCAGCCAGATCACAATCGGCCAGACAATATTCATTTTCTTGGCATGCACAAACGAGCCACAGAATTTAGAAATCGCGGCATAGAGCAGGTCAGTACCAATTGCGATATGCGGTTCAATCCGGAATAAGCTAATAAGAATTGGCGTCATCAATGAACCACCACCCACACCGGTGACACCTACACAAAAACCTACTAGAACGCCTGCTAAAATAAATTCAATCGGACCAAACATGCATATATGCCAAAATCAAAAAACGAGCATATCTTATGACTTTTGGATATAAGTCGTTGTCTTGATTATTGATTTACTTATGCATAAAAAAGATAAAGCTAGGTGAAGAATATTAGGTGATCTTTTATGTTTATTTACTGGAGTATGTATAAAGTGCGAATATGATGATTGATTTTAACTGCCCGATTTAACCCGTTTCTATCTAATTTAATGTAGCTGTAAATGTCGATTTAATTCTTGTTATGCAAGCTCCCTCATCGACTAAGTCATTCTAAACGGTGGGTTTCTTAAAATTAGAAGATGCTTAAGCTTCTTCCGGAATAGCCACAGGATTATGTTAGAATCCCGATTCAATAAATTTCCATGCGGATTTGAGAGGAAACCCACTTGCTAAATCGAAAACTAAAAATTGGAATCGTGGTCGGTGAAGTCTCTGGAGATACGCTTGGCGCAAAATTGATTCGCCGTTTTCGTGAGCAAGGCATTGATGCTGAATTTGAAGGTATCGGTGGGCCACAAATGATCGCGGAAGGCTTTAAAAGTTATTATCCGATGGATATTTTATCGGTGATGGGCATTGTCGAAGTTCTGAAAGACATTAAAAAACTGTTTGCTGTGCGGGATGGTCTGGTGGAAACCTGGACTAAAGATCCGATCGATATTTTCATTGGGATTGATGCGCCTGATTTTAACTTGCGTTTATCAAAAACCATTAAACAAAAACAGTTGCCTATTAAAACCGTGCAATATGTCAGTCCTTCAGTCTGGGCATGGCGTCAAGGCCGTGTACATGGGATAAAGGCCAGTATTGATCTAGTACTGTGCCTGTTTCCATTTGAAAAAGCGTTTTTTAAAAAATGGGATGTGCCAGCAGCTTTTGTTGGGCATCCGCTCGCCAGTCAATTGCCGCTTGAAAATCCAATTCTGGATGCTCAAACAGAATTAGGTCTGGATCCACATCAGAAATATATTGCCTTATTGCCGGGCAGTCGTCGTGGTGAAATTGAGCGTTTAGGCTCTTTGGTTCTGGATGCTGCCAATATTCTGCATCAAAAATATTCGGATTATACCTTTCTGATTCCTGCGATTAATGATGCGCGTAAACAGCAAATCGAAAGTTTACTTGCCACTTATCCTGAGAGCTTACAAGCTCAGATTCGCTTGATGGAAAATACCAGCGCTGAATCCAAAATTGGCCGTCAGGTCATGAATGCGTCCAATATTATTGCACTGGCGTCTGGAACTGCAACGCTTGAAGCGATGTTGCTGCACCGTCCGATGGTGACTTTTTATAAATTGCACTGGCTGACCTATCGAATTGCCAAATTACTGGTAAAAATCCCATATTTTTCATTACCAAATATAATTGCTGGCAAAAAAGTGATTCAAGAACTCATCCAATCCGCTGCTACACCTGAAAATCTGGCAGCTGAAATTGAAAAACTGATGGATATTGAAGCAGCGCAGATTCAGGTTATGCAGCATATCACCATGCACAAGCAGCTACTTTCTGGCAATAGCGAAGATCCGGTCACAGCAGTATTGGCATTAGTCCAGTAATTTTAGTCTGGTAATAAAGATTGATTTTTCTGACAATTCAGCCGGTATTGGGTCGGCGTCTGTTCAAACTGTTTTTTAAAACTTTGGCTAAACGCCGTCTCGGATGAATAACCGACCAGATAAGCGATCTGCTGGATACCAAATCCACTATTTCGTAAATATTGCGCTGCCAGACGCAGGCGGTGCTGTTGCAGATAGGCAAGGGGTGGCTCACCGACAATCTGGGTAAACAGTTGGGCGAATTTGGAACGTGACATATGACACTGTTCGGCCAGACTTTCTACGGTCCAGGACTGTTCAGGTTTGCCATGAATCGCCGCCAGTGCATTAGATAATTCCGGATGCGAAAGAGCATTCAGCCAGCTCGAGGCATTTTCCAGGTTTAAAATATAATCTCGCACGCATTCAATCAGTAAAATACTGACCAGATGATCCAGAATTTTGTCACGTCCGGGACGAAGCTGCTGGGTTTCCAGTGCAAGAAATTGCAAGCCGACCTGTAACCATTCCGGTGCGGTATCACCCAGAATATGTTGAATATGCAGGTATTTAGGTAATGCACTCAAAAGAGGTTTGGCCATCTGGATATCCAAGCTAGAACGAATAGCCAGTATGAAACTATGCTCCGCCGAATTTTCCCGATTGAGATCAATACATTGCTGTACATTGCTCTGAAAATAAGGATTAATCGCATGGTGCTCAGAAAAATCGGCATTGTCTGGGCAGGAAACATGATGGGAGGAACCTGCGGGTAATAGCACCAGATCACCTTGCTGCAGCTCCAGTCGATCACCATTCATGAACTTTAATTGCGCCTGTCCTTGTAACAGGATATAGGCCAGCATAAAGGGTTCATGTTGATAGTCAAAGCCGCCCGGATGAAATACATTCAGATAAAGATATTCCGATTTTTCCAGATGAATATCATCAAAAATTTTACTTAAAGCATCCATGCCTAACTCTATTCTTCTGTTTTATTTCATTTAATTGACTATAAATTTTTTAACTTTGTGATTTTAGGCCAGAATTTGGCAGCATGTGCCAAAGACGCTGACATAGCTTTTCTGGACGTTGAATACTGTTCGCTACTGCTGAAATAATCAACTATAAGTGCAGAGTAACATAAAAAAGGAAGGTCGCAATGAATGCCCCTGCACAAATCCAGAAAGCGCAGTTTACGCAGGAAGCGTCGGCACTAAAAGGTGTAAAGCTGGATAAAAAACGTTTTGGCTGGTTACTCAGCCCAGGTCTGCCTGTAATCGGAATGGGAATTCTGGCCGGTTATCATTTTGGTCCTAAAGCCACTCAAAAAGTCTTTGCGATGGGCGGGCCTTTATTATTGCATGTCATCATTCCGACATTGGATGCTCTGATTGGCGATGATGCCAATAATCCAAATGATGAGCAGATCAAGGCACTGGTTAACGATCCTTATTATGACCGCATTGTAAAAGCATTTATTCCCTTACAAATGGCAGCCAATGCCTTTGCTGGCTATGTCGTAAGTCGCCCAAATATGTCTTTGCTAGATCAGGTATTGCTGGGAGTTTCTATGGGTGCGATTAATGGTGTGGGGGTGAATACCGCACATGAACTCAGCCATCGTCCCCAGAAAAAAGACCATTACTGGTCTCATGCCAGCCTGATGCCTTTGGGCTATAACCATTTCCGGATCGAACATCCTTATGGACATCATAAACGGGTAGCCACGCCTGAAGATCCGGCATCTTCAAAAATGGGTGAATCTTTTTACCGCTTCTGGCCACGTACCGTAATAGGTGGATTAAAATCTGCAATCCAGATTGAAAAAAGACGGCTCGAGCGTAAAGGACTGAAATTCTTTAATCAGGAAAATGAGCTGTTTCATGGTTGGGCCATGAGTGCCGGCTATCATGCCTTGATGCTAAAGGCGTATGGCAAGAAAATTATTCCTTATACACTGACACAGGCATTTTATGGCGTTAGCCTGTTTGAGATTGTGAATTATATCGAGCACTACGGACTGAAACGTGGACAGAAAGCGGATGGCAGTTATGAGCGAACCTTGCCGGAACATAGCTGGAATAACAACAATATCGTAACTAATCTGTTTTTGTATCAGTTACAACGCCATTCTGATCATCATGCTTTTCCAAGCCGTCCATTTCAGGCGTTGCGGCATTTTGATGAAGCGCCAGAATTACCCAGCGGTTATGCAACCATGCTGATTCCAGCCTTGATTCCACCTTTATGGTACAAAATCATGGATCAGCGGGTATATCAGCACTATCAGGGCGATTTAAGTAAGGCTAATATCTTGCCTTCCAAGCGTGCCAAGCTATTTAAAAAATTTGGTGTAAATAACTCTACAGCTTAATGAATTACAAAATAAAAATGCGCCGATAAAGGCGCATTTTTTGATTAATTCTGCCTAGAACCAGTCGGCTTGCATATTCAGGCAAGTATCATCCAGATGCATCAGTAATTTGGCCTGATGTTCAATTTCAGGGAGTTCCCAGCGAATAAAATATTGAGCTGCCTGAATTTTCCCTGCCAGAAAAGTCTGATCTTCTGCCTGCGAAGATGTGCCAAACTTGAGTTGAGCCTGATTCGCCATTTCCAGCCATAGCCAGGCTAGGATGGTCTTACCCATCATATCCAGATACAGGCCTGAATTGGCCAAAGCTTCGCTGACTTTGCCTTGATGCAAGGCCTGGCCTAAAATCTGTGTAGTCTTTTGCACAGTGGCAAGATGCTGTTTATAGATCTTTGCGAGTTCCACTATCTTAGGTTCATGAATCTCTGACAAGGTCTTCTGGATGCGCTGCATGAGCAGATTGAGCCCTTTGCCATTATGCTGCCAGAGTTTACGTCCCAGCAGATCCAGAGATTGAATGCCGTAAGTTCCTTCATGAATCGGATTGAGCCGGTTATCACGGTAACATTGCTCCACCGGATATTCACGAGTATAACCCGCGCCGCCCAGGACCTGAATAGCCAGATCATTGGCTTTCGGACCATAGGCAGAAGGGAAAGATTTGACCACCGGGGTGATGAGATCAAGCAGAATTGCACTATCTTCATCTTGAGCTGCCTGAAGTTCATCAATTAATCGGGCTGCAAATAAGCAAAGTGCCAGCGAACCTTCTACATATGACTTTTGCGCCAGTAGCATGCGTTTGACATCGGTATGTTCAATGATATTTACTGGTTTCGAGTCAGGTGTTTTTTCATGAACTGGCCGGCCTTGCGGACGGTTTTTAGCATAATCCAGAGATTCCAGATAGCCACGATAACCAATCATGGCTGCGCCCAGACCGACACCCACACGTGCTTCATTCATCATCTTGAACATATATTTTAAGCCATGACCGGGTTCACTAATTAAATAGCCTAAGCAATTATCATTTTCTCCAAAGCTTAAAACTGTAGATGTAGTACCTCGATAGCCCATTTTGTGCAGTAAGCCAGCCAGCTGTACATCATTAGCTTCACCGAGTGAACCATCCTCGTTAGTTTTGAATTTTGGTACGATAAACAGGGAAATTCCTTTCACGCCTTGCGGCGCATCCTGAATCCGCGCCAAGACCAGATGCACAATATTTTCGCTAATGTCCTGATCGCCACCCGAAATAAACATTTTCTGGCCTTTAATTTTATAAATTCCATCTGCCTGAGGAATGGCTTTAGTGGTCAGATCGCCCAAAGAGGAACCTACATTCGGCTCTGTCATGGCCATGGTGCCAGCAAAGCGGCCACTCAACATATGCGGTAGGAATATTTGCTTTTGTTTTGGGGAGGCAAAAGCCTGTATCAGGTTCGCCGCAGCGGCCGTTAGAAAAGAATAAGCCACGGTGGACGGATTGGCCGACATAAAATAAGCATTGCAGGCCATATTCACCAAAGTGGGCAGTTGCATGCCACCATCTGCATAATCATGCTGGGCGCAAAGCAGGCCGGCATTGGCAAACTGTTGCCAGGCTGTCTTCACTTCATCAATGGTTTTGATCTGTTTGCCGTCAAAGTTCGGTTCATGCTGATCAGCTTTGGCATTATGCGGCGCAAAATAATCGGTCGCGATACCTTTTGCCGTTTCCAGAATACTGTCGAAAGTATTTTTGTCATGATCCTGATAGCGTTGCAGTTTAGTCAGCGCTTCAAGTTTGAATACGTCATAAAGCTGGAAATGCAGATCTTTATCATTAATCAGTTGGGTCACGGTACTGTCCTGAATGTGCAATCCTTGAGATAGCATCAAGACTAGCAGTTGCTTTTATTGAGGAGGATTGTCAATAATGACATGAATCGGGTGAAAAGTGACAAATAAAAAAATATGCAAGATGTGGTGATTTTAGGCTTTGATGGGGCACTGGCTTCGGCCATTACGGGCGTGGTCGATTTATTTGCCATGGCTGGCGTAAGCTGGAACCGGATCCAGCAGCAGGATGTACAGCGCCTGTTTAAGGTGAGTATCGCCAGTCCGGATGGACACCCGATTCGGTGTATCAATGGGCTGCAGTTGCAGGCACATGTTTCTTATCAAGAGATTCAAACTGCAGATATTCTGGTGGTACCGACCATCGCTGCACCAATTCAGGATGTATTGCAACAAAATCCAGAACTGATTCATTTTTTAAAATCTGCACATGCAGATGCGACTTTAATTGCAGGAAACTGTACCGGAAATTTTTTTCTGGCAGAAGCAGGTATTTTAGATGACCGAATTGCAACAACACATTGGGGTTTTCAGGACATGTTTCGTTCACGCTATCCTAAGGTGAAACTGAATGCCGATCTGATGATTAGCCGGGATCAAAATATCTATTGTGCGGGCGGAGGCCTGGCCTGGTTTGACCTGGGGTTGCATCTGATTGAGCGCTTTTATGGCTTTGAGGTGGCCATGCAATCGGCTAAATCTTTTGTAATTGATTACCGCCGTGATAGCCAGTTGTCTTATTCATTGCTGAATATTGGCCAGCCGCACCATGATGAACTGGTACAAAAAATCCAGAACTGGCTAGAGCAGCATTTTCATGAAGATTTTAGTTTGAACCAGCTGGCAGAGCAGTTTAATGTGACTGGCCGAACCCTGATTCGACGCTTTAAACAAGCCTTAGACATACCGCCCAATCAGTATTTACAAGCGATCCGGATTGAAGCCGCACGTAAACGACTGGAAGAAACCGATCAAGCTGTGGATGTGATTATGCAAAATGTCGGCTATCAGGATCCAAGTTCATTCCGCCGTTTATTTCATAAAAAAACCGGTCTGACGCCGTTGGAATATCGGCGCCGGTTTAGTCGGCGCTTTTAAAAGCTTTTAATGAGAAGGCTGTACTTTTCCTGCTTTACGGCCATGCAGAAGGTAATACCAGGCCAGACAGCTTAGGGTGAGCAGCGCCGAGAACAGATAAAGCTGGCGGTAACCAATCTGGTCCAGCAGCATACCCAGAAAATACGGGCCAAAACCAAGACCGGCATCCAGGGCAATAAAGAAGGTTGAGGTAGCAAGCCCCATACGCTGCAATGTCGTACTTTTCACCGCAATGGTTTGACACACTGACTGGATATTCCCAAAACCAAAACCAAGCAAGGCAGCACTGGCAAGTAACATCACAGAGTTTTGCGCCTGACTGAGGAGCAATATCCCCAGTGCCATAATCACAATGGCAGGATAGATAATGATATTTTCGCCTTTACGGTCCATGAGCGGGCCGGTAAAAGGACGCGAAAGCAAAATGGCAAAGGCATACATTAAGAAAAAGAATGATGCTGCTTCGACCAGATTAATGTCTTTGGCATAAAAATGAATAAAGGACAGTACACCTGAATAAGAAGTAGCCACCAGCAGTACAATCAGTGCAATCGGTAGGGCATTCGGTTCAATATACTGAGCCAGTTTACTGGTGCTTTGCGAAGTAGAATCTGCTGACGAATGACCTGCCTTAAGGCGTGGTGGCTGGATGAACAAGCCACAAATCAGGCAGCTGAGCGCAACGATACTGGTAAAGATGAAAATTACCTGATAATTAAAATTTGTCATCAGCCAGATTCCGGCAAAGGGACCAATCGCTGTGCCGAGGGTGCTGCTCATGCTGAAATATCCAATTCCTTCACCACGTCGTGTGGCAGGAATGGTCTGTGCAATCACTGTACCCAGTACAGTAGAAGCCATACCCATCATAAAACCGTGTATCAGACGGATGCCTAGTAAAACTTCCAGCTTGGCCGGAATCATATACAGTCCGGAAAAGAGAAGAAAACCAGTCAAACCAATAACGAGCGTATTTTTTAGGCCCAGACGATTCAGTAATTTCCCGATCAATAACCGTCCGAATAGGGTGCCGACAATAAACAGGCCTGATACCAGACCGGCTTGCGCAGTCGAAGCACCTAGCTCAGCCACCGAGTAGCCGACGATGACAATCACCAGCAGATAGAACACCAGAACCAGCTGGAAATTCACCAGACTGATCAGGATAAAATTGGGCGTCCATAAAGGCGCTTCTTGTTCTTGGCTCATTGAGGTCTGTCCTGAGATGAGGGATATAACTGCTGAATGAGTTGTATCAAGGTATTTTTGCTGCCTTCAAGATCATCTGATGCAATGTGCTCAAGCAACTGATCTTCAAATGCATCGATCTGGGTGGAACACATGGCAAAGGTCTCGATTCCTTGCTCACTCAGCTTGAACAGCTTTTGACGTTTGTCTTCAGTTTCGAGTTGGGCAATCAGATCGAGTTCAACCAGTTGCTGAATCCGCTTGGTAATACCGGGCTTGGATACATTGAGATAACTGGAAATATCTGCCAGCGTGCATTGTTGCTTTGACTGGATGACGTATAACACCTGCCATAAAGAATAATTCAATTGTGATGACAACAAGATCGTATTGATCTCATCGCTCATCAGTCGTGCGCAGCGTAATAACAGCGTACGAAGTCGGGGAGATTCGGAAAACATATGGTTAGTTAACCTGGGTAACTAAATTTGGGCCTAATTTACGCCTGTTTTATCTAAAGCTCAAGAGGAGAGTTTTAAAAATTATTCAGAGTAATATTTTCTTTATCAGCAAGAGTTACATAGTTTAACCTGATTAAAAAATAATCAACAAAAGACTACATACTTTTTATAACAGCCACGCCTAAGCTAGCCATGTCACTAGAAAAATTCATGACTTAAAAATTGAAGGGCAAAGATGCCAAATAACAATGCATAGGTGAAGCTTATGACTCTGGGTTTAACTGCATTAGAGTTAGCACGAATACAGTTCGCCTTTACTGTATCTTTTCATATCATTTTTCCGGCAATTTCTATTGGCTTGGCCAGCTTTCTGGCCATTCTGGAATGGCGCTGGCTCAAAACCCAAAATCCGATTTTTCAGGATCTATTCAAATTCTGGGTGAAAATTTTCGCTGTGGCATTCGGGATGGGTGTCGTCTCTGGTGTGGTCATGAGCTACCAGTTTGGAACCAACTGGAGTGAGTTTTCCCGGGTGGCAGGCAGCGTGACTGGACCTTTATTGGCCTATGAAGTACTCACCGCTTTCTTTCTGGAAGCGGGCTTTCTGGGCATCATGTTATTTGGCTGGGGGCGAGTGGGACCAAAGGCGCACTTTTTCTCGACCTTGATGGTTGCGATAGGCACCTGTATTTCCATGTTCTGGATTCTATCGTCCAATAGCTGGATGCAGACCCCACAAGGCTTTGCGATTGAAAATGGCCTGATTGTGCCGCAAGATTGGCTTGCTATCGTGTTTAACCCATCTTTCCCTTATCGTCTGGCCCATATGGCCATGGCTGCCTTTCTGGTTTCCGCCTTACTGGTCGCTGCTACAGCCGCATGGCATCTGATCAAAGGCCGTCGTGATGCACTGGTCAAGACCTCATTTTCCATGGCGATGTGGCTGCTTCTAGTACTAGCACCTTTACAGGTCATCGTCGGTGATATGCACGGTATTAATACCCTTGAGCATCAGCCAGCAAAACTTGCAGCTATGGAAGGACACTGGGAAACCAATCATGATGAAGGCATGCCCTTATACCTCTTTGGTATTCCAGATATGGAAGCCGAAGAAACCAAATATGCAGTCGCAATTCCCAACTTGGGTAGCCTGATTTTAACCCACTCGATGGATGGCAAGGTTACGGGACTTAAAGACTTTGCACCTGAAGACCGGCCGAATTCACTGGTGGTGTTCTGGAGCTTCCGAATTATGGTTGGACTCGGCGTGCTGATGTTGTTACTGGCATTATGGGGAGCGTGGGCACGTACCCGAGGCCGTTTTTATGAATCCCGTGCATTGCACCGATTCGCCTTGATTATGGGACCTTCTGGATTTATTGCCATGCTGGCGGGATGGTTTACCACAGAAGTCGGCCGTCAGCCTTGGGTGGTATACGGCATCATGCGTACCAAGGATGCATTGTCACCGGTTTCTGCTGAACAGGTGGGGCTGACCCTAATTATTTTTGTAGTCGTCTACTGTGTGGTATTTGGTATCGGAATTTACTACATGTTGCGCCTGATGCACAAAGGCCCGGATTTTATTCATACCCGACCAGATCATGAATCAGATAGCGATGTAGTTCAGGCTTCACGCCGACCATTAAGTAGTATTCGCGAACGTATCGAAGAAGTTCCTGAACAACCGGATCAGGAGGATAAAAAATGATTGATTTATCATTAATCTGGATTGTGATTATTGGTTTGGGTGTATTGATTTATACTATTCTTGATGGTTTCGATCTGGGCATCGGCATCTTGTTTCCTTTCTTTCCGCATCAGGATGAACGTGATGTCATGATGAATACCGTGGCTCCGGTCTGGGATGGCAATGAAACCTGGATGGTATTGGGCGGTGCAGGATTGTTTGCAGCTTTCCCACTCGCTTACTCGACCGTACTCTCGGCGCTGTATATGCCAATTATTCTGATGGTGATTGCCTTGATTTTCCGCGGCGTGGCTTTTGAATTCCGCTTCAAGGCCAACCGCAGCAAACATTGGTGGGACAAAGCTTTTATCGGTGGTTCTGCAATCACCAGTTTCCTGCAAGGCATGATTTTAGGGGCTTATATTCAGGGCATTGAAACTCGAAATGGTGTTTATGTTGGTGGGGGGCTGGACTGGCTCACTCCATTCAGTATTTTCACCGGAATCAGTGTGGTGGTGCTCTATGCGGCATTGGGATGTGGCTGGCTGATCTATAAAACTGGAGATGACTTACAGGATCGAATGTTTAAACTGATGCCTAAGCTGATTATGGCCTTGCTGATCATATTGGGTGCTGTCAGTATTTATACGCCGTTGACTCATCCACAGATTGCCGAACGCTGGTTCAGTCAGCCACAATTTACCTATTTTATGCCAGTTCCAGTTCTGGTTCTGCTATTTACCTGGCTGGCCTTACGTGCCTGTAAAAGACGCAGTGAATTAGGCCCATTTACCTATATGCTTGTTCTGGTTTTCCTTGCCTATACCGGATTCTTGATAAGTTTATGGCCATATATTATTCCGCCAAGCGTAACAATCTGGCAGGCAGCAGCGCATGAAAATAGCCAGCTATTTGCCTTGATTGGAGCCTTGATCCTGATTCCAATTATTGTGATTTATACCGGTATGTCCTATTGGGTATTCCGGCATAAGGTCAGGGTCGGCGATGATGGCTATCATTAAGGAGTGGTCATGAAAGGCAAACAGGTATTATGGTTTGTAGGATTATGGCTGGCAGGATTTTTAACGCTGGCCCTGATTGCCGGCGCATTCCGCTTTCTAGTGCATTTGGCTTATTAAATTAGTAAAACTAAAAAATGAAAAAAGTGATCTGAATGTCCTGATCACTTTTTTTTATTTGCAATTTATCTTTGATAAAACCAAATTTACGATTTTACCTGCTTACGATAAACACTTGGACGTATAGGACGGCTACTTTTCCAAAGACCTTTTTTCTGTTTCTTGGCTTTATTTTGCAGTTCCATCATATAGCGTAAATGGTTTTTATCCTTGATATATTCTTCATAGACCCACGCTGCACCACGTTTGACAATCTCTTCATTGATATTTTTGCGATAGCGATAGACCACACCGACACAGCGGCCATAACGGTCAATATCGGTAATCTTTACCCGAACCATTTTATTATTCACCATGCTTTTGACCAGACGTTGCGATTCTTTACCATATGCTTGCGATGATTCAGGGGCATCAACGAAGGCAAAGCGCAATTTAGTCTCAGAGCGACGAATATTAAAACGGTAGCAGGTGAGGGTATCACCATCACTTACGGCTTTTACACGGCACCAGTATTTTTTGCCTTTCTTAAAAGGGCGGAAAACATCTTTTAAATAAACTGTAATTTTATGCAGCAGATAATACGAAAAACACAGCAGTACGAGGCCCAGCACAATTTGCCAGGTGGTGGAGAGATTTAACAAAGGCAAGATCCAAATCAGCAAAAACCAGCTGTAAAATCACAGCTAAAAGTCGAGCCATTTTAGAGCAACGCCAGTAGATCTACGGATTAAAAGCTAATCACTCAGTGTTTAGTTTTGTACCGACTAACTAAAATAGCCTAAGCAAACTTGCATTCCTTTATAAATAGCCTAAGCAAAAATTTTATAAATTTCATTTCTCAAAAATTGATGTCTCTTATTCTCTTGCAAATCCTTATGCCAATATATCCCCATATTAATTTTCGGCAGTTCCACAGGGACTTCAAAAATATTTAGACTGGTAGCCAATTGTAAATGTACCAATACATTTTTAGGAATAGTCAGCATAGCTGTCTTTTGTTGTTCCAAAATTTGCAGAGCAGTTGAGTAATGCTGACAGCGTAAAAAAATCTGTCGTGAATATTGTTTACGGCTTAAATAAATATCCTCAACTAAAACGCCAGTACGGCGTGATGACACGCCAATATGAGGCGAGGCAAGATAAATCTGCTCATTCATTTCTGTTAATTGTGTACACACTACAAATTCATCTTGCACCAGGCGTTCAAACTGGATTTTTTCAGCAATGTTTTGTTCCAGATCTATGACAAAATCAATCTGTTGAGAGGCGAGGTCTGCTGCTATATTTTTACGGTCCAGCTTCATGCTGCTAAGTTGAATTTCCAGATTGAGTTGCTGAAAGTGCTGAACGAGTCTGGGAAAGATCATTGGCTCAATTTCATCATGAACGGCAATTTTCAAACTCTGAATCATTTCTGGTCTGAACTGCTGATGCTGTATTGAAATATTTTGAATCGAAAAAAGTGCATTCTTCAGCTCAGGATAGATCTGTTCCGCAAACGGCGTAGGCTGCATTTTGCTACCAGTACGTACAAATAAATCATCTTGTAAATGCTGTCTTAAACGTTGCAGAGCATGACTGGCAGCAGACTGGCTAACTGATAAAATCTGTGCAGCTTTAGAAATACTATTCTGCTCATAAATTGCCATAAAAAGCGGATAAAGGTTAATGTCGATACGATGAAAATTTCGCAGGTCCATGACTGTTTTGGAATGAATATTATGCATAATATTGTATGGGTTAAAATCATTTTATTCATAATAGGTTTTGGGTTAAGGTGTTGTAAAGCGTATGAATTAGAATATTTACAGGGATAAAAGAGATGTTTGAGCTTTCAGCACGTGCACAAGATTATTTAAATAGAACCAAAAAATTTATTGCTGAGGAAATTGAACCAGTTGAAGCTGATTTCTGGCAGCAGGTTCATGAGTTGAATCAAGGCGGTGACTGGACCAAATGGCAATGGCCAGCAGAACTGGAAAGCTTAAAAGCCAAAGCCAAGGCAGCTGGCCTCTGGAATATGTTTCTCCCTTGTCCTGAACGTGGCCAAGGTTTATCAGTTCAGGAATATGCACATATTGCCGAACTTTCAGGTCGTAGCCTGATTGCACCAGTCGTATTTAACTGTAATGCGCCAGATAGCGGCAATATGGAAGTATTGTGGCGTTATGGTTCTGAAGAACAAAAACAAGAATGGCTGATGCCACTTTTAGAAGGAAAAATCCGTTCAGTCTTTTGTATGACTGAACCTGCAGTTGCATCCAGTGATGCCACCAATATGCAGGCAACGGCGATGGTGGAAGGTAATGAGATTGTTTTGAATGGCCGTAAATGGTGGTCATCAGGTCTGGGCGATCCTAACGCCAAAATCATTATTTTTATGGCACATACTCCAGATGAAACAAAAGACCGTCATCATCAGCATTCGATGGTTCTAGTTCCGGTAAATACCGCAGGGGTAAAAATTGAACGTATGCTGCCAGTGTTTGGTGACTACGATGCACCACATGGCCACGGCGAAGTCAGTTTTGAAAATGTCCGCGTTCCGGTAGCGAATTTTATTGGTGGCGCCGGTCAGGGTTTTGAAATTGCTCAAGGTCGTTTAGGACCAGGCCGTATTCATCATTGCATGCGCTGTATTGGTGCTGCGGAAAAATCCTTAGAGTTGATGATTGACCGTGGTATGAGCCGTAGCGCATTTGGCAAAGAGATTTTAAAACTCGGTGGCAACCTGGAGCGTGTCGCGGAAGCACGGGTTGCGATTGATCAGGCACGTCTTTTGACCTTGTATGCCGCCTATAAAATGGATACTTTAGGGAATATGGCAGCACTGACTGAAATTTCTGCAATTAAAGTCGTTGCGCCAAGTGTGCTGGAAAAAGTTGTTGATATGGCCATCCAGATCCACGGCGGTGCCGGTGTTTCTCGGGATACACCATTAACCGGATTTTTTGCTCAGGCACGTGCCTTGCGTTTGGCTGATGGCCCGGACGAAGTGCATAAGGGCATGATTGCCAAACTGGAACTGGCAAAACGTGGCTACAATACTCGTCGCAAAAAATAAGCTGGCTTTAACTAGAAAATTGCAACGTATTAAAAAATTTTAAGGAAAAATTATGGCGGTTATTGATGTAGGTGGAGCAGTTCGTGCAGGTGAAGAACTGGATGTACAAGCCATCACCAATTGGTTAATTCAGCAAAATGTGAATGTTGAAGGCCCTGTGCAAGTGACCCAATATTCAGGCGGAGCTTCAAACTGGACCTACCGTTTACAGTATGCCAATGCCGATTTAATTTTACGTCGTCCGCCACAAGGTACCAAAGCCAAATCTGCACATGATATGGCACGTGAATATCATGTGCAGAAAGCCTTGGCTGAACATTATCCCGTCGTGCCTGAAATGGTCGCGCTTTGTCAGGATGAATCAGTGATTGGTTGTGATTTCTATGTGATGAAACGGCTTGAAGGAATTATTCCTCGCGCCAAAATGCCAGCTGAGCTGCAGCTTACTGAATCCGATATCCGGACTTTATGTATCAATGTGATTGATAAACTGATCGAATTGCATCAGGTGCCTTATCAAGGAACTGAACTTGAAAATCTCGGTAAGGGTGAAGGCTATTGTCGCCGCCAGGTCGAAGGCTGGGATGTACGTTATGAAAAGGCTAAAACTTTAAATGTTCCATCGTTTAAATATGTGCGCAACTGGCTTAAAGATAATATTCCTTCAGATTCTAAAACCTGTGTGATTCATAATGACTGGCGTTTTGATAATGTCATCTTAAATCCGGAAAATCCGACTGAAGTGATTGGCGTACTGGACTGGGAAATGGCGACACTCGGCGATCCGCTCATGGACCTAGGTTCTGCTTTAGCCTATTGGGTGGAAGATACTGACAATGCCATCTTTAAGGCAACACGCCGCCAGCCGACCAATCTAAAAGGTATGTTTACCCGTAAAGAAGTGGTGGATTACTACTTGGGAAAAACCGGCCTGCAACCGGAAAACTGGGCGTTTTATGAGGTGTTCGGAATTTTCCGTCTCGCGGTGATTGCCCAGCAGATCTATTATCGTTATTACCATAAACAGACTAATAATCCAGCGTTCAAGGATTTTTGGGTGGTGATTCATGCCTTGCATATTCGTGCCTTAAAACTGATTGGCAAGCAAAAACTGGAAGCCAATGAGATTGCACAAAAGTATGTGCTTAAATTTAAAGAGATAATGCCAAAATGACAACCATTTACTTGATCCGGCATGGCCAGGCCTCTTTTGGCGCAGAAAGTTACGATCAACTTTCGCCCAACGGCGAGTTACAGGCAAAGCTTTTGGGTCGCTATTTTGACGAAATCCTGAAAGAAGCGCCTTATGTGGTGGCTGGTTCCATGCAACGCCATCAACAGACAGCGCAATTATCACTGAACAAATGTTTTCCGGAAAGTGAGATTCTGACCGATAGTGCCTGGAATGAATTTAATCATCAGCAGGTATTCGCCCGTTATGAGCCGCGCTTTAATCAGCCTGAATTGCTGAAACAGGATGTATCAGAACATGAAAATCCACGGGATTATCTGAGCAAGATTTTTAGCGGTGCAATTGCACGCTGGACTGGCGATGATTATCACCATGAATATGATGAATCTTGGCCAAGTTTCAAAGCACGCGTGGAAAGCGGCTTAGAAAATCTGTGTGACCAGTTGTCCAAAAGCCGACCACGCTATGCAGTAGTTTATACCTCAGGTGGGGTGATTTCTGTGGCTGTAGGCAAAATTTTGGGCCTTAGTCCGGAGAAAACCTTTGCTCTGAACTGGGCGATTACCAATACCAGTATCACGACACTACGTCTGGTGGGTAATGAACCGCACCTACTCAGTTTAAATGAACATCATTTTATTAAAGCACAGCGTCCAGACTTATTGACCTGGATTTAAAACCTAATACGCTAGAAAAATAAAGGAATAGGGTAAATACATGGCTAAAACAATTTTAATTACCGGTGCAAGTTCAGGGATCGGCGCCGGTATGGCACGTGAATTTGCGAAAAAAGGCTATAACCTGGCGATTTGTGCACGTCGTTTGGAGCGTCTGGAAATCTTAAAGCAGGAACTGGAAAGCCAATATGGCATCAAAGTCATTGCCAAAACACTAGATGTCACCGATTACGATCAAGTGTTTGAAGTGTTTCGTGCTTTTAAAGAAGACTTTGGCACCATTGACCGAGTTATTGTGAATGCTGGTGTCGGTGAGGGCCGCCGGATTGGTAAAGGTAATTTTGCTATCAATAAAGCCACGGTTGAAACCAACTTTATTTCGGCATTAGCACAATGTGAAGCTGCAGTTGAAATCTTCCGTGCACAAAACTCTGGCCATCTGGTGATGATTTCATCTATGAGTGCAATGCGCGGTATGCCAAAACATTTAACGGCTTATGGTGCAAGTAAGGCCGGCGTGGCTCATTTAGCGGAAGGCATTCGAGCTGAATTGATCGATACGCCAATAAAAGTGACCACCATTTTCCCAGGATATATTCGTACTGAAATTAATGAAGGGGCAAAAAAGCTACCTTTTGAAGTAGATGAAAAAACTGGTTCGCGTTTATTGGCAGCAGAAATTGAAAAAGCACCAGTTAAGGCTTATGTGCCGAAATGGCCTTGGTTGCCACTCGGTCTAGCCATGAAAGTATTACCACTTAAACTGGTGAACAAGTTAGGTTAAAAGCGCTCTTAGATCTATAAAAAGAGAAGCTAGAGCGCTTCTCTTTTTATTTTTTATGACAAACTGAGAAAAATTTCTGAATCAGTATTTTTTTCTAAAAAATGTATAGCTTGAATTTACAAAAAAGCGAAATTTTATAAATCCTAATATATTGATTATTAAAATAAAGTTTTAAATTATCAAAAATTATATTTTTATTTTATTGATGAATTTGCAATTAAATCAATTACTTTTAAATTTTCGTTTCATGAGAAAGACCATCTTTTACTTTTCCTAATTTTCGCCAATTTTAAGAACTTTTCCAAACTGTCCAAAACTTAGACATACTCACTCTAAAAGTGGAAAGATAACTTCTCTTTTTTAGAATTTCCTTTAATGTACAACCGTTCAGAAATTAAAGGTTGTCCATATGTCTACATCTGCGGATATGACTGACCAGCAGCGAATCTCCAAGGTCAGAAGTATCGTTACCCAGGCCGGGGAAGAGGTGCGTGCTCGTTATCCCATACTCAAACATCAGAACTTTATAGGTGCGAGTATTTTAGGCTTTGCCTGGGCAGGTATGATTGCATGCGCGGTAGCATATGGAACAGGTTATCTCTCAGCATGGTTTACCATTCCCTCGATTGCGATTTTTGCGTCATTGACCCATGAATTGGAACATGACCTCATTCATTATATGTATTTCAAAAAAACACCTTGGGCACATCATTTGATGCTGGCACTGGTCTGGCTGGCACGTCCAAACACGATTAGTCCATGGGCACGTCGTCGTTTACATTTGCATCATCATAAATATTCAGGCACTGAACATGACCTGGAAGAGCGTGGCATCAGTAATGGTATGCCTTGGGGCATTCGCCGAATTCTGGTGATTAGTGACCAGTTGATGTCAGTGTATTTGCGTCCATTTCAGATGTTTAAAATGATTCATCTTTTTCTGGAAAAACAGCCTGAAAAAGAACGTAAAATTGCCATGATTTCTCAGTTACTCGGCTTTCTACCTCTCAGCATTATTTACTATGGATTGTGCTACCTGTTTATGGTCTTTCATGGTTTAAATGCGGTTACACCACTATTCGGTTATGAGATGCTCTGGTCGCAAGGCATTGTCGATGCTATGCCGATCGTAAATCTGCTAGCAGTCATCTGGGTGATTTCGAACTTTATCCGCTCTTTTAGCTTGCAGTTTGTCAGTTCAAATATGCATTATTATGGCGATATTGATCCACGTGATGTGATCAAACAAACCCAAGTGCTCAATCCATGGTGGATGGTACCGTTCCAGTTATTCTGCTGTAATTTTGGTTCGACCCATGCGATTCATCATTTTGTAGTCAAAGAGCCATTTTATATCCGTCAACTGACGTCCAAAACGGCGCATAAAGTGATGAAAGAAGTGGGTGTGCGTTTTAATGATGTGGGAACCTTTAAGCGTATGAATCGCTGGAATGAGTATAAAATCTAAGCTTTGATTTTCATATAAAAATCCCGTTTTAAAGCGGGATTTTTATATTTATCATTTGTGATTTATTTAATGTCACAAAAATATCTAAGCCTATATTTTGCAAGACTCCTATCTCAATCAAATTTAGGTGAACATTCATTTAAAATGACTGTTGAGGAAATAGTTCAAAAGAATAAACTCAGGTAAAATCAAGTATATCTTTATATAAATTAGCCCACTATGTTGCTGAAAGCTGCCACCATTGCCTTGATTCCTGCACTTGTCATTCAGGGTAATCGCGTCAAGAAAAATACCTTGAAGTTGCCTGAACCACTGGGAAAACGTCAAGGTCGAACCGGAACAGGCAAAAAACTTTCTCTGCTCATTTTAGGAGATTCCGCGGCGGCAGGTGTAGGAGTAGAACATCAGGATGATGCATTACTGGGTGCAATTCTGCATAAACTGAAAAGTGACTTTGAAATTGAATGGAAATTACAGGCAAAAACCGGCGATACCAGCTCAAAAGTGATTCGTGCTTTGGACCAGATGGAAGTCCAGCACTATGATGTAATCATCACTTCAGTTGGCGTCAATGACGTGACCAAACTGATGCCTGCCGAGGTCTGGATTCAGAAACAGGAACAGCTTTATAGCAAAATCCAGCAAAAATTTAGTCCGAAACTGATTATTGCTGCCGGTGTGCCGCCAATGAATATGTTTCCAGCACTACCGAATCCTTTGGCTTGGCTATTTGGCAAATATGCTAAACACATGAATTTGAAATTGGAAAAATTTGTGAATCAGCAAGTGAATATGCAATGGATTGAATATGATATTGAGAAGTATCGTGCCATGAATTTACAAATGGCTGCAGATGGTTTTCATCCGAGTAAGGAAGTTTATACACTTTGGGGACAAGAAGTAGCTGGCAAGATTCGGAAGACCTTCTAAAATAGTTGAAATCTCTTAATTTAGTTAATTCTATGTCTGATATTGAAACCCATCCACTACCGCCATTTTTACCGCCCAATGCCAAATTACTGATGTTGGGCAGCTTCCCGCCACCTGCAACGCGTTGGAAAATGAACTTTTATTATCCGAATTATCAGAATGATATGTGGCGGATTTTTGGACTGATTTTCTTTGAAAATAAAGATTACTTTTTAGATCTACCCAATAAAAAATTTCAGGAACAATTGATCCGGGAGTTTTTAACAGAAACGGGGATTGCGATTTTTGATAGTGGCTATCAGATCCGGCGTTTAAAGGGCAATGCTTCAGACAAATTTTTGGAAATTGTAGTACCTACCAATATTGAGCAACTACTCAGCCAAATGCCGCAGTGCAATCATATTATGACCACAGGCGACAAGGCCACAGACACCATGATGCTGTCTATGCCTGAAGGGACTTTAAAGCCGAGTATTGGTCAGCCTAGCGAGGCCCATTTTGTCGGACGTGATCTGTATTTATATCGCATGCCTTCATCTTCTCGAGCATATCCGGTTTCTCTAGAGAAAAAAGCCGAAAGTTACCGATTGATGTTTGAACATGTGGGTCTAGTTTAATATTTAATCCAATAATCAGATAAAATGGTTAAAGAGGTTTTAGGCTACAGACAAGACATAAACTTACTATTTGTAAGTTATTGGCTTTATTTATTCATATTTGGATATTCAACCCAGCGATGGCTATTAATTTTAATCTCCCGGACATGATGAAAGCTGGACCAGATTAACTGGCTACCTTTGGTCCATTTTAAAGCTCGAATACGCGACTCCACCTGCTGTATTTCCTCAGGTGAGGCCGGACGTAAAGGCCCAATTTCTGCATATAAGCGTACTCCTGGATAACGCTTAAATTTACCTTTAAGTAACGAATGAAACCAAAACAGTTTGCTACTGTTCACAGCCTGTATGCATGCCATCGGCTGATGCTGTAAATTCTCAGAAAAAGTAGTGGAATAAGTATCAAAAAAGAAACCCGTACTGGTCTTTTTGTTGAGGAATACGGTTCCGATCGGAGTAATACTAGGAAAGCCTTTGGAGTTGACTGTTGCAATAGAGCAATGCATGGCGGCCCGTTGTGCATCAGCGACCACCTGGCGAATCTGTTGCCATTCATTATCAGAAATCATGCCTTGATTCTCTTATTATTTTTATAAATTTTATAACAAGTTACCCAGCTCGGCATTGCCTGAAAAAACTGAAGCTACGGCAGTTTGATCAATCTAAATCGTTATTCAGATTATAAAAAAGAGCTCCATAGGCTCTTTAAAAAATGCAAAACTCGGCGATTAGCCATCGTATTCGACATAATCCCATAAGTTTAAACGTGCTTTAATTTCCTGACGGATCTCGGGCAACATCGGCAAAAGAGTGCCATCAATCCATAAGCTCAATGCTTGGGCAGAGAGTACTTGCTGCAGTTCATCGACCAGTTGTGCACCTTTCAACATAATACCGGTCTGATCAGTGGCTTCGGTTTCTACACCTTTAAATAAAACCTGTAATTCATAACCGCTATCCTGAATCAGCCATTCCAGTTCAAGTTGAATATTTTCACTGGATTTCAAAACTACCTGTCCCTCGACCGTATCGGAGTCGGACAGACAGTCATGTTCCACCCGAATTCTGGCCAAATACCATTCTTGCTGGGATAAATCATGGAGAGTTTTTACAGGCGTCAGAATATCACTGAACTTAAACTGACGGCTTAAATCAAAAAATTGCATGGGAGTGGAGGGCGAACAATCGCAAAATACGAGAAAAGTGTAATTCTAAAGTAAGCGCAATCGACTGTAAAACCTTTTAAAAGATGATCGGACTAAGTTAGGTTAATCGGCTATTCTCGAAATACGGGCTTTTCATAGCATGTAATTTTAAGGTCATTCCAATGTCATTACATTAACCATTCACCGGGAAATTTCGTCACCAGATTCATCATAAAACGCTGGAATTTTGTAGTTTCCGGATCATGTGAATGTTGAATGCTACGGCCATCTTTTTGATGTTCTAGCCAAATCATTTCATTTTTTTCATTCAGCTTAAGCTGATAAGCCACGCGTGGTAAGTACTGATCCATCGCACTGGCAATTTCCTTCTGAAAATCTTCCGACTCAATGACCAGACCGACTTCGGTATTCAGATAGGCCGAACGCGGATCAAAATTAAATGAACCCACAAACACCATGCCATCCAGATCAAAGAATTTGGCATGCAAACTGGAGCTGTTTTTGTTTTTAGCCGGGATGATGTCTCCGGTCATAATTTCATACCAGGTGCGTTCCGGACGGACAATGTAGGGCTTAAATTCCCAGAGTTCGATGCCACTTTTCAATAATTGCTGACGATATTGCTGATAATAGGCATGCACCGCAGCCACATCATTGGCCTGAAAAGAGTTGGTCAGGATTCTGATTTTCACGCCTTGTTGCGCACGACGGGTTAAATAGTCGGCCCCTTTTTGCGTGGGAATAAAATACGAGGACACCAGTTCCAGATGTTTTTTTGGCTCACCCATCAGTTCGAGCATATGGGTATAAATATAATCGCCATTTTTGGCATGGGGACGGGCTTTTGCGGGACTATCCGCAACAAAATAAGCCGGCGCCCAATGAATAGGTTGTTTTTTTAAGTGCTGTTCGACTTGTTTCTCGGCAATGCCCACCCGGCGTTTGAGTTCAGTTTCATCGACATCTTCACGTGCAAATTCAGCTCTGAGCCTTTTGAGCATTTCAGGATGGCCGGCATCATTCAGCACCTGTCGAACGTCATAACTCAGATCATCATTCCAGAAGTTAATAAAGGTCTGATTGGCATCTGTTACGCTTTGACCCGCAAAGAATATATCCACATCGGTGAATTGGAAATCTTCACTGGCATCAAAATATTCACTGCTGATATTGCGGCCGCCGGTCACGGCTGCAGTTCCGTCTGCAATGATCAATTTATTATGCATGCGATGATTAACCTTTTTCATCCGGAAGCCATAATCCAGCGCACGTAAATGACGAAATTTATAGGGATTAAAAATCCGGACTTCAAAATTTGGATGCTGGCTTAGAGCAAGAAGCTTGTCATCAAGCTGGGTGCCATTTTGATCATCAATCTGAACCCGCACTTTGACACCGCGATCGGCAGCTTTTAAGAGCTGGGACAAGATCATATTGCCAATATAATCATCCTTCCAGATGTAATATTGCAGATCCAGATGATATTTGGCTTTGTTAATCAGGTGCAGACGCGCTGCCATACTCATAAAGCCATCATAGAGCGGCAAGAAAGCCGTTTTACCGCTATTGATTTGTTGTTTTGAAAGTTGATTGTCGATCCAGTGCGCAGGTCGAACCGGCGTAATTTTCGCTTCTTCAGCAGTGTTAGGAGCCAGTTCACAGCCAGAAAGCATGATGCTAAAAGTAAAAATGCTCAAACATACAAAGGGCGAAGGTTTAGTCATTGATGTTCCATTAATTATAGGATCTTTTATTCCTTATCTGGTGATGTTAATAGTTGAATCTCCGAATAGAAAGAGGTTACTGTTAGTCATCTGTAAATCAGCAAAAAAAGGACAGTTTTACATGAAATCACGTGCAGCAGTTGCGTTTGGTCCAGGCCAGCCATTAGAAATTGTAGAAGTGGATGTTGCTCCACCAAAAGCAGGTGAAGTACTGGTAAAAATTAGCCATACAGGCGTGTGTCATACTGATGCATTTACCTTGTCTGGTGAAGATCCTGAAGGTGTATTTCCTGCAATCTTGGGTCATGAAGGTGCGGGTGTGGTCGTTGAAGTCGGTGAAGGCGTCACTAGCCTGAAACCGGGCGATCACGTGATTCCGCTTTATACTGCTGAGTGCGGCGAATGCTTGTTCTGTAAGTCAGGTAAGACCAACCTGTGTGTTGCTGTGCGTGCGACCCAAGGTAAAGGCGTCATGCCAGATGGAACGACCCGTTTCTCATATAATGGCGAGCCGATCTATCACTATATGGGTTGTTCAACTTTTTCTGAATATACCGTGGTTGCTGAAGTTTCTCTGGCAAAAATTAATCCTGAAGCCAACCATGAGCATGTTTGCCTGCTTGGCTGTGGTGTGACTACCGGTATTGGTGCGGTACATAACACCGCTAAAGTTCAGGAAGGTGACAGTGTTGCAGTATTTGGTTTAGGTGGTATCGGTCTTGCTGTGGTACAAGGCGCACGTCAGGCCAAAGCCGGCCGTATCATTGTGATTGATACCAATCCGGATAAATTTGAGCTGGCGAAACAGTTTGGTGCGACAGATTTCCTGAATCCAAAAGACTATGATCAGCCGATCCAGCAAGTGATCGTCGAAATGACCGGTTGGGGTGTAGACCATTCATTCGAATGTATCGGTAATGTAGATGTAATGCGTTCAGCACTAGAATGTGCGCATCGTGGCTGGGGTCAGTCGGTGATTATTGGTGTAGCCGGTGCAGGTAAAGAAATTTCAACTCGTCCATTCCAGTTAGTCACAGGTCGTAAATGGATGGGTACTGCGTTTGGTGGGGTGAAAGGCCGTTCACAATTACCAGGAATGGTAGAGCAATCCATGAAAGGTGAAATTCAGCTTGAACCTTTTGTGACTCATACCATGCCATTAGATCAGATCAATGAAGCTTTTGACCTGATGCATGAAGGCAAGTCGATCCGTACAGTCATTCATTTTGACTAAGCTGTTTTAATCTAAAAAAGACCGGCATTAAACCGGTCTTTTTTATGCGGCTTTCACTTGATTCAGGATACATTAGTGCATGAAAGCCTCACAGAGAGTCACTGAAACAACACACGCCTGCTAATGTCATTACATGCCAGATGCTTATATTAAATAAGACGTATGAAAATACGTGCTAAAACCATTTTAAAGAATAAGGATAAGCTCTATGTCGAATGATAATTTTGATCGTGATGTAATTAAGAATGCGCCTAAAGATGTCCGCGATGATTTAAATGCTGATCCAATTACTGGTGAACCTGGCGCGCATCCTGTAGGTACAGGTGTTGGTGCTGCAGGTGGCGCAGCAGCAGGTGCAGCTATTGGGGCTGCAGGCGGTCCAGTCGGTGTCGCTGTCGGTGGAGTAGTTGGTGCGGTCGTTGGTGGTCTGGCAGGTAAAGGTGTAGGCGAAGCTATAAATCCAACTGAAGAACAGGCTTACTGGCGTGATAATTCGATCAATACGCCATACTATTCAGATGCCCGTACTACCTATAGTGATCTGGATTATGACCGTGATTATGATACGGCCTATCGAGTCGGTTATGAAAACCGTGGCAGCTATGATGCCCATACCCGTTTTGAAGACGTAGAACCTGATTTGAGACTGAAATGGGAACAAATGAAAGGCGAATCACGTTTAAACTGGGAACAGGCTAAATTTGCAGTGCGTGATGCCTGGAATCGTGTTTCACGTTAATTTTTAATCTTTGGATTAAACTGAAGTTTCTTTGGTAAAACCCACGATAGGTTTGTGGGTTTTACCACTTTTGGTGATACATATCACGGTTTGATGAATCGATAAATAAAAGTAGAAAAGTTAATAAATATTTTTTTATATTTAATGCTTGTCAAATGATCACAGAGCGCGTATTTTAATTTCAGAATCACATTTTATGAAAGACATAACATGTTAAAGCAACCTATCATTTCAAACGCATATTTTTATTTCTGGCAGTTTAGCTAATTGCCTGAATGCGTTTGGGCAATGAAAAGGTTGCCCACCAGTTTATACCTGATCGGCAACCCTGATCAGGTTTTTTTATGCCTTTCATTTTTATATAATATTTTGGAGACAGCCATGACAAACTTTAACTATTCATACTTTAACAACTTTTATTGGTCTTATTTTAGTCAGCTAATGACACTCACAACACCTTCGATTAGACCCATAACGCTCAAATAAAAGTTTGGACTGATTGCCAGTCCCAGGATTAAAGTCATGAATACCCCAAATACATCACAACAACATCATGCTGAAAGCATTTTAATTTTACCTCAGCAGCTTAAGCAGCAATTGCCACTGTCTCCGCAATTGGCCAGCCAGGTCGCTGAACATCGTCAAACTATTCAAAATATATTAGAAGGCAAGGATCATCGTTTAATGGTGGTCACAGGCCCATGTTCCATTCATGATGAAGCTTCCGCGCTAGACTATGCAGAAAAATTAAAACAGCTTCAGTCACAGCTATCTGATCAGATTTTCCTGGTGATGCGTGCTTATATCGAAAAGCCGCGGACTACCGTAGGCTGGAAAGGTTTCCTTTACGATCCAAATCTGGATGGTTCATCCAATATGCAATTGGGCTTGGAAAAATCCCGTGACTTATACCTCAAAATCATTGGAATAGGTCTGCCGATTGCCTCTGAAATTCTTAGCCCGATGGCAACCGCTTATTTCGATGATCTACTGGCTTGGGGTGCGATTGGCGCACGTACCAGCGAATCGCAAATTCATCGCGAAATTTCCAGCCATATGCCATATAGCATTGGTTTCAAAAATGGTACTGATGGTTCGATCCAGATTGCTCTGGATGCCATTCAGTCTGCCTCTCATCCACATCAATTCTTGGGGATGAGTCAGTCAGGTTTGCCATGCATTTTACACTCGCAAGGTAATCCGAAAGCACATTTGATTTTACGTGGCTCGAATAGCGGACCAAATTACCAATTGTCAGAAATTGAGAAAATCCGGGCCAAACATCAAATCGACTTACCGGCATTGGTGATTGACTGTAGTCATGGTAATAGCTCGAAAAATCCGATGCTACAGCCTGAAGTACTGGAACAGATCGTAGCAGAACGCTTACAGACCAATGTTCGTGGCGTAATGTTAGAAAGTCACCTTGTTGATGGTAACCAGAAAATTTCTGAGCAAATGACTTATGGTCAGTCTGTAACTGATGGATGTCTGGGCTGGACAAAAACAGAACAACTGTTGTTAAATATGACTGACTCACTACGACTAGAAAGTTTAAAGCGTAGTGCTTAAAACTGCATGACGTCTTTCCTCAATTGATTGAGGAAAGACAGAAAAAGTTAATGAGGAAATTTACCTTGATGTTTAAAATTGCTCATTAAACAGTTTAAAAATATAATGAATAAATAGACGCAAAGGTCGAGATTAATTTTTGCTAAGATGTGCATAATATATACTTAAATTTTATCTCCAGAAATTGGGGACAGTTTTGGCCTTAGGAAGACCGGGCCATTGAAAAAATCCTCGATTCGATTAAAAAGTGATTAATTTTATTGGCAAAATATTACAAACATGATTAAAAAAATACGAGTTGTTAAAAAGTCTATTTTTTGATCTTTTTGGTTTCGGGTTTATTGATTTAAGTATTTGATAAGTAAAACTATTTAAAAGGTATTTCATATAATACCCATTATGTTAAATGGGGCGGATTATCCTCATTAATGATCCCAAAAGCTTTTCTCCATGCCTGAGGGCTGGTGCCATATTTTTCACGAAAATTTTTTCTAAATGACACTGTATTATTAAAACCTGAAAGCTCGGTTATCTTTTCGATAGACAAGTTTGTTGTTTCTAAGAGTTCACAACTTAATCTGATTCTTTCAGTATTCAGCCAATCGACTAAGGTCATACCTGTCGCTTTCTTAAAATGCCGTGTGAACGTCCTACGTGTCATATGTGTCCGTTCAGCTAGGCTTTCAATATTATGTTGTAAAGCTAAATTCTTTCTTAAAAAATCAAGTAATAGGTTAATTTGTGCATCCTGGCTCGATTCTGCTACTGGCTGTTCAATAAACTGAGCTTGCCCACCTTCACGGTGAGGCGGAATTACCATTACTCTAGAGACTTTATTCGCAATTTGTGCATTATAGATTTCACGTACCAAATATAAGCAGCAGTCTAACGCTGCGCCTGTTCCAGCAGAGGTTACGATCCTTTGATCTTCTGCATACAGGGCATCATGATCAAGCTGAACCTGTGGAAATCGCTCACTGAAATCTTGTTCAGCCATCCAGTGCGTAGCTGCTTTTTTATGATCAAGTAAACCAGCATATGCCAATGCATAAGTTCCATAGCATAACCCTACAATTCTAATTCCAGTCTGATATGCACAATTTAGGGCATCGATAAGTACTTGTTCAGGCTCATGATTAAAATCATCCCATCCAGGAATAATAATAAGATCCGACTCTTTAATGAGTTCAATCCCACCATCAGGGATAATCATCATAGACTGTTCTGTTTTTACGGGTTGGCCATCTATAGAAAAAATTTTCAGATCAAATAAGCGTTTATCTTCAATCTTGATATTAAAAATGATATGGGGGATAGAGAAGTGAAATGGATTTATATTGGGATAAACGAATAATCCAATCACTGGTATAGCCATTCGATCTACCTCTGTAAAATAATAAATATAGCATGTTGTCCCAATAGTTTCGATGATTGTCCTTAAGGACAATTTTATTATTTGATTTTTCCTATCATGATTCGAGTATGACTAAATGATTGGATCTGGAACATGAATAAAATTTTAAGTAGCTCTGTTATTGCACTCTCTCTGGCAATGGCTTCAGTCCATTTATATGCGAATGATAAGGTGGTTCAGCGAGATACTTCTAAAGTTACGCATATACAAGAAATTCGCAATGCAACGATTAAAGTAACCTATGCTGATACGACTTTTTTAATTGACCCAATGTTTGCTAAAAAAGGATTCTATGAAGGTTTTCCTGATACTCATCGTAGCTATTTACGGAACCCATTAGTCGATTTGCCTATCAAGCCCGAAACGATTTTAGAAGGTGTAGATGCGGTAATCGTGACCCATACCCATTTAGATCATTGGGATGATGCAGCACAAGCGACTATTCCGAAAAACATGCCGTTGTTTGTACAGAATAAAGAAGACCAGAAAATCATTCAGTCACAAGGCTTCAAAGATGTCCGTGTATTAACGCAAGCGACCTTTGAAGGGATTAAGCTCACTAAAACTGGTGGTCAACACGGTACTGATGCCATGTACCGTATTCCTAAGCTTAAAGCTGGATTAGGTGAAGCAATGGGTGTGGTATTTGAAGCTGCTGGCCATGAAACTGTTTATGTGGCAGGAGATACCATCTGGCGTTCTGAAGTTGATCAAGCGATTCAAACATTTAAACCTGATGTGATTGTCTTAAATACAGGTAACGCCTTGGTTGATGGCTTTAAAGAATCCATTATTATGGGCAAAGAAGATACTTATCGTGCAACTCAGAAAGCACCAAATGCTAAAGTGGTTGCTGTTCACATGGATGCAATTAACCACATGTCAGTAACACGTGCTGAGCTTGCAGAGTACGTAAAAGACAAAGGGATTCAAGATAAGGTTTTAATTCCTATTGATGGTGAAACGCTTTCTTTCTAAAGAAACTTAAAGAAGTGGAATACTTCCACTTCTTTAAAATCCTAAGCAGAACAAAACAAATATTAGTTAAGTAAAGGAATAGATATGTCAAAATCAGCTTTATTAGTTATCGACTTACAAAATGAATATCTACCTACAGGTAAATTACCATTGGTAAATATTGAACAAGCTGCTGCTAATGCAGTGAAAGTAATTGCGAAGGCCCGTCAACAGGGTACACAAGTTATTCATGTCCAACATATTGCTAATGCTGAATCTCCTATATTTGAACCCAACTCAAATGGTATTGAATTTCAGGACACAGTTAAGCCGCAAGAAGATGAATCTGTGATCATTAAAAATCACATCAATGCGTTCTTAAATACGAATCTCAAAGAAATTTTAGATAGCAATCAAGTGACTGAGTTAGTCGTGATTGGTGCTATGAGCCATATGTGTGTTGATGCTGCTGTTCGTGCTGCTTCTGATTTTGGTTATAAGGTAAAAGTTATTCATGATGCTTGTGCAACACTAGACCTTGAATTTAATGGCGTTAAAGTACCTGCGGGCCATGTTCATGCAACATTAATGGCCGCTTTTGAATTTGCATATGCTCAAGTGATATCAACTGATGATTATGTTAGCTAAAGATTAAGATTTTCTAAAATTAACATAATACACGTTATTCGAAATTAAGAACTTTTTATTTTAATAACAATATCTTATATTGACTTAAAAAGCCCAAGCATCTGTGCCTGGGCTTTTTTAATGATCTATCACATTCCACGCTCAATATTTAAATAATGTTCCACGGTTTTGTTCAATTTTTATAAACATTGTCCTATTTTTCATAAGTCATTATTACATGTGATAGAACCGAAATTGGTACATAAAAAATAGGGAAGTTGGTAATCATAAGGAAAGAAAAATAATACTCTATATGTCTTAAAGGACAAATAATGAGTCGTCTGATAGAGTTTTACCATTTAAATGACAATCTTCTTTTTGAGCAGAGTTGCTTTAAAAAAGCGTACATATTGCAGGTTAATTTCATTTTTATTGAAGTAAATCACATAAAAACTTTAAAATATTTTCTTTATAAATCAAATGTGTTTGAGGCTTTTTAAAAAACGCTGCACAATGAAATCAAAATATTTTGGCATAAATCTAAGATTGAGATTTGTGCAGTTGTGCATTTCTGGGGGAAAAGATGTTCACGGTAGAATTATTGGACGAAGCAAAAAAATTCATGCATCACATGCTGACCAAGGTGGTGGAATATGGCGGTTCGGATTTATTTATTACGGCTGATTTTCCACCGAGTATTAAACATCAAGGCTTAATGAAACCTTTTGGACAGCAGGAACTCACCGCTGAAAAAACTAAGCTGTTTGCCTACAGCCTGATGAATGATAAACAGCGTAAAGAATTTGAAACTGAACTTGAGTGCAATTTTGCCATCACCGTGCCAGGTGTTTCCCGTTTTCGGGTAAATGTGTTTGTACAACAACTTAATGTTGGTATGGTGATTCGTACTATTACTGCAGAAATTCCAAATTTCCAGAAGCTTAAACTGCCTGAGTCACTCAAACATGTGATTATGGAAAAACGCGGACTGGTGCTGGTGGTCGGTGGAACCGGTTCAGGTAAATCAACCTCATTAGCTGCAATGATTGACTACCGTAATGAAAATTCGGCCGGGCATATCATCACTGTAGAAGATCCAGTGGAATATGTGCACAAGCATAAAAAATCCATGATTACTCATCGTGAAGTCGGAGTGGACTGCCATTCTTGGCATAACGCGCTAAAAAATACCTTGCGTCAGGCGCCAGATGTAATTCTGATTGGGGAAATTCGCGATACTGAAACCATGGAACATGCAATTGCTTTTGCTGAAACCGGACATCTGTGTCTGGGAACGCTGCACTCGAACAATGCCAACCAGACTTTGGACCGGATTATTAACTTCTTCCCGGAAGAACGCCGGAACCAATTATTGATGGATTTGTCATCCAATATGAAGGCGATTATTTCACAGCGTTTAATCCGTACTCAGGATGGTAAGGGCCGTCGGGCAGCGATTGAAATCATGTTAAATACACCACTGATTTCAGACTTGATTCTGAAAGGTGAATTCCATGAGCTGAAAGCCATTATGGCGAAATCCCGTGAACTGGGCATGCAGACTTTTGACCAAGCCTTATTTGACCTGTATAACCAAGGCGCCATTTCCTATGAAGAAGCCTTGCGCAATGCCGATTCTACCAATGAGTTACGCCTGCAGATCAAGCTGAAAAGCAATCGTCAGGACAGTACTGCACCAGCTAGTGAAGCAACCCAATTCACCATGATGCAAGATCCAAAAGCGGATGAGAAAGAAGCAGAGAATACTTTGGTGTCAGAATAAATAGTTATTCAAAAAATCACAGGCAGAATTTTCTGCCTGTTTTTATTTATCTTATTTATTATTCAATTCAATCCATAAAATTAGACGGTTTTGCGTTGTACCATCAGCTTAAAATAAACAATACTGCTTAAGGTTAAAATACCACACAGTAGAAAAGCAAACTGATAACTATAAGCTGCAATGATCGCACCAATCAGCAATGAACCGATGGCAATACCCAGATCATAAAAAGTATAAAAAGTTGAGGTTGCATAGCCAATTCGATGCTTGGGCGCACGTTGAATTGCCAAAGTTTGAATACACGGCTGCACACTGCCAAAGCCCACGCCAACCATGACTGCAGCTAGCATAAATCCCCATAGGGTCTGAATCTGGCTGAGTAAAAACAGGCCCAGACTAAAAGCCACCAATGCCGGATAAATCACATATTGCGGGCCTTTACGATCATAAATTTTTCCGGTGATCGGCCGTAAGCTCATCATGGAAATCGCAAAAACCACAAAGAATAAACCGGCATAGGCCATTAAATTCTTGCTGGCTGCGAAGGGGGCGATAAAAGACATGATGCTCGCATAAGAAAAAGAAATCAGCATGGCCAATACCGCGACAGGCAGCACTTTCTTTTCCACAAAATCTGTCAGCTCAAGCGAGGTTTTCTTGTTAGTGTTTTTGATGATTTTTTCAGGCTCTTTTACCGGAATTAAAAAGCAGAAGGCAAATCCGATAAAAACTAAGGCGATCAATAGCGTACTGACCTGAAAATAAGACCAGTATTCCATCAGGCTCAGACCAATTAAAGGACCCAAGACAATCCCCAGATTTACCGACATGACAAAATAGCCCATGCCTTCGCCTTTACGCTGCTCCGGAATAAATTGGTTCACCACAGGCACGCAAACTGTAGTCAATATACTGAACCAGATGCCCTGGAAGAAACGGATGATAAACAGAATCGTGAGCTGATCTGCCAGCAGATAAGTAAGTGAAAACAGGCTAAAAAACACTTCTGAAATAATCAGGGTTCTACGTACCCCAAATTTTTCGATAATTAAACCGCTAAAAGGTCGCACTGCAATGGCAGAGACCATAAACAAAGTCATGGCCAGCCCCGCCTGGGTCAGGTTGCCGCCTAATTCTTTTAAGATATAAATCGGCAAAATTGTGGTTTGCGCAAAATAGAAAATAAATAAAAACAGGTTGTTGGCCAGACAAAGCACAAATGACTTGGTCCATAATGGCGCTGCATTGGCGTTCATGATTTTCCTAAAATGATATGCTGTAAGACGCTGGGCTCAGCATGGGAAATTATTGTTATAAATAAGCGCGACCTATTCAGGAGCGAAATGGATATGAGCAAGACTTTAGGAAAAATAAGTGAAAAATAAGTGAAAAATACAATGATATTTCATGATAAATGCATGAAATTTAATTTGAACTGGGAAATACAACGATTAATCTTTAATAAAAAAATCAGCCCGGAGGCTGATTATCTGAATCTTAGACCAGTTTAGAGGCCAGCTTCATATTCTGTATTGGAAAGCAGCTTTTCGACATCTGCCATATTGTCTGGCTTGATTTTATAAATCCAGCCTTTGCCATATGGGTCGTCATTAATGAAATCAGGATCATCTTCAAGATCAGGATTGATTTCAACTACCACACCAGACACCGGCGCATGAATATCAGAAGCTGTTTTTACTGATTCAACCACGCCAGCTTGTTCGCCCGCAGTGATATGTGAATCAAGATCTGGTGCTTCGACATAGACCAAATCGCCTAACGCATCCTGTGCATGGTCGGAAATACCGGTCACAACAAGATCACCCTCAATGCGGACCCATTCATGTGTACTTGCGTACTTTAATTCTGCAGGATGATTCATTGATAACTCCTTAAAAATCTTAAGATCATTTTTGACATGTTTTATACATTCTTTTTAAGAAAAACAAAAGGCTTATGCTCCTTTATAAATAAGGATCTTTGCGCCAGTTGCTCGGGCTGCGGCCACTCCAGCGTTTAAACGCCCGGCTAAAATTGGCGACATCACTATAACCCAGTTCATCGGCAATCTGTTCCAGAGTGAAATCTGTCCGGGACAATAATGAGGTGGCATGCCGGTAACGAACTTCATCGACTAGGGTAGAAAAGGAGGTGCCTTCGGCGGCGAGTTGACGTTTTAAGGTGCGGTCAGACATGTGTAAGCGATCTGCCACACTTTCAATACTCAGATAATGCTGCTCGGCATGGGTCAATATATCCCGGACACGCATGGCAATCCGATGCCGTTCACCCAAGGCAGAAAGTTCCGTTTCACACTGGTTAATCGCAATCTGGCTGGCAATCGGATCGGCATGCACCAGCTTGTTCATCAGGTAGCTTTTATCAAAGCTCAGAATTAAATGCGGTTGTTCAAAACGGAACTGATGGGTGGGGAACTTCGCCATAAAGCGTTCAAAATCTTCCGGCTTCTTAAAATCGAAGTCGATTTCTCCTGTCGCATCAGTAACACCTGTAATGGCCTTGGCCATACTGATCAGTCCAATCATCAAGGCAATGGAAATTTCGGTGCGCAGAGGTTCAAGCTGAATATCGGTTTGCAGCTGTACCGTGGCTTTGGCACCAAAGGTCGAGAAAAATAGTTGCAGGAAGGGTAAGCGAAGTTGAATAAATCGATTCGCCAAGACCAGCGCATCGGTAATATTATTCGCCGTCATAATCGCATAGCCAATAAAGCCATGAATCGAGATCCGCATCTGTGTGCCGAGATGATAGCCCAAGGTCGGTTCGCCGGTCAGTTTCAGGGCATATTTCACCAGTTCGTTGGCGACAGGGGTTGGAATACGAAAATCAGGATCTGCCAACTGTTCACTAGTCAGGCCAAAAGGTTGGAAAAGCGACTCATTATTATAACCCCAGCGGGAAATGACATCGAGAAGCAGGAGACCGTAAACACCTGGAATTCCTTGGTCTTGGCGTGGAGCAATTGTTTTCATGCGCGATCCGTTGCACTCATTCAAATTTTTTTATTTATAAATAGATATTGGCATGAAGCCGCCAAATTTTTCATTAAAATTGTTGGACAAAATTTTGGCGATTGTGACTCTGCCACTGGCAGATTAGCCTGAATTCAGCATTAAAATCAATTTAAACCGCATAATTTTATTGATGAAATTAAAATTATTTTATTGAACAAGTCGCATCCCAGCATCTGTTTGCTCAGGACAGGACGATTGGTCTAGTTTTATTAAGAATTGAACAGGACTTTATCAGAGCGCTTTCAGAACTAGAGAATTATGTCATTTCATTAAAATGCCAGATAGATGGCAACTTAAGGTTCATCTGTATAGAAGATTTTAAAAAGAAAGGTCTGGGCAAAGTTTTCCTTTTTCCAGACCTGTTCAATATTAAGGACGAGCAAATCATTAGAAGTTTTGAAATCTTCTAGAGATCATATTATTCATGATCTTTTAATGCTTTGACCTGTTGCTGAATCAGCATGCCACCAGTTTGACGCTGCCAAAGTTGGGCATAGATGCCATTTAATGCCACCAGTTCATCATGCGTGCCTTGCTCGGCGATTCGACCTTGATCCAGTACAATCAGACGATCCATCTGGGCAATGGTAGACAGGCGATGCGCAATTGCAATCACGGTTTTACCTTGCATCAAGTCGTCCAGACTGTTTTGAATTGCTGCTTCGACTTCAGAATCCAGCGCACTGGTCGCTTCATCCAGAATCAGAATCGGCGCATCTTTCAGGAATACACGTGCAATTGCAATTCGCTGACGCTGTCCGCCGGAAAGTTTCACGCCACGTTCACCGACATAGGCTTCATAGCCTTTTTTGCCACGCAAATCCGTCAGATTAGGAATAAATTCTTCTGCTTTGGCTTTACGCACAGCTTCAAACATTTCTTCATCAGTCGCATCTGGACGACCATATTTAATGTTTTCCGCGACAGTGCGATGTAGCAGTGAAGTATCTTGAGTCACTAATGCAATATTCTTGCGCAAACTGTCCTGAGTTACATCGTCAATATCCTGACCATCAATCAAGATACGACCCTGGTTAATATGATAAAAATGCAGCAACAGTTGAATCAGGGTAGATTTCCCTGCACCTGAACGGCCGACAATACCAATTTTTTCACCTGGGCGAATGGTCAGATTAAACTGATCAATCACATTTTTATCATTATAGGCAAAGCTGACATTTTCGAATTTAATTTCACCGTGATTGAGCTGTAGCTCTTTGGCACCCGGTTTATCTTCAATGGCAATTTTGCGGCCTAAAGTTTTCATACCATCCTGAATGGTACCGACATTTTCAAACAGGGCTGAGGTCTGCCACATCATAAATTCGGCAATACTGTTCAGTTTCAGTACCATTGCCGTGGTTGCTGCAATAATGCCTAGCTCGGCCTGACCTTCCATCCACAACCAGATCGCGGTACCCAGTACGCCACCGTACAACACCACACTTAAGAGCAAGATGCTGATTTCGTATTGCGCACCCAGACGCATCTGTTTATATACCGTTACCATAAATTCCTGCATAGAGGTCTTGGCATACTGGCTTTCACGACCGGCATGAGCAAATAGCTTGACGGTCTGAATATTGGTATAGGCATCCGTAATACGCCCGGTCATGACGGCACGGGCATCCGCCTGAGCATTGGAAATTTTGCTCAAACGTGGAATGAAATAACACGCTGCACAGATAAACAAGGCTAGCCAGACCATCAATGGAATGATCAGCAAGGGTGAAATTGCACCCAAAACAATATTGATGGTGATGAAATAAATCAGCACATAAGCCAGCATGTCACCCAGAATGACCCAGAATTCGCGTACTGCCAGAGCGGTTTGCATAACTTTGGCCGATAATCGTCCGGCAAAATCATTGTGGAAAAAATCCAGGCTTTGTTTCATGAGCAGATTATGAAAGCGCCAGCGTAAACGCATCGGGAAATTGCTATACAAAATCTGATGCTTAATTAGGGATTGGGCGCTAGCGAAAAAAATATTGGCCAGAAGAACAATACTCAGTAAGGTTAAATTGCTAGCATGCTGTTCCAGAAAAGTATCGGGCTGGCTTTTACTGAGCCAGTTCACCAGCTCACCAATTTTTGAATACAGAAAAGCTTCGAAGCTGGCAGCACCGGCAGTACACAGTACCAGAATCAGCAAATAACGGCGGACTCCATAGGCTGCCTGCCAGACAAATGGAAAAAACTTGGTCGGTAAAGGTTGGTTCAGATTTTTGGTGGGATAGGGGTCAACCAGTCTTTCAAGCCATCGAAACATTATCGTACTCTTATCATGCATTTTGCTTTTCGGGAATTATAAAGGATTCTGTTTTTTTAAGCCCGTAATTGGGTGAAATTGCCACAAAATGATTCACTCAATTAAAACTTGGATTATAAAAATTAAACTAAAGCCAGATTTATGCCAGTCAGGTTTTAAATAGATGAGGAAATAAAAAAGCCTGAAATGCAGCAGCACCTCAGGCTTGGAATTGGATGACTTGTGTTTAAGTAATAATGGAAGATGGTTGAGTAAATGCTTCCTTTAAATCAAGACCTGAAGGCGCTTGATAGACCTTTAAACCAAATTCCGGAATAATCGCCAGCAGATGATCCATGATATCAGACTGGATATTTTCATACTCGACCCAGGCGGTGGTATTGGTAAAGGCATAAATCTCTAACGGTAAACCCTCACTGGTTGGCTGTAATTGGCGCACCATCAGGGAATGATTTTTACTAATGCCCGAATGCTGTTGCAGATAAAACTCTACATAAGCACGAAAGGTTCCTAAATTGGTAAGACGGCGCTGGTTATATTGCGAATGATGGCTCAGTTGCAGGTTAAATTGTTCCAGTTCCTCTGATTTGGTATTCAGGTATTGATCCAGCAAAATAAAATTTTTCAGCTTATTCTGTTCTTCAGCCGACATAAAATGTACGCTGCTTTGATCAATATGAATCGAGCGCTTGATCCGGCGCGCACCGGCTTCCTGCATACCACGCCAGTTTTTAAAGGTATCCGTCACCAGTTTATTGGTCGGAATCGTGGTCACTGTTTTATCAAAGTTCTGTACCGTAATGGTATGTAATGACATATCAATGACATCGCCATCCGCGTTCAGCGAGGGCATTTCGATCCAGTCGCCAATACGCACCATGTCATAGGATGAAATCTGAACCGACGCCACCAGCGACAAAATGGTATTTTGAAAGACCAGCATCAACACCGCGGCCATGGCACCGAAGCCAGCCAGCAAGGTAAAGACATCCTTTTTCAGGAAAGTGCCGAGAATCATCAGGCCACAGACAATAAAGATAATCAGCTTGACCAGCTGCAAATAACCTTTAATCGGTTTGTTACGTGACTTGGGATTACGCTGATAGACCAGGTTAAAAATATTCAGTAATTCACCAAGAGCTAAGGCAATCGTCAGGAAAATAAAAGCCTGTGCCCCCATTTGCACAAAGGACTCAACCTTGTCAGATAAATGCGGTACTGTGGTAATCCCGTTCATGATCACTACTGCGGGAACAATATTGGCAATCCGGCGAATCACGCTATGCTCAGCAAAAATCTGATTATTGGCAAAAGGCATTCTGGAAATCAGTTGACGTATTCCGCGTACCACAATCTGTTTGGCAAATAGATTGGCAAGAATCGCCAGTAAAATCACAATACTCAGTGAAGATAGCATTTCCAGCCATGGGTACTGATTTGCCCATTCTTGAATATTCCGAATAAAATTAAACTGTTCCAAACGATCTTTCTCTTCAATCAAAAATTTAGATCAAGTTTATAGTTTTGGATCAGATTTTTTAATATTGGATAACTTTTTAAAACATATTTGTTAATGTGAATTATTAAATAACAGCACATACAAATAAAAAACCGGCGAATTCGCCGGTTTCTGATTTTCGATATTTCAGTAATGATATCGCGAGGCTTACCACATCAAATCATCAGGAATAACATAAGCTGCATATGGATCTTCTTCATCGGTGGTTTCTTCATTTTTCTCTGAATTATTCACAATGATAAAGCCCTGCATTTTCGCATTGATACGATCTGCCAGCGCTTTTGGCAAGAAAGCATAGCTGTCATTTTCACGTGCAATGACCAGACTGCCTGCCACCAGCGCATTATAGATCTGCTGGTTTAAATAGACCTTTTTGACTTTGCTGTCATCAATAAACTGATACACCGCATCGCCGTCAGTATTACGGATTTTGTGCTGATTAATCATTTGCATGATTGCGGCTTTCAGTTCTTTTTCCTGCAAAGCTGCTTTTTTCTCTTGCTCAATCGCCTGATCTTTGGCCATTTTTTGCTGTTTGTCTTGTTCAATCTTGGCCTTGATTTCAGCCTCGGTACCGTCACCGGTGCGTTTTTCATGCACAGCCTGTTTAGACAGTTTTTTGGCTTTTTTATTATCGACCAATCCTGCCTTTAACAATTGTGCCTGCAATGCATTTTTAACCATGAGAATGTCCAGATATTAGTCGTGTTGATGTCGATAACGTAAATAAATCACCCAATACGTGAGACTGAGAACCAGACTCAGCACTGCCGGGATCAGGAATGCATTTAATTTTAAATAAGGATATAGCCAGCTGGCAAGAATGCCGCCGCTTAAAAAACCGAACAAAATAAGCAGATGCAGAACCACGCGTCGTGATTCTACCTCTAAACCGCGCAAACGGTAGCCCATCGCCAAGCCGAGGTCGGTCAGTACGCCAGATAAATGCGTGGTGCGAATAATGGCGCCTTTATAATGGCTGACCATGGCATTTTGCACACCCATGGCGACACAGGCCCATAACAAGGCATAGCGCGGGAAATAGGGCAATAATAACCAGCAGATCAAAATAAAAATAGCCACCAAGCTTAAAGGGTAACCATAAAGCTGCCCCAGGCGAAAGTGACTATTTCCAAGAATCAGTCCGCTATAGGATGAACCAATGACATAGCAGAGTGTGACCAGAAAGAGATACAACATCTGTTCTGGTTGCCAGTTTAGCAGGGCCATGGCCAGCATACTGACATTACCGGTCATATGTGAAACAGACTGGTGAAGTACCGTCACCAGACCCAGGACGTTAATCATGCCGGCATTGACCGCAAGAAAAAACGCCCCTAATTGTACCCAGGTAGGTAAACGCTGTAATGGCATAACAAAATCATTGGCTAAACATATTGATTAATCAATATAAAATCAATTTGATGCGCGGTCTACTGCTGTAGTAAATAAAACATCGGTCGATGAATTTAGCGCGGTTTCAGTAGAATCCTGCAATACGCTGATGACCATACCAATCGCAACGACTTGCATGGCGATATCCGAAGAAATCCCAAACAGGCCACATGCAACTGGAATCAGTAACAATGAACCGCCTGCAACCCCTGAAGCGCCACATGCCGAAACGGTTGCCACCACAGAAAGAATGAGCATAGTGCTGAAATCGACGCTAATCCCCAAAGTATTTACAGCCGCCAATGACAATACAGTAATGGTCACAGAAGCACCTGCCATGTTGATAGTAGCACCCAGAGGAATTGCGATACTTGAAGTCGATTCTTTAACACCCAGACGTTTTGCCAGATCCAGATTGACTGGAATGTTGGCTGCTGAACTACGGGTAAAGAAAGCGGTAATGCCACTTTCGCGCAAACAGGTGAACACCAGTGGATACGGGTTGTTACGCGTCATTAAGGCAACCAGAAGCGGATTAATCACCAGTGCCACAAAAACCATCGTTCCGAGCAACACAGCAAGTAAATGTGCATAACTGGTCAGTGTATCCAGACCAGATTCAGCAAAAGTCACCGCAACCAGACCAAAAATACCCACAGGTGCAAAGCTGATCACTAAACGAATCACATAGTTCACTGCAAAGGCTGCATCATTCAAAAGCGTCTTGGTGCTATCCGATGCATGACGGAAGGCAATACCCAAGGCCACTGCCCAAGCCAGAATACCAATAAAGTTTGCTTCAGCAATCGCAACGACCGGATTGGTAACAAAACTGAGCAGTAAATTCTTCAGGATTTCTACCAGACTACCCGGTGGCTGTAAGTCAGCTTGTGCAGCGATATCCAGAAACAGCGTACTTGGAAATAAGATACTCGCAACCACGGCGCTCAGTGCAGCAAGGAACATACCCACTGCATACATGATCATAATCGGTTTGATGGGGGTGTTGGATTGACCCACCTTAAAATTCGCGATAGAAGCTAAAACTAAAATGAAAACCAGAATCGGTGCAACAGACTTCAAGGCTTTAATAAACAGGTCGCCCAATAGGCTTAATGAGGGAGTAGCTTCGGGAAATACCACAGCCACACCCACACCTAAAATAATGGCGATGATGATTCGAGAGACTAAGCTCATGCGCATAAGGGCAGAAAACATAAGGTTGCCTTGTGAAAATTACGAGGGCTAAATTTGGGAAAAAGTTGCGCTATTTTATACTTAATTTAAACAAGGCTTAAAATATATTTTTATATAAAAACCAAGATATTGATATTGTTGATTTATTCTAAAACTAATTGCTTTAAAACAGCGCTTATATTGAAGAAAAACTTCCTAAAATGATGAATAAATCAGCGCTTTTAAAATTGTATTCATGAAATAAATATTAAAGTTAAATAGATAAATTCAAATTATATTTGAAAATTCAGAAAAAACTGCACTTATGACCAGCTGGAATCTCCGGCCATAAGTTCCAGTATCTGCTGTTTTAAATCGTATAATCTTTATGCTGTTCAAAGATCTCTGGTGCCAGGTCCTGAATCGCCTGAAAATGGGTCAGATAAATGCGCCCGCTCAGATGCGTCATCAATTTAGAAGCTTGCAGCTTGTCCATGACCGGACCTTTGACTTCGGCAAAATGCAGGCGAATATCCAGTTTGGCCAATTCTGCATTTAAATCTTCCAGCATTTCCAGAGCACTCAGATCAATCGCACTGATGCTGGAACAGTTAATAATCACATGTTGCAGCTGGTCATTCAGGCTGATCGCATTGATCAGATAACCTTTAAAGCTATTGGCATTCAGAAATGTCAGATTCTCATCAATCCGCAGTGACAGCACCCGGTTTGAGGTACTGACCTGATGCCGCTGAATATTGCGAAAATGCTGGGTTCCTTCCACTAGACCGACAACCGCAATATGCGGTCGGCTGATTCGCCATAACATCAGCACAAATGTCGATACGATCCCAATGATCAAACCGGTCGAAATATCAATAAGAACCACGCCCAGAAAGGTAATCCACATGGCAAGGCCATCTGCCTTGGAATAGCGCCAGGCATCAAAAAATGGCTGAAAATTAACCAGCTTCCAGATGGAAACAATAATCGTCGCGGCCAGAATGGTCAGCGGCAGATCTTCAAAAAATCCGGTAAAGAACAGGCTCACGAAAATAATCAGAATCGAGGATAAAACACCGGCCATAGGTGATTTGGCACCGGCATCGGCATTCACCACCGTCCGCGACAGGCTGCCGGTCACAGGAAAAGCTGAACTCACGCCTGCACTGATATTGGCCAGACCGAGCGCGATCAGTTCCTGATTACTGTTTAAATGACTGCGTTGCTGTAAGGCCGTGGCTTGAGCAATCGATAGTGACTCCACAAAACTGATCATGGCGATCATGCTGGCACCCGGTAACAAGGTCATCACCAATTCCCAGTTCCAGTGTGGAAAAGACAAGGGTGGAAAACCGGACGGAATTGCACCGACCGTTTTAATACCCTGAAGCTTTAAATCCAGAAAGACAATCGCCGCAATCCCCAGACACACCAGAATCAGCGGCACTGCACGTACCAGAAAATCTGTATAGCCGATCCGGCTTTGTACCGCCTGAGATTTTAATAACTTGGGCAGATAGATCAGCAGACCGATAGAGAACAGGCCGAAAATCAGGCTCGGCACGTGCAGCAGCGGGAAATATTGCAGCAAACTGCTGACAAACTCCGGAAGGTTATTGGCTTTTAAAGGAAGATCGACCAAAAACTTTAACTGCCCAAACGCAATCAATAAGGCAGAGGCAATAATAAAGCTTTGAATCACGGGATGACTGATCAACTGGATCAGAAAACCAAAACGGAATAATCCCAAAAGCAGGGAAATAATCCCGACCATCAGTGCCAATAAAGTCGCAGCTTCAATATAGACTGGTGAGCCGACTTCAAAAAGTGGATTGAGCGTAGCAAAAGTCATCATGGAAATGATGGCTACCGGGCCAATCGATAAAGTCGAACTCCCACCGAGCAGCGCATAAATGATCATCGGCAGGATGCTGGCATATAAGCCCATGATCGGCGGCAATCCTGCTAGCATGGCATAGGCCATCCCTTGAGGCACCAGCATCGCCACCACAATCAGGGCGGCTAGCACATCGGACTTAAATTTGACCGGCGTATAGTGGCTTAACCATGCCCAGGCAGGCAGTTTATGCAGAAGTTTAGACTTGGAATTTTGCATAAAAAGGTCTAAATCACAAATATAGATATATTATGCACAAATTCTGCTAAGAAGTCTTAGCTGATCTAGATTCTTGATGAATCATGTTTAAAATGAAACATCTGGGTCAGTCGCAGATCATTTAAAAAACTCTATGATCGTGATCTTAGTGGTGTAGAACGACCTCAATAAGAGTTTAAAGAAACTTATCTTGATGACTGAAAAAAGAAAGATTCTTTATTTAGCTGGATTGCCACAATACAATTGATAAAGGGTATTTAAGACCACAATCAAATTTTGATCTTTAATTGAATAATAAATCTGTTTGCCGTCGCGTCGGGTATCTACTACATCGCTTTTACGCAGCATCATGAGCTGCTGGGAAAGTGTCGGCTGTTTAATCTCAGTTATTTCCTCAATTTCTGAAACATTCAGTTCCGCTTGAGACAGATGACATAAAATGAGAAGACGGTCGGTATTGGCCAGAGATTTTAAAATGCCAACGACCTGTTCTGCTGAATCGCGCATAGTCGTGATTTCAAAATCGGTTTTCATTCAATATGTCCATTATAAAGTTACAGCCCGTTAATTATACGGGTCTTAGCCCGTAATACCTTGCTAAAAACAGTTAAGTTTTATGGTTTTTAATGAATTGAATTATCAATTAAAATTATATTTTAAATATTGATAGATAAGATAAATTTATTGCATAGTGCAGAAAGTATTTTAGTTCACATTCGTGCAATCAAGTGCAAGTTTCATCAAACATCTACAAAGCAAAAAAATGCTTGTATGATGTTTATGTGACTTGAACCAATAACATCAGGGATATCATCATGAGTACAGATTCAGCTTTTCCAACACCGAGTAATTTAGGTATAGCGGTTTATAGTAATAATGCAGACGCGATTGGAAATACACCGCTTGTTCGTATTAATCGTGTGATTTCCGCTCCGGCCACGGTACTTGCGAAAATTGAAAGCCGTAATCCGGCATTCTCAGTCAAGTGTCGTATTGGTGCCGCGTTGATTAATGATGCTGAAAAATCTGGCAAGCTCAAATCCGGTATGCATATTGTCGAGCCAACCAGCGGCAATACCGGTATTGCATTGGCCTTTGTTGCGGCAGCCAAAGGTTATGACATTACTTTGACCATGCCTTCAAGCATGAGTATTGAACGCCGTAAGGTGGTGAAAGCATTGGGTGCCAATCTGATATTGACTGATCCGGCCAAAGGCATGAAGGGCGCGATTGAAGAAGCACAACGTCTAGTCAATGAAAATCCTGAACTGTACTACCTGCCACAACAGTTTGAAAATCCGGCCAACCCTAAAATTCATGAAGAAACCACGGGCCCAGAAATCTGGGAAGCGACTGCGGGCAATGTCGATATTCTGGTCGCAGGTGTCGGAACGGGTGGAACTATTACCGGTATTTCACGTTACTTTGAAAAAGTAAAAAATAAGCCTTTATATTCAGTGGCGGTGGAACCCGCTGAGTCTGCGATTATTGGTCAGGCCAAACGCGGTGAAGACATTACACCTGGACCACACAAAATTCAGGGGATTGGTGCCAACTTCATTCCGGGCAATCTGGACCTAGACCTCGTTGATGAAGTGATTGCCATTAATAGCACAGATGCAGTCGAGTGGGCACGTAAAACGGCAGCTCAGGAAGGTATCCTGGTCGGCATTTCAAGTGGCGCGGCTATGGCAGCAGCGGCACAATTGGCGGCTCGCCCTGAAAATGCCGGTAAAAATATTGTGGTGATTTTGCCAGACGGTGGTGAACGTTACCTGTCTTCGATCTTGTTTGAAGATATTTCTGCCGAATAACATTGATGCATTTTATATTTTAAATACTGCCATACAAGCCTGAAGTCATCTTCGGGCTTTTTATTGGGTGATTTTAAATCGCAGCAGGACGCTGCATTTTTAAATCGCAGCAGGACGCTGCATTATTTTTAAAATAGTCAGATGAAGGACTTGACCTTACCATGATGGGAATGTTTAAGCTATAACATCAACAATGAGTTGAGGTGTGGAGATGGGCATGGCAGAACAAGACAGCAACCGGTTATATGAACAGCAGGTGCAGATTGGCGGTATGACCTGCGCCTCCTGTGTAGCTCGGGTAGAAAAAGCCTTGAAAAAAATTGAAGGCGTGGTCGAGGCATCTGTCAATCTATCGACTGAAAAAGCTTTTATTAAAAGCCAGCAGCCAATTGCTGCCGCTGCGCTGGTTCAAGCAATTGAAAAATCCGGTTTTGATGTACCGACGCAACAGTTTGATTTAAATATTGAAGGCATGACCTGTGCATCCTGTGTGGCTCGCGTAGAAAAAGCCCTAAAAAAAGTGGAAGGCGTACTGGATGCACAAGTGAATCTGGCCACTGAAAGGGCGCATGTGAGTGCGATCAATTCTGTGCCATTGTTTAAACTAACTCAGGCAGTGCAAAAAGCCGGTTTTGATATTCAGAGCAACCGGATTGAACTGACGATTGAAGGCATGACCTGTGCATCCTGTGTGGCTCGCGTAGAAAAAGCCCTAAAAAAAGTGGAAGGCGTACTGGATGCACAAGTGAATCTGGCCACTGAAAGGGCGCATGTGAGTGCGATCAATTCTGTGCCATTGTTTAAACTAACTCAGGCAGTGCAAAAAGCCGGTTTTGATATTCAGAGCAACCGGATTGAACTGACGATTGAAGGTATGACTTGCGCTTCATGTGTGGCACGGGTTGAAAAAGCTTTATTGAAAGTAGAAGGTCTCAGCGAAGCACAGGTCAATCTGGCCACCGAAACTGCCTGGGTGAAAGCCTCACATTCCCAGATTCCGGCCTTGATTGCTGCCGTGGAGAAAGCCGGTTATCAGGCCACAGTAAAATCCGCTACGGATATGTCGGCAGATAGCCATGGTGCTTTTCAGGAAAAGAAAGCCAATGAAACGGCACAACTGAAACGAGATTTATGGCTTGCCGTCATTCTGACAGCACCTGTATTTATTCTGGAAATGGGCTCACACCTGATTCCGGCTTTTCATCATTTTATTGCACATACGCTGGGAACCCAGAACAGCTGGTATCTGCAGTTTGTGCTGACCACTTTGGTACTGATTATTCCGGGACGGCGTTTTTATCAGCATGGGATTCCTGCATTATTACGTCTGGCACCGGATATGAACTCGCTGGTGGCCGTTGGAACCATTGCCGCCTATGGCTTTTCCTGTATTGCGACCTTTTTTCCGCAGTTGTTACCGCAGTCCACCGTGCATGTGTATTTTGAAGCGGCCGCCGTCATTGTCGCGCTGATTTTACTGGGGCGCTATCTGGAAGCCAAAGCCAAAGGGAAAACCTCAGAAGCGATTCAGTATCTGATCGGCTTGCAACCGAAAACAGCCCGAGTACAACAAAATGATCACTGGGTTGATCTGGCAATTGCCGATGTACAACAAGGCATGCTGATTGAAATCCGTCCGGGTGAAAAAGTCGCCGTCGATGGTGAAGTGGTTGCTGGGCAAAGTTATATTGATGAAGCGATGATTAGCGGTGAACCTTTGCCTGTGGCCAAACAGGCTGGCGATCAGGTTGTCGGCGGTACGGTAAACCAGAATGGAACCCTACAAATCAAAGCTACTGCGGTCGGCCAAGATTCGGTACTGGCGCAGATTATTCAGATGGTAGAACAGGCGCAAGGCTCAAAACTGCCAATTCAGGCGGTGGTCGATAAAGTGACTTTATGGTTTGTGCCGGCTGTTATGGCACTGGCGGCCTTGACCTTTATGGTCTGGTTCCTGTTTGGGCCTGAGCCGAATCTGACCTACGCCTTGGTAAATGCGGTCGCCGTACTGATTATTGCCTGTCCATGTGCGATGGGGCTGGCGACTCCTACTTCAATTATGGTCGGAACTGGCCGTGCAGCAGAACTGGGCGTGTTGTTCCGTAAGGGCGAAGCATTGCAGTTAATGCAGCAAACCAAAGTCGTCGCGCTGGATAAAACTGGAACCTTGACTGAAGGAAAACCATTGCTGACCGACTTTGAAGTCACCGCTGATTTTAATCAGCAGACCGTATTACAGCTGGTGGCTTCGGTAGAGGCCAAGTCAGAACATCCGATTGCCCACGCCATTGTTCAGGCTGCTCGCGAGCAAGAGCTGGAACTGATGGACGTGACGGATTTTGATTCGATCACTGGTGCAGGGGTAAAAGCACAGGTTGCTGGTCAGCAGCTGCATATCGGTGCAGAACGTCTGATGCAGGACTTGGGCTTAAATGTCGATCTGTTTAGAGCCACTGCACAAAAGCTCGGTGATCAGGGTCGTAGTCCTTTATATGTAGCGATTAATCAGAAACTGGCTGCGATTATTGCAGTAGCCGATCCGATTAAACCAACTACTTATAGCGCGATTCAGGCCTTGCATGACCAAGGTCTTAAAGTGGCGATGATTACCGGGGATCACCAGCATACCGCACAGGCGATCGCCAAACAGTTGAAAATCGATCAGGTGATTGCCGAAGTCTTGCCGCATGAAAAAGTCAATGCAGTACGACAACTCCAGCAGCAATACGGCGTGCTCACTTTTGTTGGGGATGGAATCAATGATGCACCGGCATTGGCCCAGGCCGATGTCGGTATGGCGATTGGAACCGGTACCGATGTCGCGATTGAAGCAGCCGATGTGGTGTTGATGTCAGGCAATTTACAGCATGTGGCTACAGGCATTGGTTTAAGTCAGGCGACCATGCGCAATATTAAACAGAACCTGTTTTGGGCCTTTGTCTACAATATTGCCTTAATTCCGATTGCCGCGGGTGTGCTTTATCCATTTTGGGGTATATTGTTATCGCCAATGTTTGCCGCAGGTGCGATGGCGTTGTCCTCCGTGTTTGTCGTCAGCAATGCCTTGAGATTAAAAGCCTATCAACCGGTGCAGTTTAAGGAGTCAGTATGATGAATATTGGTCAGGCGGCAAAACGTTCTGGCATCTCTGCGAAAATGATTCGTTATTATGAAGACATTGGTTTGTTGCCGGCTCCGAAACGCAGTGATACAGGTTATCGGGTTTATAGTGATGCGGATATTAAAATCTTAAGTTTTATCCAGCATGCACGTGAACTGGGATTTTCTTCAGAGCAAATGAAAGAATTACTCGGCCTGTGGCTGAACAGCTCACGCCAAAGTAGTGAGGTCAAACAGCTGGCACAAAAACATATCCAGTTTTTACAACAGAAAATTGCCGATATGCAGCATATGCTATTAATTTTACAGCAATCGGTTGAGCAGTGTGCCGGCAATGAACAGTCTGATTGCCAGATTTTAAAACAGATTGAACAGGGTGTCGGAACTGAACAGCACTGACATGCGCTGTATTCACATCAATTTTTAAACCGATCCTATGGAGCTAAACATGAAATTCCGTATTGAAAATATAACTTGTGGTGGCTGCGCGCGCAGTGTCACGGCTACGATTAAAGATCTGGATGAAAATGCCACTGTGAATATTGATGTGGCCACTAAACTGGTTGAAGTTGAATCGACAGCCAGTGAATCTGAGATTGTTGCAGCTTTAACCGAAGATGGTTTCCCGCCTGTGGCAGCCTGATCATTGTCGAGTTAGATTGCGAAAGTGATCTTATGCACTCATACAGCCAAATAAAAAATGCCTGATTGAATCAGGCATTTTTTATTCTAGTGATCATACCGATGAGATTTTATCTGGCGTCATGAGTGCCTGATTAATATAAAGTTTAATTAAACGTTCACGTGACCCAATTGCTTTTTGGTAATGGGTCGAATTTAATAACAGCGAAGCGCCATAGGTGACTGTCCAGATATAAGATAAATAATCGCGAATCGACATGGCACTTTCTAAAGCCACCAGATAATCATGGGTGATGTCTTTAATCCGGATAATCCGTTCTTCACGAATACGATAAAGCTCCTGAAATAACTCTTTCAGATTTTTTTCGTTATTGGTTAAACGCTCTTCAATGACATGCAACAGGATGGTTCGGTTTGAATTGAGCATGTGATAAAGCATATATTGTGAAACATAATTTTTAATATCGTTATTATGCTTTTTTGATATTTCTAGAATTCTTTTTTCATTCAGAATAATCAGTTCTAAATATAACTGGTTCTTGCTTTTAAAATGTTTGTAGATGGTTCCTTTTGCGATGTCCAGTTCACTGGCCAGCTCACTCAGGGTAATGTCCTGATTATTATCCAGTAGCAGGCTTTCCGCCATGCTCAGGATCTTCTCTTTACGAAGAAGGAAGTTCTGCTGTCTTACAGTCGTCATCTTCTTGGTCCATACTTTTCGAAAAAGAACCTTTCAAGAATATGCAATTTTGCACGCGATGGCTATAAAACTAAGGTCGTGATATTTATCTCATTTTGTATATTTATGCAGCAACTGCTGACAAATAAAAATAGCGATGCTAAGCAGACAGAAATATTGTCAAGAAAACTGAACCCTAGAGATCAACTTTGCTAAATAAAATTCCATTTTCAGTATAATTATTTTATTGTTTCAGCGCACGAAGCTAAATCCTTCGACTGTTTTAAGCCCATATTCATCAGGGTTTAGCACAGGAAAACGATCAATATTAAGCTGGCATATTCAGTCACTCATACTGAACATGAAGACGTGATTTACAAGGCAAATTTATGAATCTAGATTTAGATTTAATACTGCAAGAATTGGATATCACGATTTTAAAATGGCCTGTCTGGATCCTAATGAAAATTAGAAAATATTTAGCAACAGGATTGAGTATCACCCTTTAAGGAATTTAAAAATGCCGATTTATAATGCGCCGCTAAAAGACATGGAATTTATTTTAAATGATGTATTCCAAGCGGAACAATTTTGGCAAGGTAATGAAAATCTTGCACATTTAGATATGGCGACGGCAAATGCAATTCTGGAAGAGATGGCCAAATTTTCTAAAAATGTCATTCTTGACCTGAATCGTCCTGCTGATGAAGAAGGTGGTGCTCAGTTTAACAATGGTGTGGTGACAACACCCAAAGGTTTTAAAGAAGCTTTCAGACAGTTTGCTGAAGGTGGCTGGGTAGGCTTGGGTGCGCCTGAAGAATGGGGCGGACAAAACATGCCGAAGATGCTCACGGTTCTGGCGGATGAAATGATCTGGAGCACCAACCCATCTTTTATGCTTTATCCACTACTCACTGTGGGTGCAGGTATGGCGATCAATGACCGCGCCTCACAGGAACAGAAAGAAACTTATTTACCAAAATTCTATACGGGTGAATGGTCAGGCACCATGTGTCTGACTGAACCACATTCCGGCACAGATCTTGGCATTATCAAGACCAAAGCTGAACCAAATGAAGATGGTTCGTACAATATTACCGGCACCAAAATTTTTATTACCAGCGGTGAGCATGATCTGAGTGAAAACATCATTCATCTGGTACTGGCGAAAACACCGTATGCACCAGCAGGTTCACGTGGTATTTCATTATTTATTGTGCCGAAATTCCTGGTCAATGCAGATGGATCACTGGGTGAGCGTAATGCAGTATCTGCCGGTTCAATCGAACATAAAATGGGAATTAAAGGCTCGGCGACCTGCGTCATGAACTTTGACGGCGCCAAGGGCTATATGGTTGGCAATGAAAATGAAGGTCTGGCCGGCATGTTCGTGATGATGAACTACGAACGTTTGTCTATGGGAATTCAGGGCATTGGTGCAGCAGAATTTGCCTACCAGAATGCGGCACAATATGCGACGGACCGTTTACAGGGCCGTGCATCAACTGGTGCAAAATCTCCAGAAAAACCAGCCGATTCAATTCTAGTCCATGGCGATGTACGCCGTATGCTGCTCAATGTACGTGCTAACAATGAAGCTTCACGTGCGTTTGCGGTGTATGTAGGTCAACAACTGGATATTACCAAATACTCAACCGACCCTGAAGCGGTGCGTAAAGCGACTGACCGTGTGGCGCTGTTAACGCCAATCGCCAAAGCTTATTTGACCGACAAGGCACTGGATTCTGCACTGGAAGCGCAAATGTGCTTCGGTGGTCATGGCTATATCCGTGAATGGGGCATGGAACAGTGTATTCGTGACCTGCGTATTTCACAGATTTATGAAGGCACCAATGGCGTGCAGGCGATTGACCTGATTGGGCGTAAAACCACCAAATGTAATGGGACTTATATCGCGGAATATATTGCTGAAATCCGTGAATTTGCCCAAAATTTAGATGATTCATTGACGATTAAAACGGCGACATTAGAAGCCTTCCAGCAACTTGAAGATATCACCAAATTCATCGTCGAGCAGTCTAAACTGAACCCTGATTTTGCCAACGCGATTGCTGTCGATTATTTACATGCGGTTGGGCTACTAAGTTTCGTGTATATGTATGCGCGGATTAGCAAAGCCGCTGCAGCCAAAGACGACAGCTACTTCCAGAACAAACTGGTACTGGCCAACTATTATGTGGCCAAAATACTTCCGGATTTGAGTGCACGAATCCAACGTATTCAAGCCGGTGCGGAACTGGTGATGCAGTTGCCTGAAGACTATTTTACCGCACAGGCTTAACCCGCAATGATTGCGAAGGACCAGCCCTACAGCGCTTTGGCTATGTAGGGTTGATAACAATGATGAAAAAGGATGAAACTAAAATGATCGTAATTGTAGATGCAGTACGTACCGCGATGGGCGGTTTTCAAGGTTCATTGTCAAGCTGTACCGCGCCGGATTTGGGTGCTGTGGCAATTAAAGAAGTGGTGGCACGTGCAGGATTGGCGGCCAATGATATTGATGAAGTGATCATGGGCTGCGTACTGCCAGCCGGTTTAAAACAGGGTCCGGCACGTCAGGCCATGCGTCAGGCAGGTCTACCGGATTCAACTGGTGCGACCACCATCAATAAAATTTGTGGTTCAGGCATGAAAGCCGTGATGCAGGCAGCAGATGCGATCAAGGCCGGTTCAGCAGAGATTGTGGTTGCAGGCGGGATGGAGTCGATGTCGAACGCACCATATTTGATGGACAAGGCACGTGCCGGATTCCGTATGGGGCATGGAAAGGTCATTGATCATATGTTCCAGGAAGGTCTGGAAGATGCGGAAACAGGCCTGTCGATGGGAATTCTTGCTCAGGAAATGGCGGATAAAAAAGGTTATACCCGTGAGCAGCAGGATGACTATGCGATTGGTTCCTTAAATAAAGCCGTGACGGCGGTGCAGCAAGGTTTCTTTAAAGATGAAATCGTACCGGTCACTGTCAGTAGCCGTAAAGGCGATGTGGTGGTGGAACAGGATGAACAGCCTTTAAATGCCAAGGCTGACAAAATTCCAACTCTGCGTCCAGCGTTCAAAAAAGACGGAACCATTACTGCGGCAAATGCCAGTTCAATTTCAGATGGTGCTTCAGCATTGGTGATCACCTCGAGCGAAATTGCTGCACAGCGTAACTTAAAACCGCTAGCTAATATTCTGGCCTATGCCAGCCATTCGCAGCATCCGTCAGAATTTACTATTGCACCTGTTGGTGCGATTGAAAAAGTCCTGAAAAAAACCGGTTGGGATGCTCAGGAGGTTGACCTTTGGGAAATCAACGAAGCGTTCGCCATGGTCACTATGTTAGCCATTGATGGCTTTAAACTTGATCCAGCAAAAGTGAACATTAATGGTGGTGCTTGTGCGCTTGGTCATCCATTGGGTTCTTCTGGCTCTCGTATTATTGTGACCTTGATTCATGCCTTAAAACGTACTGGCGGCAAGAAAGGGATTGCGTCCTTATGTATCGGTGGTGGTGAAGCGACTGCGATTGCTGTGGAACTGATTTAAGCACATCCTAAATCGTATATTCAGGTAGCAAACTCAATACTGATTCATTCAAAAGTTGCTGCTCTTGGTTCGCCAGGAGCAGGGATTCTTTAAATCATATTAATTTTTAAAATACACAATAAAATCAACATTTTCAGACTTTGCTGATCCGATTCCATCTATATTTTTACTATAAAAATTACTTTTTAAATTATTTAAAAACTTTTTCTAGCACATGCCGGTGAATAAATCGTAACTTGTCTTTTACTGCTTCGCTCAGCTTGAACGGGTAGGCATCTTCCAGGCCCATACAACGGTTTAAGGCATTCAGATTAAAGGTCAAGGTGACCCAATTTTCTAGAATGTGTTCAAAATCCTGTCCACCAATCGGGCATTCTTTAAAATCCATACTGGCCAGATAGCTGCCATTTCCTTCGACACGCATACCACCATAGTAGGCAGTTTCCAGTGTTTCCATCATATGCAGATAATGTGCCCAGGTTTCTGCCCAGTCTTCCCAGGGATGGGCGGTGGCATAAGCACTGATATACTTTTCCTGCCAGTTGATTGGTGCGCCTTCGTTATAATGGCGTTCAAGTGCCTTGCTGTAGTCTTGCCGCTCATCGCCAAAATACTGACGGAATTCATCTAGCAATTCCGGATGCATATGTTGCATGAGCGCAAAATAATAATGGCCGCTTTCATGGCGAAAATGACCTAATAAAGTCCGGTAGTTTTCACCCATATTTACACGTGTAGTTTCCCGATAAACTACATCGGCTTCAATTGCATTTAGGGTAATGACCCCATTGGCATGACCAATTAAAACAGGCTTATCTTCTTGGGGCAGGAGAAAATCAAAACGCAGACCAAATGGATCATCTTCAGACTTTTTAGGGCGTGGCATCATGTTCATGCGCTGGGCCAAATACAGGAATCGACGTTTGGCTTCTTCCAGTCGAAACCAGTAAATCAGGTTTTCGGAATTTTCCAAATCAGGAATGACATGGGTCAACTGACAGGATTCACAAAATTCCTCATCTTCATCGCTGGGAATCATCCAGTTGCATACCTGATAATTTACATAATTGTGACAGGGTTTATAACTGGCATGCTGGTAGTTTTTGGCGATTGGAACCCATCGCTCAGCACTCTGTTTTTCGAATGCGCATAGCTCTTTTTCCGAAGCGATATAACCGATCGGTGACAGACAGTGATCACAAACTGATTTGTAAAAAAACAGCTGTTGCTTGCAGACGGCACATTCAAAATGTTTCATTAAACTCCCTGTAGGGAAGCGAACGACCTAAAATGTTTATCGATGATGAACACGAAAAAAGGTTCAGAATGCCTACCTAAATTTCTTCCTGATAAAGAAACATCATAAAAATTTCATTGAAAATTCTATATGGATGAATTGTAAAAAAGGTGTGAATGAATATCCCATCAAAGATAGTTTAATGATTATTGATATTGCTTTAGTTTTTGATTTATAAGAAAATTACCATTATTTAATTATAAAAATTGGTTTAGTATGGCTTTTTCATTTCTTAGTAATTCATTTAGCAATGTTATCATTCAATTAAAAAAATATATTTCTGAAATTAAAGAAAGGACAGATATCGATGAGTGGGAAAAGGAGTTACTAAAAAATTTAGATCCTATAGATCTTTATGATAATGAAAGGCTAAATGAGTTTGAAGAACACTGTATAGAGATCAAAAAAAGAAATGATTTAAGTTTAAAGTTGGTATTTGATAATGAGTATGGGGAATTAGGGCATCATTTTGAATATTCGGATCGAATAAAGCTAGAGTATATAAATTTATTAATCTATGCATATTATAAAGAAGTAATGTTTAGGAAAGATTATAGATACTCTTTTCAAAAATCCTTTTTTGATTTTATTGAAAATAATGCAAATAAATTCAGTCCTGAAGTAAATTATATTTTTTCTTTTATAGATAAATTGCCATTTAAACTGTTAAGTAAAGTTTATTCTAATCCAAATTTTCAAAAAATAATTGAAACTTTAACACCTGATCATTTTTCAAAATATATTGAATATTTAGAGTCTAATCACAGAAATATAGAAAAAATTGATGCTTGGACTAGTACATTTGAATCTAAAAAAAGTGAAGTATCAGAATTAGAAAAGCGTCTTGAAAAAAATAAACAAACTTATGATTTCGTTTTGCTCAATAAAGGTTTTAAAGAGCTTTATGATCAGAAAAAAATAGAGTTAGATAATGCAAAAGGTACTTATAGCTTTGTTGCAGCAACAATGTTTTCTATACCTTTTGTGGAATTAGGTGCATTAATTGGAGCATTTTTCTATTTTGATGGAAAGCTACCTACTGGTATGTGGTTTATTTCTATTCCCTTCATTACTTTAATTTTAATTACGTTATATCTTTTAAAAATTTCTTTACAAGACAAAAGAGCAGTCCAATCTCAAATGATGCAGCTAGAACTTCGCATGGCACTGTGTCAGTTCATCCATAACTATGCTGAAGATTCAGAAAAACTGCATAAGAAAAATGCAGCAGGCTTTGAGAAATTTGAAAATATTATCTTTTCACCGCTAGTTTCATCTGATGACAAGATTCCAACCACCTTTGATGGAATGGAGCAACTTGCCAAATTAGTGAGTGAATTTAGAAAGTAATCCAAACTTTCCGCTATCGGCGAGTATCCTATTTTTAATTAGTCAGTCCTTTTGTTAAGACATAGAATTAATTCACTTTTGTAGTAATAGCGATCAGTAGATGGCATTCAGCTGGATTTTTTTCACTTTAATTGCTGCATTTATGCAGGCTTGGCGCAACGCCTTTCAAAAACAGCTCAGCACCACGGTCGATGTGTGGGGAGTCACCCTGGCACGCTTTATTTTCGGTTTGCCATTCGCTGCGCTTTACCTGAGCAGCCTGTATTATTTCAAGCCAGTTGAAAGTGTGATTCACTTCACGCCCAAGTTCTGGGTCTATGTGGTGATTGCGGGTTGCAGTCAGATTTTAGCTACGGCGCTGATGGTACAACTGTTCAAGCAAAAAAATTATGCCGTTGGGGTGGGGCTGGCGAAAAGTGAAGCCATTCTTGCAGCCATTATTGGCGTGACCTTTTTAAGCAGATCATTTGTCATTCCTGGCCTGGATTGGTGTGGCGCTGGGCGGATATGCGGTATTTTTATTGAGTAAAGGCCAACAGGTCAGCGGGTTTTCAGCGAGAACATTGGCGATCGGGATTGGCAGTGGATTAAGTTTTGCCATTACCTCGCTTCTGGTACGCGAAGCCAGTCTGGAATTAAGCACTTTACCCACCTTGCATCGTGCGGCCTGGGTGCTGTTAATGGTGATCAGTTTTCAGTGCCTGAGTATGCTGCTTTACCTCAGCCTATTCAGTCGCCAGACTTTAGTGGCCATGTGGCAGCGTCTGGGCTTAACTTTTAAGGTGAGTGTGTGCAGTTTTATGGCATCACTCGGCTGGTTTACTGCCATGAGCATGATGAGTGTGCCGGTCGTGAAAACCTTAGGACAAATTGAGATTCTGTTTAGTATGCTGATTTCGGCATATTTCTTTAAAGATAAACTGGCACGTGCGGAGCATTGGGGACTAGGCTTGGTAGTGATTGCGGCGATTCTAGTAATCTGGGCCTGATGCAGCACTAATTTTTTAAATCTAAGTATAAAAAAGCCACTGATCAACAGTGGCTTTTTCTTTGCATTTATTGTTTAAGCTGCGATAAATTTCTGAACTGCCTGATTAAAGGCCTCAGGTTGTTCCACATTGGAAATGTGCGAGGCATTGATTTCAAACAGCTGGCTTTGTGAAATTTCAGCTTGCATGGCTTGACCATCTGCAACTGTCGTCACCGGGTCTTGCTGACCGGCCACAATCAGTACCGGCACTGAAATCGTTTTGATCTGTTCACGTAAATCCGCCTTAGCCAAAGCTTCGCAACAACTTGCATAACCTTCCGGGCTGCCAGCTCCAAGGTCGTTTGAAAGTTCTGCAATTATCGCTGCGTTGCTCTGGATAAAGGGATCGGTAAACCAACGTGCTGCTGCTGTCGATGCAATCGGCGCCAGACCTTGTTCACGTACCAGTGCGGCACGTTCCAGCCAGGCCTGTTCCTGACCGATCTTGGCAGCAGTATTGCAGATAATCACGTGGCTAAAACGTTCAGGTTTGTTAATCGCTAACCATTCGCCGGTTAAACCACCCATAGAAATGCCACAGAAAGCGGCTTTCTGGATATTCAGATGATCCAGCAGATTGACCACATCCTGACCTAACTGTTCAAGACTATACGGACCTTGTGGTGCAGAGGAAGCCCCATGACCACGAGTGTCATAACACACAACAAAATAATCTTGCTGGAAAAATTCAATTTGTGGTTGCCACATGCTGAATTTAGTGCCCAATGAGTTAGAAAAAACCAGGGCAGGTTTGCTGGCATCACCAAAGGTCTGGTAATTGATCTGTGCATCGTTGGATGTAAATGTTGGCATTGAAATCCCTCCCGACCTCCCTTTAAAAAAGGGAGGAGGTTTATCTTTTTAATAGGTTGTTAGACGCGTTCAATAATCAAAGCGATGCCTTGACCGACACCAATACACATTGAACAAAGACCGTATTTACCGCCAGTTTGTTCCAGCTGGTTGAGTGCGGTTGTGACTAAGCGTGCGCCAGATGCACCAAGTGGATGGCCCAAAGCAATTGCACCACCATTCGGATTGACTTTCTCTGAACCATCTTCAATGCCAAGGTCACGAGTACAAGCCAAAGCTTGTGCTGCAAAAGCTTCATTCAGCTCGATCACATCCATCTGCTCTAAAGTCAGACCTGTTTGCGCCAGTAATTTCTTAATGGCAGGTGCAGGACCAAAGCCCATGATACGTGGTTCAACACCCACAACCGTTGAGCCAATAATTTTGGCACGCGGTTTTAAACCGTGTTGAGCAACCGCTTCATCAGATGCGATTAATAGGGCAGCCGCACCATCGTTAATACCAGAAGCATTACCCGCTGTAACCGTACCATCTGCTTTGACCACGGGTTTCAGTTTTGCCAGAGCTTCTGCTGTGGTTGAAGCACGCGGATGTTCATCAGTATCGACAACGATCGGATCGCCTTTACGCTGTGGGATCACCACAGGAATGATTTCATTTTTATAGAAACCTTTGGCCTGCGCTGCTGCAGTACGTTGCTGGCTGGTCAGGGCAAACTTGTCCTGGTCTTCACGGTTGATGTTGAACTGTTCCGCCAGATTTTCAGCCGTTTGCGGCATGGTTTCTACGCCGTACATTTCTTTCAGTTTCGGATTGATAAAACGCCAGCCCATGGTGGTGTCTTCAATCTTCTGGCTACGGCCATACGCCGTTTCTGACTTGCCCATGACAAATGGCGCGCGCGACATGCTTTCTACACCACCGGCAATAATCAGATGAGCTTCACCGGCTTTAATTGCACGTGCTGCCATCGCCACGGCATCCATTGATGAACCACATAGGCGATTTACGGTCGTCGCTGGTACCTGATAAGGCAAACCTGCAAGCAGAGAAGACATACGACCGACGTTACGGTTGTCTTCACCGGCCTGATTGGCACAGCCATAGATCACGTCATCGACCTGTTCCCAGTTCACACTTGGATTGCGTTCCATCAACGCTTTAATTGGCAGCGCACCTAAGTCATCAGCACGGACAGGCGCGAGGCCACCGGCATAACGACCGAATGGGGTACGGATGGCATCGATAATATATGCGTTTTTCATTGTGTATTTGCTCACATATTTAAAAGAAGAAAACTCCTCCCTTTTTAAAGGGAGGTTGGGAGGGATTTAATGAAGTAGTTTTATTCCTCAAATCCTCCCTAAGTCCCTCCTTTAATAAAGGAGGGACTTCCCCTTAATTTGATTGAGTCGCATCAATCAGTTTGGCACCGGTCATTGACTGCAATTCTTCAAATGACAGACCTTCAACTTTCTCAATCACTTTCATCCCTTCAGGGGTGACATCAATCACGCAAAGGTCGGTATAAATACGGTCGACACATTTCAGGCCAGTAGCCGGATAAGATAATTCAGCCACAATCTTTGGCTCGCCTTTTTTGGTCACGTGATCAGTCGTAATAAAGACTTTTTTCGCGCCAACAGCCAGATCCATTGCACCGCCGACTGCTGGAATTGCATCTGGAGCACCAGTATGCCAGTTAGCCAGATCGCCATTTTCAGCTACCTGGAAAGCACCCAATACTGCGATATCTAAGTGACCGCCACGCATCATGGCAAATGAATCACCATGATGGAAGAATGAACCGCCTTCAAGTAGGGTGACGAATTCTTTACCGGCATTGATCAGCTCAGGATCGCGGTCTTCTTCAGCAGGAGGAGGACCGAAAGCCAACAGGCCATTTTCAGAATGCAGGAATACGTCTTTATCGCTTGGCAGGTAGCTTGAAATCTTGGTCGGTAAACCAATACCGAGGTTTACATAGGCACCATCAGGAATGTCTTGTGCCACACGTTCAGCGATCTGGTCACGGGTCAGTTTGCTATAGCTCATTATTTATCTCCGATGCCAATTATTGTGCAGGTTTAACTTGAACAACGTGTTGAACAAAAATTCCCGGGGTGATGATGTGTTCCGGATCCAGTGCACCCAGTTCAACCACTTCAGAAACTTGAGCAATCGTCACATCAGCCGCCATCGCCATGATCGGACCAAAGTTACGCGCAGATTTACGGTAGACCAGATTGCCCCAACGATCGCCTTTAGAGGCTTTAATTAAAGCAAAGTCAGCTTTAATCGGATTTTCCAGGACAAAATCTTTGCCTTCATAGTTCAAGGTTGGTTTGCCTTCAGCCAGCAAGGTACCAAAACCGGTTGGGGTATAGATTGGACCTAAGCCCATACCTGCTGCCTGAATACGGCAAGCCAGATTACCTTGCGGCACCAGTTCCAGCTCAATTTTTCCAGCACGATAAAGTTCGTCAAAGACCCAGGAATCAGACTGGCGCGGGAAAGAGCAAATGATTTTACGCACAGCGCCCGCTTTAAGCAGTTTTGCCAGACCATAATCGCCATTACCGGCATTGTTGTTGACAATAATCAGGTCTTTAATACCCAATTCGATCAGACCATCAATCAGTTCAGCAGGCTGACCCGCTGTACCGAAACCACCGATCATAATGGTAGAACCGTCCTTGATCTGGGAGAGTGCTTCTTTCAATGATAATGAACTTTTATCTATCATAATCTGGTCCTTACATATCCTAAACTGATGGATGTCTTTAAACTCGTTTTGAATCTGATGCTGTAACCGGAACTGCGTTACGGTTTTTCTGTGACAGCAGAAAATGTGCTACCAGGCCAATGCAAATTCCCCAAAAGACTGAACTCAGTCCCAAGAAATGCATGCCGGAAGCAGTCGCTAAAAAGGTGATAAGCGCTGCATCACGTTGTGACTCTTTGCCCATGGCCACGGAAATGTTGGTGGCAATCGCACCGAGCAATGCCAGTCCTGCCAAAGCCGCAATTAATTCTTTGGGCATTAGGCTAAAAAGCATGACAATGCTGCCGGCAAATAAGCCGCCTAAAATATAAAAAAGCCCATTCGCCACGCCGGCGATATAACGCTTTTCTTTCAGCTCGTGCGCGTCTTTGCCTAAACACAAAGCAGCTGTAATTGAGGCCAAGACAATCGTGATACCCCCCACACAGGCCACTGCAAGCGAGGCAATACTGGTTGCACTGATAATCGGCTTGGCTGGCATGTCATAACCACTGAGTTTGATAATCGCCATTCCCGGTAAAAACTGGCCCGATAGGCTGACCAGAATGAGCGGGAGGGCCAGATTCAGGGTTGAACTCCAGGTCCATTCCGGTGCAATAAATTGCGGAATCGCCAGACTGAAATCTGCCGTGACCGGGTTAATCTTGCCCAGCAGCATGCTTAAAACCACACCGGCAATCAGCACCCAGACCATGGCATAGCGTGGACTAAAACGCTTGGCCAGCAAAAATACCGCCAGCATGCCAAAGACGATATAGGGCATGGTATCGGTCGCGGTAAACAACCCTAAACCAAACTGCAGTAAAATCCCCGCCATCATTCCGGCAGCGACTTCCTGAGGAATCCAGGACAGCAATTTGTCGAAATAACCGGTGATCCCAATGAAAAAAATCACCACGGCAGAGGTGATATAGGCGGCAACCGCTTCATTGAGCGAAATATCAGGAAACAGCGTGACTAATAAAGCCGTTCCGGGTGCAGACCAGGCGGTGACGACAGGTATTTTGTATTTAATCGATAAAAAGATACCTGCGAGTGCAGCACCAATAGAAATTCCCCAAATCCATGAAATCATCATGTCCGGGGAAACCTGGGCTTGCTGCGCCGCCTGGAAAAAAATGATCAGTGGCCCTGAATAGGAAATCAGCACTGCTAAAAATCCTGCAACAGTTGCTGAAATTGACCAATCATTTTTTAATGTCTGAAACAGGGTATTCATTGGTGATGTGCCTCCTTGCGTCGAACCATGAGCCTGTTAAAAATCGTGATGATCAGGACTAGCCTTGATCACCACCACCGACGGGTACCACGGTACCTGTCATATAAGATGATTCATCGGAAGCCAGGAATACAATCGCATTCACTTGCTCCTGAATCGTACCGTAGCGTCCCATAAACGTACGGTCAATGGTCTGATCAACCACTTGCTGCATCCATTCTTTTTCAGATTCAGTCAGTGGATTGGCATTGCGCGGTACTTTACGTGGCGGTGCTTCAGTGCCACCCGTCGCGATTGCATTGACACGGATGCCGTCTTTGGCATGTTCAAATGCAAGGGAAGCGGTCAGGCCGTTCACACCACCTTTCGATGCCGAATACGGAACACGGTTAATGCCGCGTGTGGCAATAGAAGATACGTTTACAATGGTCCCTTTCTGATTTTTAATCATTTCCGGAAGTACTGCGCGGCAGCACCACAGCGTCGGGAACAACGAACGGTTCACTTCCTTGATAATTTCCTCTTCAGAAAATTCTTCGAAAGGTTTCATCCAGATCGCGCCACCCACGTTGTTGATTAACGCATCGACACGGCCATAGGTTTCTAGCGCTTTTTCAACGACTGACTGGGCACCAGCAAACGTTTCCAGATTGGCTTTCACGGTAATCGCATCACCGCCAGTCGCTTCAATTTCAGCCAGAACTTCTTCCACATAAGGGGAAAGGTCAGCCATGACGACTTGAGCACCTTCGCTCGCCACTTGCAGCGCGACACCACGACCGATGCCTTGCGCGGCACCGGTCACGATTACGACTTTATTTTCAAATCTTTGACGATTAGACATTGAACAAATTCCCTCTATTAATTGGCAGAGAATTTTTCAAACAGGAAGCTTGCAGGTTTCACACCTTCAGCATCCAGCCAGCCGCGAACTGCTTCAACCATTGGTACAGGGCCACACAGGTAAACATCTACATCACCGCCATTTAGCCATTCGTTCTCAATATGACCGGTCACATAGCCTTTACGCTCATGTGCAGATTCTGGATTTGCTACTACAGTGCGGTATTCGAACCACGGGAATTTGTCTTGCAGTTCGTTCAGTTTTTCAATGGCAACCAAGTCGAAATCATTGGTCACACCAAATACTAAACGCACTGGATGTTCTGAACCTTTTTCTTCCAGCACTTGCAGCATTGACATGAATGGTGCAATACCTGTACCACCAGCCAGCATCAAGACAGGACGGGTCACAGGGCGCAGGTAGAAGCTACCAAATGGACCGGTAAAAGTCATCTTGTCGCCAGCTTTGGCATTTTTACTTAAGAATTCACTCATTTTGCCGTTCGGTACATTACGTACTACGAAACCGGTCAAACGGTCACTCGGTTTTGAGCTGAATGAATATGAACGGGTTTCGGTCGTGCCCGGAATTCCTACATTGACATATTGACCAGCAAGGAAGTGAATGTCCGGTTGACCTTCATCTAACTGGATGTCAAAAGTAATGGTCGAGTCAGACAGGTTTTCTACACGTGCCAAAGTACCCTGGAATTCATGAATTTCAGTTTTGCAGACTTCTGAAGATGCCTGAATCTGGAACACTGCATCTGAAGTTGGTTTACACTGACAAGCCAGAATAAAGCCTTCAGCGGCTTCTTCAGGTGTTAAAGCATCTTCAATATAAGTTTCTTCAGGCATGTCATAAGAACCTGATTCACAAAACGCACGACACGTTCCACAAGCACCATCACGGCAGTCCAAAGGAATATTGATCTTTTGACGGTAGGCTGCATCTGACAGTGTTTCACCATCTGAAACAGAAATAAAACGTGTAACGCCATCTTCAAATTGAAGTGCAACATTGTGGTTTGACATGGCTGAATATCCTATATAAATCTTTGTAACTGAGCCTTTCAGCCAATTTTCCATCTGACCGAAAGGCATAACCTGGCTGTATAAACAGTCTTAGAGGTGATAAATGTCGATAACCTGGTTGATGTAATCGTTTTTCAGTACCACGTATTTGCTTAAAATTTGTGGTTTATCGCCTGAGAAATCAATTTCATAACGAGACATACCGAAGTAGCTGTAACTTGTTTTGTAACGGAAGCTCAAAGTATTCCAGTTAAAACGTACAGTCACTTTGTCGCCATCACGTTCAACAATTTCAATATTGCTGATGTTATGGCAGGTACGTGTGTCCGGCATAGTTGCAGATGAACGTTCAGTCTTGATCCGGAACACGCGGTCTTCTAAACCTTGACGGTCTGGATAGTAAATCAACGAGATTTCAGACTGTGGATCTGTGGTCAGTTTGTCATCATCATCCCAGGCTGGCATCCAGAAAGACGCAGTAGGGGCATAACAAGTTAACCAGTCATCCCATTGTTCATCATCTAAAAAGCGGGCTTCTTGATACAGGAACTGAGCAATATTTTCTAAAGTGATGTCGCTCATGCGCTTTCTCCTTCAGTTGATGCTGCAATTTCTTTCTCAGTCGCAATACCTTTTTTGATCAATTCTAACCAGTACTGGTGCTGAGACAGGTATAGACCTTCATCTTCAGTTTTAATACCAGACAGTTTTGGTTTTAAACCGATTTCATTGGCAGCATCATCCGGACCTTGAATCCAGTGTTTAGAACCACGGCACATGTCGTTCCATTCCAGCGCGATACCGGCATAACCTGCCTGACAAGCACGGAATTCTTCAAGATCGTCTGGTGTCGCCATACCTGAAGCGTTAAAGAAATCTTCATACTGACGGATACGACGGGTACGCGCTTCAGGCTCTTCGCCTACAGGCGCGATACAGTAAATCGTCACTTCAGTCTTATCGACAGAAATCGGGCGCAGGACACGGATTTGTGAACCGAACTGATCCATGAAGTAAACGTTTGGATAGATACACAGGTTACGTGAACGTTCGATCATCCACTTCGCCATAGCTTCGCCATATTGCGCAGTGTATTCATCTTTCTTGGCAAAGTTAGGACGGTCTTCCGGGTTAGCCCATTGCGTCCAAAGCAGCATATGACCGTGTTCAAAGCCGTAAGAACCACCGCCTTGTTTGCCCCATGAACCTGCGCTCATGGCACGGATGTTATCGCCAGCTTCTTTTTCTTTACGTTGCTGAGTCGTTGCAGCATAGTTCCAGTGTACAGCAGACACGTGATAACCATCAGCACCGTTTTCAGCAGTCAACTTCCAGTTACCTTCATAGGTATAAGTCGAAGCACCACGTAAAACTTCCAGACCTTGCTCAGACTGATCCACGATCATGTCAATGATTTTGGTCGCTTCGCCCAGGTATTCTTCCAGAGAAGGAACATCCGGATTCAAGCTGCCGAACAGGAAACCTTTATAGTTTTCAAAACGGGCAACCTTTTTCAGGTCATGTGAACCGTCTTTGTTAAAGCAGTCTGAATAACCCGCTTCAGCCGGATCTTTGACTTTTAATAACTTACCTGAATTATTGAACGTCCAGCCATGGAATGGGCAAGTATAAGTTGCTTTATTGCCTTTCTTGTTACGGCATAATTGTGCACCGCGATGCGAACAGGCATTGATCATTGCATTCAGTTCACCTTGACGGTTACGCGCAATGATGATTGGCTGACGGCCAATATAGGTCGTATAGAAATCGTTGTTGTTTGGAATCTGGCTTTCATGCGCCAGATAAACCCAGTTGCCTTCAAAGATGTATTTCATCTCCAGGTCAAACAGGGCTTGGTCTGTGAATACTGAACGGTGAAGTTTAAATTCACCAGATTCATAATCATCAACCAGTAGTTCGTCAATGCGGTCTAAATGGCTGGTGTTAATTACGGGAATACGAGGCATGTCCTTTCTCCGACTTTCCTGGGGGAAGTCAGCGGGATATATCTAGAAATATATCCCGCCTCTTTAATTGTATTAAGCGCTAGCGCGGCGACGATCAACTTCGGTCGAAGGTGCGTCTTGTTTTTCTTTCACAAGTTCAATATCAAATTGAATGTGTTTGAAAGGACCTTTCAGACCACGTTTTGCAATTTCAGCTTCATCAGTCACGTCAACCGCAGTTGCCACCAGGCCTTCACGAGTAGCGAATGCGAAGTCATCCCACAGGTATTGGTCGCCTTCAATGTTGAATTGAGTAGTCAGCTTGCGGTAACCCGGTGCAGATACGAAGTAATGTACGTGCGATGGACGGTTACCGTGACGGCCTAGTTTGTCCAGTACAAACTGAGTTGTACCTTCTGGAGGGCAGCCATAACCCACTGGCATTGTAGTCAATGCAGTATATTGACCATCGGCAGCGGTAATGATGCTGCGACGCAAGTTAAACTCAGACTGTGACTTGTCAAAGAATGAGTAGTTGCCCAGGCTGTTCGCATGCCAGATTTCAACTTTGGCACCTTCAACACGGTTGCCGTCAGTATCCGTCACTGTACCTTCAATGATTAAAGTCGGGATTTTGCCTTCTTCAGAACCATCGTCCATACGTGCAAAGCTTACAGTTTCAGGTGCGCCAGCGACATAAAGTGGACCTTCAATCGTACGTGGCGTACCGCCAGTAATGCCTGCTTTAGCATCCGCTTCATCAGCACGTAAGTCTAGGTAATGCTCCAGACCCAAACCTGCAGCCAATAAACCTAATTCGTTCGCTTGGCCGGCATCAGTAAAGTATTCCAGCCCTTTCCACAGTTCTGACTGGGAAATATCAAGATCTTCGATCGCTTGGAAAAGGTCACCCAATAAACGCACAACAACTTGCTGTACACGTTCATCTACAGGACCTGTCGCTGTATCAACGTTCATTTGCTTAACTAATGCATCAATTTCTTGGCGATTCATACTATTGCTCCTAAAGTATGTCTTTCATCTTTTAGTGGCGCACTTTTTTAGCTTTCATTGGCTGGCTAAATCTGGCTGGCCACAATCCTTGTTGAGGTACCCTCTGTTTTCGATTCGGAAGGGGAATCCGGTGACTCCCAATCCGCTCATTTAATCAACTGTCGTCATCTCGAACTGAAGATGGGTGATGGTTTAATGCCATTACTTCAATGTTCATATAAGGATAGAGAGGCAAGCCTTGTAACAGGTTGTGCAACTCTTCATTGCTTTCAACATCAAAAATACTGATGTTTGAGTACTGGCCCGTGATGCGCCAGATATGACGCCATTTGCCTTGACGCTGTAATTCCTGTGAATAAGCCTTTTCAACAGCCTTAATTTCGTTTGCCTGTTCAACTGGCAGATCACGTGGAATGTTTACATCCATACGTACGTGAAAAAGCATGGGTTTCTCCTAATTACTGACGACGCAAGTTGTCAATCTTGTTTTCATCCAACTCAATCCCCAGACCTGGTCCTTTCGGAATCTCAAGTTCAAAGTTTTGATAGTTGAGTGGGGTTTTCAAAATATCTTCAGTCAGCAGTAGAGGACCAAACAGCTCGGTACCGAACGCCAGACTTTCAAAAGTAGAGAACACATGTGCCGAAGCAATCGTGCCCACCGGACCTTCCAGCATGGTGCCTCCATACAGGTCAATGCCGGCCAGTTTGGCAATCTTGCCTACTTCACAACCTTCAATCAGGCCACCCGACTGGGCAACTTTGACTGCAAAAACAGATGAACCATTTTGTTTGGCAATCTCATACGCTGAGTGCGGGCCCATTAACGATTCGTCTGCCATGATGGCAACATCAAAACGTCGGGTCAGACGGCGCATGGCATCCAGGTTATCAATTGCACATGGCTGTTCAATCAGATCAACACCGCCATCTTGCAATAACTGAATGCCTTTAATCGCTTCCAGTTCTGACCAGGCACGGTTCACATCCACACGGATTGAAACGTCTTTGCCTAAGGCTTTCTTAATTGCCAGCACATGTTCAACATCTTCTTCTACCGGACGCGAACCGATTTTGAGTTTGAAAATGTTGTGACGTTTTGCCGCAACCATTTTCTCTGCTTCTGCAATATCTTTTTCGGTATTGCCAGAAGCCAATACCCAAAGAACTGGAATACTGTCACGTAAGCGGCCACCGAGGACTTCGCTTAATGGCAAACCTAAACGTTGTGCCTGAATGTCTAAAAGTGCAGTCTGAATCGCACATTTAGCAAAACGGTTACCATTAATATTCTTTTTGATTGCTTGTAATGTCTGTGCAACATTTAAACCGGATAATGTTTTTAAAAGAGGCGCAAAATAAGTTTCAATATTAACTTTTACGCTTTCCGGGCTTTCATCACCATAACCTAAGCCACCGATAGTTGTTGCTTCACCCCAACCGATGTAACCATCTTCATTGGTGATTTTGACCAATACCAGGGTCTGGGTTTGCATCGTCGCCACTGCCATCTTGTGAGGGCGAATGGTTGGGATTTCTACCAGCAAGGTTTCAACTGACTTATACATAATACGGGTTCACATTCTTGCTTTAATGCTTTGACTTGATATACCTTAAAAGAATAATGTTGATTGGTCTAAGATCGATTTAGCATTTTTTTATACTTTAAAGGTATTTAGAGACATGGAACTCAGACATTTGCGTTACTTCGTTGCCGTCGTCGAAGAACAAAGTTTTACCAAAGCGGCAGAAAAACTGTTTATTGCTCAACCACCTTTGAGCCGACAGATCCAAAATCTAGAGCAAGAGCTCGATATTCAGCTATTTGAGCGTGGTAGCCGCCCGCTAAAAACCACTGAAGCCGGTCAATTTTTCTATCAGCATGCTGTTAAACTTTTGTCTAATGCTGAAGAAATAAAATCGATGACCAAGCGGATTGGCATCGCGGATCGCACTATTAGCATTGGTTTTGTCGGATCTTTATTATTCGGTTTACTATCGCGTATTGTGTTTCTATTTAAGCAGCAGCATCCTTATCTCAAAATCGAGATGATGGAAATGAATACCTATGAACAGATTCAGGCGCTGAAAGAAGGAAGAATTGATGTCGGTTTCGGCCGTTTAAGAATTTCGGATCCTGCGATAAAACGCGTGTTATTGCGTGAAGAACGCCTAGTGGTGGCAGCTCATTCAAGTCATGTACTGGGTCATCGTGAAAATATACATTTATCTGAACTGGTCGATCAGCATCTGTTCTTATATCCGAATACTGGAAAGGCAAATTTCTCTACCCAGGTTCGTGGCATATTTTCTGAGTATGGTCTTGAACCGAAAAATATCCGGATTGTCCGTGAGTTACAGCTGGCACTGGGCTTTGTCGCTGCCGGAGAAGGCGTCTGCATCGTACCGGAAAGCGCACAAAACATTAAATTAGCCCATCTCAACTTTGTACCTCTAGCAGATGCTTTTGCAGTGAGTCCTGTCTTTATGGCGATGCGCAATATGGATGAAAGCGAATACATTCGTTACCTGTTTGATGCTGTGTATCAAGTCTATGATCTTGAAGCGCTAAAATACGATCGATCGGTATTTTAATCGCTAAAAATCGTGTGAATGATATAGCACCAAAAACCGATGAGGACGTGATAAAAACAACCTGTTTTAGAAAACATAATGATTGAGTAATATATTTATTAATTAATTGAATATTTTAATTTGACCCAGACCTTATAGGTATAAAGCCATGCCTATTCAGTTTTAGACATTTTTTCCTATTTTCTGCATTGTGAGCAGCATAAGTTGAACTTCACAATCTGGAGGTGGAGATGTCTACAAATAAAGTGAATATAAATACGCTGATTGACGAGGCAAAGTTTACGCCCTTTCATTGGGGAGTATTGATCTGGTGTTTGCTGATCATTATTTTTGACGGTTATGACCTGGTGATCTATGGGGTGGCGTTGCCGCTGCTGATGCAAGAATGGTCGCTAAGTGCGGTGCAAGCGGGAATGCTGGCCAGTACTGCCTTATTCGGGATGATGTTTGGTGCCATGAGTTTCGGCACTTTGTCCGATAAACTCGGCCGTAAAAAGACCATCATGATCTGTGTGGCTATTTTTAGCGGCTTCACATTCATTGGTGCCTTTGCCACATCACCAATCGAATTTGGAATCTTGCGCTTCTTGGCTGGTTTGGGTATTGGCGGGGTCATGCCTAACGTGGTCGCTTTGATGACCGAGTATGCACCTAAACGTATCCGCAGCACCTTGGTTGCGTTGATGTTTAGTGGTTATGCCATTGGCGGGATGACTTCTGCGCTACTCGGTGCATGGTTGGTGCCGCAATTTGGCTGGAAAATCATGTTCCTGCTTGCAGGCATTCCATTGCTAATCTTGCCGATTCTATGGAAATATTTACCAGAATCCCTGATGTACCTGACCAACAAGCAACAGACGGCTCAAGCACACGATATTATTCAAAAGATCTCTCCGACACAGGTCATCACCAGTGACACCCAGTTTGTACTGAATGAAGTGCAAAAAGGGGATGAGGCGCCATTAAAAGCAATCTTTCAACAAGGCCGTAGCTTCAGTACCTTTATGTTCTGGCTGGCATTCTTTATGTGCCTGTTGATGGTCTACGCCTTGGGTAGCTGGTTGCCAAAACTGATGATTCAGGCAGGATATTCGCTGGGTGCAAGTATGATCTTCCTGTTCGCACTAAATATTGGTGGAATGGTAGGTGCAATTGGTGGTGGATATCTTGCAGATAAATTCCATATCAAAAAAGTGCTGACTATCATGTTCTTATGTGGTGCCATTGCATTGATTCTGCTTGGCTTTAACAGTCCACAATTTGTGTTGTATACACTAATTGCTGTGGCAGGCGCTGCAACGATTGGCTCACAAATTCTGCTCTATACCTTTGTGGCGCAGTATTATCCATCGACGGTACGTTCTACCGGTATGGGCTGGGCATCTGGTATTGGACGTATTGGTGCGATTGTTGGACCGGTACTCACTGGTGCTTTATTAACCATGAATTTACCGCATCAAATGAACTTCTTTGCAATTGCGATTCCTGGCGTAATCGCTGCGCTAGCAATTTTCCTGGTGAACTTAAAAACTTCCGTAGATGGCCAAGCCCTTGCAACGTCTAGCGTAAAGCCGAATCCATTGGCAAAAGAAGCGACACATTAAGTTAGATTTCAATCAATAAAGATAATATTCCCAATGATATAGATCGCCATCGTAACGGGTGGTGATCTGTTGCTAGAATCGAAACGCATAATAAAAAGCGAGTTTAGGATGAACACGACACAATTATTTAATCAACCAACAATCACATTCAAGCGCACAGTTCTGATGAGCATGATGGCAATGAGTTTAGGGGGCATCAGCTTATCGACTCAAGCACAAACCTCCACTCAGTCGAATCAGCAGGAAATTGAACAACTGCGCCAGGAAGTTCAGGCCTTACGCGCACTGGTTGAACAACAGCAAAGACAGACGGCTGTGGTCACTGCACATGTTGCAGCAACACCCGCTCCAGCAAGCAAACCTGTCATGAAAATTGCCAGTGGTGCCGAATTTAATCTTTATGGAAATATTCGTGCCGATGCCTCTTATCAGGCTGAAGGTGGTTCAGCAGCACGTATGTATAACCAGATTAATGCGGTACCTTTAGAAGGTGTCGGTGAGCGTAGTGATGAATTCAAATCTACTCTGGCTGCAACCCGTTTAGGCATGGATTTTAAAGCACCAGTCGGTGCTGGAGATAAAGCTTTAAGCGGTAAAGTTGAAGTGGATTTTCTGGGCGGCGCAAGCTTTGATAACTTGCGTATCCGTCATGCTTATATCAGCTATGCCAACTGGTTAATTGGTCAAACCTGGTCAAACTTTGCGGTACCAGATTATATTCCAGAAACTGTAGATGCACTGGTTTATGCTGGCGGTTCAATTAAACGGACTCCACAAGTTCGTCATACCAGCACCTTCAGCCCGGCTACCAATCTGGTACTGGCGGTAGAAGATCCAAAAGATGGTTCTATTAAGCAGCGTATACCTGCTTTAACAGCACGGTTAAATCATAAATTTGCTGATAATCTTACCGTTAGTGCGCGTGCCATGGGCCAGGAAAAACGTATCAATGAAGATGAAGAAATGGCGTGGGGTGTGGGTCTGGGAACAAAATATGAAGTTGTACCGGGTACCACTTTAAAAGCGGATTATTATCATGTTAAAGGCGATAGCAGCTTTGTTTCTTTTGCCAATACAGGTGTTGTTGTAGCAGGTGGAAATCTTTACCAAAGTGAATTTGACTCGATTACAGTAGGTATTACCCAGCAGTTTAATGACAAATTGCGCGGTACATTAGGTTATGGTTATATGAATTTTGACCAAGATAATGGCTATCTTACTGCCGTGAATACAAGTACAGTTAACAAAGATCTGTGGCAGGCTTGGGCAAACGTTTTCTATAGCCCAACCAAACCTTTAAGTTTCGGTCTGGAATATATTTATGGTGAACGCGAAGCATATGGGCCTGCATTAAATATTGATGGTGACGTAATTAGTGGTCGTACAGGTGAAGACAACCGAATCAATGCGGTTGCGATTTACAACTTCTAAGACTTCTTTCAATGAGAGAGTCTGATCTGTAACAGAAGCGTGGATGAATTAATCCGCGCTTTTGCTCTTTTGAAGAATGGTTTCTGTCAGCAGATTGACTGCATTTTCAATATTGGCTGTCCATTCAAACGAACAATTCAGCCGAATATAATGTTGGCTGGTAGGCTCAGGCTTAAACAGCAGTGCAGGGGCAACTGAAATATGTTGTTGAAGCAATTGTTCATAGAGCTGCTGGGCATCAACTTCTTTAGGTAATTCAATCCAGAGAAAATAACCACTGGAATAATAATAAATTTCACAGATGCTTCCCAAACGTGCTTTGAGTTCCTGATAAAATTTCTTTTTATATTTTTCCAGATGCTGCCTTAAATGCCGCAAATGTTTTTCATAATGATGATGTGAAATAAATTCGACCAGCGCATTTTGAAGTAAGGGACTGACTGTTAAAGTGCTCATGAGCTGTAAGTGCTGAATGGCATCGGAAAATGGGCCGGCATACACCCAACCGACGCGTGCACCCATCCCCAGCGTTTTCGAAAATGAGGCGCAGTGCAAAACCATCTGATGCCGATCAAAATATTTAACGGGTAGCGGTTTGGATGAACCATAATTTAATTCCTGATAAACATCATCTTCGATTAAATACACCTGATATTCATACAAGAGTTCCGCAATTCTTTGTTTGATTTCAGAACTGACGGTAAAGCCAATTGGATTATGGGCATTCAGCATCAGCCAGCACACCTTGATCGGATACTGTTTTAAAGCCTGTTCAAATGATTCCAGATCAAAGCCAAACTGTGGATGTTCCGGAATCGTAATCACCTGTAATCCCAGACGCTCGGCTGCCTGCCAGGCACCATAAAATATGGTTTGCTGTAGCAGAATAAAATCACCGGGTTGGGTTAAGGCCTGTAAAGACAGATTCAATGCTTCTAGTGCACCGGATGTAATGACAATGTCATCTTGATTGCAGGTAACTCCTTGTAATTGATAACGGTTAGCAATCAGTTGCCGCAAGTTCTGATTGCCGGGCGGCATATGATTCTGGTTGTTATAACTGCTTTTTCTTTTGGCCTGCTGCGCCAGAATCTGCATAAATTTGGCGTTATATAACAGCTCTGCATTGGGAAAGGCAGAACCAAAAGGCACAATCTCTGCTGACTGAGTCGATTTTAAATAATTAAATACCACCGAATTGATTTGAATTTTAGGATTTAAACCAATCTGGGCGGACTGTTTGCTATTGAGCAGAGCTTGAGTGTGTTCTGCAACGTAATAGCCTGATTTGTCTTTGGCATAGACCAGACCTTGTGCTTCAAGTTCCTGGTAAGCATTGAGTACCGTCATCAGGCTATAACCAGATAATTGGGTCTGTTCGCGAAGTGAAGGTAATTTTTCATGTGCCTTCCATACGCCATTTTCAATCATCTGACGGATATTCTGTGCCAGTTTTTCAGACTTATACATACACTTTCTTGAACTAAAACTGTTCTAATTATTTTGATTTATAGCATATTTTAAGATACTTAATATAACAAAAGGAAGGAGTAGGATTGTTGTCATTCTATTTTTAAGCTTGAGTCTTGATGTACGACAATTAAAGTGAAAACCAGGTCTCAGATTTTCTGGGGAAATTTTATCTATACCTAAATTGTATTCCCATTTTTATACGCCTCAGTCACTTGGCTTAATTTGTCACAATTCGATACTTACAAATTTAGATTTCCTTGCTAAATTCAATCCACATGATGATAAAAAGTAAGTTACGGTTTCAGACCGAGCCATCATGCAACTATAAAAACGATACGCAAATACGGACCAATAACAAGCACAAAGGAGTGGAAAATGCTCGGAAATATGATGTTTCAGCCTTTACTGATCAGCAGCATGATTGAACATGCAGGACGCTATCATGCCGATACCGAGGTAATTTCCAAAAATACCGATACCAGTATTACAGTGACCAATTGGGGAGAAATTCACCAAAACTCGAAACGTTTTGCCAATGCATTACAACAACTCGGCTTAGCGCAGGGAGATCGGGTCGCGACCATTGCCTGGAATAATCATCGCCATTTAGAGTCCTGGTATGCCATTTCTGGCAGCGGCTTAGTCTGTCATACCATTAACCCGCGCTTATTTCCGGAACAGCTGATTTTTATTATGAATGATGCTGCGGATCGCGTGGTGCTGTTCGATAAAACATTTGTCCCTTTAATTAAAGCCGTGAAAGCGCTGTTGAGCTCAGTCGAGCATTTTATCTGTCTGGATGCAGCTGATCCGGCAGTTAGAGAAGCGATACCAGAAGTACAATTTTATGATGATCTGATTGCCGGCCAAAATGCAGATTTTGAGTGGCCAATAATTGATGAAAACTCAGCAAGCTCTCTGTGTTATACCTCGGGAACCACGGGCAATCCCAAAGGTGTGCTGTTTAGCCATCGCTCTACGGTATTACATAGCTATGCCATCATTTTACCTGACTCCTTAAATGTCTCAGCTGCCGACATTATGTTGCCTGTAGTGCCAATGTTCCATGTGAATGCGTGGGGCACACCGTATGCTGCTGCGATGGTGGGATGCACATTAGTTCTTCCTGGACCGGGTCTGGATGGTGCCAGTCTAGTCAACCTGATTAATACTTATCAGGTTTCGGTAGCACTTGGTGTACCAACCATCTGGCAAGGTTTGATTGCCGCCGCAAACCAGTCAGGCTCCAAACTGGAAAGCCTAAAACGGAATGTAGTGGGCGGATCGGCATGCCCACCGGCCATGCTAAGGGCTTTCAAAGAACAGTTTAATTGTGAAACGATCCATGCCTGGGGCATGACAGAAATCAGTCCACTGGGTACAGCGAATCAGCTCAAGACCAAACATTTGCATCTGTCTGATGAAGAAAAACTGCAGATTCGTCTGTCTCAAGGCCGTCCGCCATTCGGGATTGATTTACGTTTGATCGATGCAGAAAAAGGTACGCATGAAATTGAACGTGATGGACTTAGCATAGGAAACTTACAGGTTAAGGGCCATTGGGTCATCAGTCATTATTTTGGCAAGGAAGAATCTGCACTGACAGAGGATGGCTGGTTCGATACCGGCGATATTGCCACGCTGAATCAGGATGGTTTTATGAAACTCAGCGACCGCTCCAAGGATTTAATCAAGTCTGGGGGGGAATGGATTTCATCGGTAGATCTGGAAAATATTGCCATGGGACATCCGGAAATTGCGATGGCTGCCGTGATTGCTGCCCAGCACCCTAAATGGGATGAGCGTCCCGTATTAATTGCCATTATAAAGCCGGGCAGCCAGCTAATTGAGACTGATCTGCTGGATTATTATGCAGACAAAGTTGCCAAATGGCAGGTTCCAGATCGAGTCGTGTTCGTTGATGCGATTCCACTGAGTGGTACTGGTAAAATGCTGAAAAAGGATCTGCGTGAATTATATGGGACCATTCTTTTGGAACAGGCGGCAGGTTAGAGCGTCCAGTTCAAAAGAGTTCTCTTAACATGCTACTCAACAAACTGATCTCGAATAGAGGTCAGTTTTTTATGTAAACATTCGATAGAGGTACAAGTTTAAAATTCTTTTTCTCAAGATATAGCGTTGGAATCGATACTTTTAGCGAATATTGTTAGACAAAAAGCTATATTGTGGGGGTTGAGCACATAATTTGACCTGTATTGACATGGTCTGAGCATGAGAATTCTTTATCCTGAACAATATAATAATTAGACAGTTGTACATTAATGAAACTGTCTGCGGATAAGGGGATAAAAATGACAAGCATGCCAACCTATCAGCCGCATTGGATACGGGAAGATTTCATTGATTTTATTGGTGAAAAAATCCATCCAACTTGGGCAATTAAAAAAGTTAAAGCTGCTGTTATGAGTATTCAAGCTATCAGCCCTGACTTTTTCAAGATTCATTTACGTCCGAATCATAATTTTAACATCAAGTCATTTCAGGCCGGCCAGAATATTGCAGTGACCATCAGGCTCGATGGTGTACGTCATCAGCGACATTATTCAGTAGTGACGGTATTAAAAAATGGCGATCTGATTATTGCAGTAAAACAGCAGGGGAAAGTTTCACGTGCCTTAAGCCTGATGCAAATTGGTGCGGTGGTCGAAATATCTCAGCCCCAAGGCGAGTTCACATTGCAAAAATCCACCCAGCCGATTTTATTTCTGGCTTCAGGCAGTGGTATTACCGCAATTTATTCCTTGCTACAAAAAGCGGTCATTCATTCTCTGGAACAGATTGACCTAGTTTATTTCACTCGAGATGATGCTTTTCATGCGGAGTTGAAAACCTTGGCTTTAATGCATCAAAACTTGAAATATCACCATTTCAATACGCTGGAACACCAACAGCATCTAACCCAAGGCTTATTACAAAAGCTAGTGCCAGATTTGGCAGAGCGAAAAATTTATGCCTGTGGCTCTGCCGGGATGATGAAAGCTGCACTGAGAATCATCGATAAACTGGATTTGAAAGCCAATTTTCATTCAGAATATTTCCAGATTGCAGTCGATGAGAAAATTAAGGCGCAGCCGGTACAGTTTTTAAGATCGCAGCAAGAGTTTCAGGCCCAGGCTACTTTACTGGAAAGTGCTGAAAAATCAGGCCTGCGTCCTGCATATGGCTGCCGGATGGGAATCTGCAACACCTGTTCCTGTACCAAAGTCAGTGGTTCGGTACGCAACGTCCTGACCGGTGAAGTTGATCATGGCAACAATACCCAGATCAAACTGTGCATTTCCCAGGCAGTGAGTCCTGTGGTGATTAATCTATAACCTATTGATAAGCCATTAATTAAACTATAAGAAGGTGCTCCCATGAATATGCAAATTGATTTTAAACGACATAGCAAAAGCCAATTTCTCAGTCCTGAACAGATTGAGGAATTTGGTGCCAAAGTCGATGCAATCCGCCGCGAGGTCATGGATGATCTGGGGGAAAAAGACGCCGAATATATTTATAAAATCCGTAACTTTGTCCGCTATAGTGAAATTGCCTCACGTGGCATGCTGATGTTTGCTGGCTGGTTACCACCGGTATGGCTGGCTGGGACAGGTCTGCTCGGTCTTTCCAAAATCGTGGAAAATATGGAACTCGGCCACAATGTCATGCATGGCCAGTTTGACTGGATGAATGATCCGAGTCTGAATGGTGTGACGTATGACTGGGATACGATTTCAACCGGCGATGACTGGAAATATACGCATAACTATATTCATCATACCTATACCAATATTGTGGGGATGGATCATGATGTGGGTTATGGGCTAATTCGAGTCAGTGAATCCCAAAAATGGGAACCACGTTTCCTGTTCAATATTCCATTGGGCATTCAGTTAATGGTGTTTTTCGAATGGTATGTTGGCTTGCAGCGCCTGCATCTGGAAGACGTGATTGCCTATAAAACCAAGACCTGGAAAGAAGTCTGGGAAGAAGCAGCTCCTTTACGCAAAAAAATGCGCCGTCAGGTGTTAAAAGATTATGTATTTTTCCCGCTGATTGCTGGCCCAAATGCCATTCCAGTATTTACCGGTAATGCCGTTGCCAATGTGATCCGTAGCCTGTGGGCTTCTGCTGTTATTTTTAACGGACATTTCACTGAAGATGCCGAAACCTTTGAAATGGACAATACCGATAAGGAAACCCGTGCAGAATGGTATGTCCGTCAGATTCGTGGTTCGAGCAATTTTAGCGGTACCCAATGGTTGCATATACTGAGTGGTAATTTGAGCCATCAGATTGAGCATCATCTGTTCCCGGATATGCCGGCCAACCGTTATGTTGAGGTTGCTCCAAAGGTCAAAGCACTCTGTGCAGAATATGGTATTCACTACAACGAAGCCAGCTTTATGAAACAGTTTTCTACCGTATGGGTAAGACTGGCAAAATGTTCTTTGCCAAATGAATGGAATCAGCAAATTACCGGAAAAACTCACGCAGTAAAATCAGTGTTCAGTTACTTTAAGGCGAAGCTGATGAGTTAATTATTTCAAGTTTCTCAGTTATCCAGTTTGGTACTCCTCAATAGATTTGGATGGTTTATTGAGGATTTTTTTATCACCCCAGTTCATGAATGGAATATGAAGATCACTTTCAAAAAAATGACGAAGGTTAGACAAACTCATTACGGTCGAAACGCTTCACCTACAAGTTGATGGTTTAGGCACAGTCCCTTCTTTTTATAATGGCCGCGTTCTATCATCTAAGGTCTCAATTTTGCAATATCTTAAATATTTTTCAGCAATCCCATTATTAGTGCTTCTAACAGCTTGTAATACCCCTGAAACGCCAGCACCAGATTATCAGGGCAACTGGAAAAACACCATGGAAAATCCAAAACTTGAAAATATTCTGGTTATTTCCAAAAATGGTAAAAATTATCTGATAACCAATACTATTAAAGATAAGGAAACCGGTAAAACCGAGAAAAAGAATCCAATGCCCGCAGCAGTGAGCGAAAATGGCCTGCTTCAGTTGAACGCAGGTGCAGGTATGGTCGATTTCGCAATCGATGAGAAAACCGGAAATCTGGTCGGTTCAGGTTCAGTCTACAAAAAAGCCAAATAGTCAGCGAGAATTTTACGCACAAGATAAAATCAAAGATGTCATGTGCAAGGATAAAGCATGACATCTTTTTTTAGGAATGCTTTATGGGAGGAAACTTAATAATTCAGCAAAATCTTCGACAAAATAATTCGCTTTGGCTTTGATCAAATCTATTTCATGAGCGGAGTGCTGATCATAAATTGCCACCACCTCGATGTCCGCATGATTTGCTGCTTCTACACCGACTAAAGAGTCTTCAATAATTAGACATTCCTCTGGTCGAAGGTTAAAGGCTTGCAAAACATTCAGGTAAACCTCGGGATGAGGTTTAATATTCTGGACATTTTCACGGGTGAGAATCAAGGCAAAATCCTCATCAAAGCTGATTTTAGAATTAATATTTTGATTGTTATCCTGATAGCGCTGTACATTGAATAAACTGGTGGTGGTGGTCAGAGCCAGAGATATCTGTTGCTGTTTTAAAGCCTGAATCAGGAGGTCGGCCCGAGGTTTTAACTCGACGATATCATCCAGAAAATGTCGGGAAATTGTATAACGACGATTTTTTACTTCTTCTTTAGCTGGTTCAAAACCGTATTGTTCTTTTAAAAATCCACAATATTCCAGATAAGGATCTGGCCTATGTCTCATGGCGGTAAGTTGAAGATCGCGTTGTTGCTGAATCTCATGTAAATCGACTTTTCTGTTGGAGAGCTCATCAATCAGGGCTGCATCGACCTGATTCCAGATGCCTACAGAATCAATCAACGTACCATCCAGATCAAAACAGACCAGCTTTTTATCCTGAAACATATAAGATTTCTCTGTATTTTTATCATTTATTGGGTGTGGCTGAGTATATCGCATACGATTTAAATGTTTAACTGACCTGAGCAAACTGGGCTGGAAATTTTACGCTAAGGTACTTTTTAATGGATTTATTCATCTGGCAAAAGTATTTATTTACGGAAAATTACAGCGAGTTTAATCCTGAAAATAGTTGCGAAGTGTTATATTTTAATCTGACCCTCAATAGACTTATGCGGATGAAAGACCTGTCCGAATGATGAGAAAGTTAAAGGAAATGTATTTCTGTGTTTGAACTTGACTGTAAATTGCTCAGTATTTTTTATTATGTCTATAAATTTAAAAACGTATCTCAGGCAGCCGATCATTTAGATATGAGCCAGCCAGCGGTGAGCAATCTGCTGAATAAAATTCGCCAGCATTATAGTGATCCTTTATTTTTACGTATTGGCAATGAAATGCTACCTACGGATCTATCCAAACAGCTCTTTCCCTTGGTCAGCGAAGCACTGAGCAAAGTTGAAGCAATCAATAATTTCACGATCAATTTTGATCAGGTCACTTCACAGCAGCGCTTTACACTGGCGATGACCGATGTATCGCATCTGGTACTGTTGCCAAAAATTTCACAATATCTGAAGCAGCATGCATCCCATATCCGTCTGAATGTGCGTCCGATTACCTCGGAAACCAGTTATCAGATGGCCAATGGCGAGATTGATCTGGCTTTGGGCTTCTTACCCAATCTGGAGAATGGCTTTTATCAGCAGAAACTGTTTGAACAATATTATGTGGTGATCGCGGCAAAAGACCATCCGCGGCTCACGGGTGACAGCATCACGACCGAAGAGTATTTACGTGAAACCCATATTGATATTGATGCGGGGATGGGGCATTACCATATTGAAAATGAATTACTGAATCTGGAACTCAAGCGTGACATTCTAATGCGTCTGCCAAGTTATCTCGGGGTAGGACTGGTGGTACAGGAAACCGATGCGATTGCGACCGTGCCTTATTATTTGAGTGAAGTCCTGTTATCACGTGGCAATCTCAAGATCTTTAATGCGCCAATTGCGTTCCCGACCTATTCCGTAAAGCAGTATTGGCATATGTCCTGTCATCATAAAACCAGCCATCAATGGCTACGTAATATGCTGCATGAAATTTTAAGTAAATAACTCTACAGCTTAAATAGTTTGATTGAGTTCTCATCTCTAGATTTTACAATCCCAGTCTTAGCTGGGATTTTTTATTTTGGTACATCTTGATGCTTTTTGCAGAGTCTTGCACCTGAATTGATCAGTCAAATCCTAATAATAGTATTACGAAACATAAAAACAGTATTACTAAATTGGCACGTCCTTTGCATCTATCTACTCAATCATAAAGTGATCTAGGGTTCCGATACATGAAGATTCATGTAGGTCTGCGACCGAGAGTTCACGGCTTAAGTTTCAAGCTCAAGCTACACGGAGGGATAAAAGCCCGGGAGGTAAACCGTACAAGATTGGGATGGATGCATATGAGCACAACTACTTATCACGAAGATCAAGTCCTCTGGACTGAACGTTTACCGGGTGGACACCACTGGTCAGCACGCATCCAGCGTGGCGCAGTTTTACAACTTAAATCTTTAGGCGCAAATGCCAATGTTTCACTGTTTTGTGTGAATAGCGAAGATAAGCTTGAAGCCTATAACATGCCAGACAGCTTAAAAGGTCAACACAGCGCATTTTTAAGTACAGGGCACATTTTGGCGTCTGATTTAGGTCGTGCGATGATCTCAATTGTTAAAGATGACCATGGTTGGAATGATGCCTTTTGTGCGCCAAGTACCGCACCGCAAATTGGAGCACAGTTTGGCACGAAGACCTTCCAGGATGCCCGCAACGACATGTACCGCAATGCTAAAGACAGCCTACTTTTAGAGATGACCAAATTTGGTTTATCTGCGACGGATCTGAGTAATACCTTAAATCTATTCTCAAAAGTTCAACCGGATGACAATGGCAATTTAACTTATGTGAAGTCTGACAATACCGACCAAGTAATTGAACTACGCTTTGAAATGGATTGTTTGGTGTTTTTATCCAGCGCACCACATGCACTCGACAATTCTAATGAATATGCACCAGCCGATATTCAGCTCTCACTCTTTAAAGCACTGCCTTTAGGCGACACCGATGTCTGCCGTGACTCATGCCCGCAAAATCAGCGTGCGTTTCAAAATAATAACCGCTACTACGCTTTAACTGCTTAAGGGGAATGATCATGACTGCACTCGTAAATATAGAAAAATCAGTACTTAGCGAAGTTTGTCCTGCCGGTGAAGCATGGATGTGTGAAGTCAAAAAAGGCCAGTATTTCCGTATTGTTGATCTTGAAGGTAATCAAGCGGTGGATACTTTGTTTATTTCCGCACATAACCCTGAAGAGCGTTATAGCGCAACCGATACTTTGGCGATGAACCGTCAAATTTATTTAGAGAAAGGCTCAACCCTGTATACCAACTTTGGTAATAAAATCGCCACTATTCATGATGATAACTGCGGTCGCCACGACACTTTAGGCGGTGCATGTTCATGTGAAAGTAACACCGTGCGTTATGCCCATGACAAATACCCAATGCACAGTTGCCGTAACAATTTCATGATTGCGCTGTCGCAACATCCGATTGCCAAAAAGCATGGCTTAAACGTGCGTCATATTGGCCCCAACATTAATTTCTTTATGAATGTGCCTGTGACTTCAGATGGACACCTGAAATTTGATGATGGGATTTCTGCACCGGGCAAATATGTGGAAATTAAAGCTGAGATGGATTTGATTGTGTTGATCTCAAACTGCCCACAACTGAATAACCCATGTAATGCCTATAACCCAACAAAAATTCAACTGATTGTCCGTGAAGGCGAGGTATAAGACTATGACTTTAAAATATGGGTTTAATAAAGTTCTCATCGCCAACCGTGGTGCAATTGCTTGTCGTGTCATCCGTACCCTTAAAAAATTAGGCATCCAATCGGTTGCGGTGTATTCGGAAGCAGATCGTGATTCCTTGCATGTGACTTTAGCTGATGAAGCGGTCTTTATTGGTGATGCACCTGCAAGCCAAAGCTATCTGAATGTCGATAAAATCTTAGAAGTGGCCAAATATACCGGTGCGCAAGCGATTCATCCGGGCTATGGATTCCTGTCTGAAAATGCCGAATTCTGTAATCTCTGTGAAGCACAAGGCATTGTGTTCTTGGGCCCAAATGCCGAGCAAATGAAAGCATTTGGTCTGAAACACACTGCACGTGAATTGGCGATTCAAGCCAATGTACCGTTATTGCCAGGTAGCCAATTATTGGCTGATGAAGCTGAAGCCCTGCTTGAGGCTGAGCGTATTGGCTATCCTGTGATGCTGAAAAGTACCGCAGGTGGTGGTGGTATTGGCATGCGTTTGGTGTGGAATGCGGAGGAGCTGAAAGAAGCTTATGCAACCGTGTCTTATTTAGCGCAAGCCAACTTTAAAGATGCAGGCCTTTACTTAGAAAAATTCGTACAAAATGCTCGTCATATCGAAGTGCAAATCTTTGGTGATGGCAACGGTTTAGTTCTAGCACTGGGCGAGCGTGATTGTTCGGTGCAACGTCGTAACCAAAAAGTCATTGAGGAAACGCCTGCACCACACTTAAACGATACGCAACGTGCCTACATCCAAAATGTTGCGATTCAATTAATGCAATCGGTGAATTACCGTTCGGCAGGTACGGTTGAATTTGTGATGGATACTGACACACAAGAATTCTACTTTTTGGAAGTGAATACCCGTCTACAAGTGGAACATGGCGTTACTGAACAAGTCTTTGGTGTCGATCTTGTGGAATGGATGGTGACTTTAGGCAGTGGCGATTGGGTTGCACCAACATCAAAACTTGAGTCACAAGGACATTCAATTCAAGTGCGTCTTTATGCCGAAGATCCAATCAAAAACTTCCAACCAAGTGCAGGACTTTTAACGCATGTTGAGTTCGATGCCAACGCGCGTAATGAAACTTGGGTAGAAACAGGTTCAAACGTCTCATCTTTCTATGACCCGATGATTGCCAAAATTATTGTGACAGCAGATGATCGTGAATCGGCGATTCAAGCTATGATCGACACACTCGCTAAAACGCAAGTTGCTGGTATCGAAACCAACCTTGAATATCTACAAAACATTATCGACTGCGATGTATTTAAAGCCGGTACACAAACCACACGCTTCTTAAATAGCTTTGAATGGAAAACTCAAAAGATTGAAGTGCTACAAGCCGGCATTCAAACCGCCGTGCAAGATGTCACAGGGCGTTTGGGCTATTGGGATGTCGGCGTACCGCCATCAGGTGCGATTGATCCGCTGTCTTTAAATGTTGCGAACCAACTGTTAGGCAATGCACCAAATACCGCAGGGCTCGAATGTACCTTGCAAGGCCCAAGCTTAAAATTCCATTGTGATAGTCAAATTGTATTGGCAGGTGGTGATATGCCATCGACGTTGGATGGTGTGTCTGTCCCGATGTGGCAGACTGTGAATGTGCGCAAAGGTCAGGTACTCAAATGTGGCAAGATCGCCACAGGTTGCCGTACTTATATCGGCATTAAAGGTGGTCTGAATGTGCCTGAATATTTAGGCTCACAAGCGACTTTTACCTTAGGTCAGTTTGGTGGTCATGCAGGGCGTAATTTATTGATTGGCGATATGCTTCCAATCACGGCATTTACATCCGATGAAGTGAAAGCATTAAATGAAGATCAAATCCCAACATTCTCAAATACTTGGGAAATTGCGGTGATGTATGGTCCACATGGTGCACCTGATTTCTTTACCAAAAACGACATTGATACTTTCTTTGCCAATGAGTTTGAAATTCACTTTAACTCAAGCCGTACTGGTATCCGTTTGATTGGTCCAAAACCTGAATGGGCACGTCAGGATGGTGGTGAAGCGGGTCTGCATCCATCCAATATTCATGACAATGCCTATGCCATTGGGGCGATCGATTTCACTGGTGATATGCCAATTATTCTTGGGCCTGATGGTCCAAGCCTAGGTGGATTCGTGTGTCCTGCGGTGGTGATCAATTCTGAGCTTTGGAAACTCGGTCAGCTTAAAGCAGGTGATAAAGTCAAATTTGTGCCTGTCAGCTACCATCAAGCCAAACTTTTAAATGAAAAATATCATGCACAATTGGCATCAAATGATACACAAGATGTGACTTTTGATGAATCGTTCTATCCTGAAATCAGCACGCTGAAATCTGCTATTTTAGATACCTTAAAAGGTCAAAATGGTACGCCTGATGTGGTGTATCGTCCTGCCGGCAACAACTATATGTTGGTGGAATATGGCGAGTTAGTTTTAGATCTAAACCTACGTTTCCGTATTCATGCGCTGATGCAATGGGTCAAAGATCAGAATATTCAAGGCATTATTGATTTAACACCGGGCATTCGTTCACTGCAAATTCATTTTGATTCGACCCAACTCGATCAGATTGATTTACTGCGCATGCTTCAAGTGGCGGAAGAACAACTGCCTGATGTAACCGAGATGCAAGTGCCATCACGTACCGTGTATTTACCGCTTGCATGGGAAGATTCACAAACTCAGCTTGCAACAGAACGTTATATGCAAACCGTGCGCCATGATGCACCGTGGTGTCCGGACAATATCGAATTTATCCGTCGTATTAACGGCTTAAAAGACAAACAAGCCGTGAAAGATGTGGTCTTTAACGCCAGTTATTTGGTCATGGGCTTGGGTGATGTGTATCTGGGTGCACCTGTGGCAACACCGCTTGATCCGCGTCAGCGTTTGGTCACCACCAAATATAACCCTGCACGTACGTGGACACCTGAGAATGCTGTTGGTATTGGTGGTGCGTATATGTGTGTGTACGGGATGGAAGGTCCGGGTGGTTATCAGTTTGTCGGTCGTACCTCGCAAATGTGGTCACGCTACCGTAAAAACCCTGATTTTGAGCAAGGTATGCCGTGGTTATTGCGCTTCTTTGACCAAATTAAGTTTTATGAAGTGTCTGAGTCCGAGTTGATGCACATGCGTGAAGACTTTAAAGCCGGTCGTCTAAAATTACGCATTGAAGAAGGTGTACTCAACCTGAAAGAATACAATGACTTCTTAACGGAAAACCAAGAGTCGATTGCTGCCTTTAAAGCAGTGCAACAAGCCAACTTTGATGCTGAACGTCGTCGCTGGCATGAAGCAGGGCTTGTGGAATATGTATCTGAAAGCCTAGATGCTGTGGATGATGGCGAAGGTGTTGAAGTGCCTGAAGGTGGATGTGCGGTGGAATCGCATATGCCGGGTTCAATTTGGAAAATTGAATGTCAGTCGGGCGATATTGTCGAAGAAGGTGCAACGCTTGCAGTCATTGAAGCGATGAAAATTGAGATTCCAATTATTGCGCCTGAGCGTATGCGTGTCGATGCGATTACTATTGAAAAAGGGCAAACGGTGAAAACAGGACAGGTATTGTTTACCTTGGCGCCAGTGGCTTAAAGAATCCTCCCTAACCCTCCTTTTGCAAAGGAGGGAATTTCCCCCTCTTTATTAAAGAGGGGTTAGGGGAGATTTAAGAATTACATTTTTGAATATGTTTGAAAATTCGTTCACACAACGCTTTAGCTTTGGGTGTAAGTTCCCAATTATCATTTTCATCGAAATCTTTGATGATTTCTCGGCAAAACTTTAATTTATCTTTGATAGTACCAACACCATTACCATCTGCAAAAGCTGTCTTAGTTGTAGAAGATGAAGGCTTTTTAATTATTTCATCAATTAAACGGCCAATACCATATTGGCTATTGTCGAAATAATTTTCGTCAGTGATATTGTCTATCAAAGAAATATCATAACTTTGTTTTACATTTTTTAGCCGATGAAACTTCGCTTTTGCAACTCTTATGATTGAGTCTTTTGGTAAAGTGTTTTCTGTCTCTTTACACTCTAAAATGATTAGATTTTCTCTATTTAATTCTTTTCTTAAAAATTTTATTTTTTCAGAGTTTTTTTGTATGTCACCATCTGCAATTAGTAGCATTTCACTTGCAACAGCAGTCGCGCTTTGACCTCGATCTTGTTTTAAAAATTCGATTCTTTCTTCTCTTGTTTTGGGATAATCATCATCAAATGACCAATGAGATAAATTACTTCCTGCATACTCTACAAATGTGTAGTGATAATTCGGCATAAAGCGACGGTACTTTTTATAGAGTTCTTTATTCGATTTCTCTAATTCAGCTAAATATTTTTCCATATATTTAGTGATATATAAGCGATCTGTAATGCCTTCAACCCAAATGGTGCAATTGGCTAAATATACAGAAGAAGGTCTTACACCTAATGAGGCAAGTAAGTCACGATCACGGTCACAATGATAAATTTTAAAATCAAATTTAGTAGGGTCTTCTTCTTTAGGCTGTTTTATAAACTTCTGAATCATGACTTGGTCAGACTCATCCGCCATATCAAGTAAATGGTTGGAATGAGTCGTAAAGAAATAATAATGAGGTGTTTCGTTTAGGTAGAAGTTCATCAGTTGACGAACCATACCTGCGTGCATATGTAGTTCAGGCTCTTCTATGAAGAAAGCATGTATTTCTTCTTTTTTAATAAATGCTTCGTATGTCAAAATGATTGCTTGCTGAAGACCATCGCCTAATCTATGAATTGGAAACTGATCATCTTCTCCAATTTTAATATGTACAACATCATTGACATGACCGTTATCATCTTTACCTATGAATGGAATGAGCGTGATGGGTTCATTGTCAAAAAAATACTGACTTAATTTTTCTTCATAATTTTTTATTAACTCACGCTGTTTTGGTTTACCTAACAAGTGAATTTGAAGTTCATGGTATAAGCATTCACCTGTAATAATATTTTTAGAATTAAATTTGTCTTTATTTGGGAAATAATCTTTTTGAGCACGTTCGATATATGGCTGTTTATTTTCTATTTCAGTGACAGGGCGCATACCTCTTAAAATAGGGATATAGAATTTCATATTTGAAAATATTTTATGAATATTAGTTGTTTCTTGATGAAATAAATCTAATGCTATATCAATATTGTTATTTGAATATATTTGATTTAATAATCCATTTTCATATAAGGAATGCATTACAGACTTAAATGCAAGAGAAGCGGTAGTATAGCTTTGCACAGTGAGAGTATCGTTCATAAGATTAATAAATTCTTCATAACGGGGATCAAATTTATTTGAGACTATTTTTTTATGGAAAGATTTTAATTTTCTAAATTGAGTAGAATTATACAAATATTGACCACCTCTCATTTTAAATAATGTACGTAGAAATTTACTTTTACCCGCATTATTTTTACCAATAAAAAAATTCAGTCTTTTTATTTCAATAACTTCATCATATTCAATATCATTATTAGAACTGTAATTTTCTAAATTTTCGGCCCAATAATATAATTTTTCTGTCATAAAAATGCCCCCAAATATGGGAGCTAATTTAGCAGTAATTCATCAATTTTCAAATGAGTTATAAAATAGTGATTGATCAAATCTAGTTGGTCTTTATTTTAGAAGAATAACACTTAGATAGATAACGGTCTGAATCACTCAGCCACACTTTGATGCACAATCGAACCCCAATGGTGCAAAATGGCCTATTTTTTAGGCATCCTTAAAAAATAAATCATTGTTGTTTTGCCTTATTTTACATATGTAATTAATTTTCCACGTATTCTGCTTAAATCTATTCTATTTTATATTGTGGCATGCTTTATGCTTTTATTTATATACAACATAAATAGAGGAGAGTAATACACTTGATCACTCATAATCACAAACATCGGTTAACCATTCATGTATAAAAAGAATAGCAAGGACATGAGCAATAAAAATGGAATAAACCGGTGAAATACAAAACTTACTTTTGCTTTAGAACAAGCCCCTATCTCACTGTTATGGGGCTTTTTTTCGCCCCTTTATAAAAGTTTATTCACCTCATCCAAATAACTAAAAACTGGCACGCTTTCTGCATTTTCCTAAGTAATACGAAATTCTGGTTTTGTAATATCCCTAGGAGATGCACATGAACAATCCGACATCAAATAAAAAAATGCATCCATGGCTTCACTTTCTGGTTGAGCTGCTCAGCGTACGCGCAGGCTTTCACATTAAACAGTCTTCACAATACCAACAACCCAAGGATCAACATCGTGCCTAAACAAAAATTGGCACGGATCAGTATTACCGTGCCAGAAACAACGCTACATGCGATGGATCAAAAAATTGTCGAGCAGCACTATGAAAGCCGCTCGCAGGCCATTGTCGATATGATTAACCGCCACCTGATTGATGATCTGGTGATTCGCGATGAAGTCATGGTTGGCACGCTTACCTTGCTCTATGACGTCAGCTTGAAACCGCTGCGCAGTCAGCTGGTCGATCTGCAGCAGCAGTATCTGGCACAAGTGATCAATTCGCTTCATATCCAGCTGGATGATGAAAAAATTCTGCAAGTCATGCTGATGCAGGGCGCGAGCAGTGACCTGAAAGAAATAAGCGAACAATTTATTGCACTGAAAGGCGTGATTAAAGGGCATCTCGAACTGATGGATGCCGTCATGCCACCCATTCCACAAAATACCGAACACACTTAAGGAGAACAGCTGTGCACAACTTATGGACTGTACAGGACTGGCAACACGCCTACCAGAATAACAATATCCAGCTTAGTGACCTGATTGAGTATGTTGCCGGATTGAATAATGACGATCATGCCTGGATTTCAATTGCAACAGCAGCACAATTACAGGCACAAATTGATGCATTGACTGGTGCAGATAGTGCAAGCTTGCCACTTTATGGGGTGCCATTTGCAGTCAAGGACAATATTGATGTTGCAGGGTTCTATACCACAGCAGCATGTAAAGAGGTAGCTTATCTGGCAACTTCCGATGCAACCGCAGTAGCCAAATTAAAAGCTGCCGGCGCGATTGTCGTGGGTAAAACCAATCTGGATCAGTTTGCGACGGGTCTGGTTGGTGTGCGCTCCCCATACGGCGCGGTAAAGAACAGCTTTAATCCTGAATATATCAGTGGCGGCTCGAGTTCGGGTTCCAGTGTAGTCGTCGCAAACGGATTAGTGCCATTTTCACTGGGTACAGATACTGCAGGTTCAGGACGTGTACCAGCAGGGCATAATAACATTGTCGGACTCAAACCAACCAAAGGCTGGTTCTCGACTACAGGCCTGATTCCGGCTTGTCGTACCATCGATGTGATTTCGATTTTTGCCTTAACGGTGGATGATGCCTGGCAGGTGGCGCAAGTCATGCAAGGCTATGATGCCAGCGATGATTATTCCAGAATGCATCCTCAGAATGAACCGAGCCAATTTTCAAAAGGGAAAATTGCCATTCCGGATACACTCGAATTTTATGGCGATGCTGAAACTGAAAAAGCATTCCAGCTGGCGATCGCACGTGTACAAAGCTTGGGTTATACGGTTGAGCCGATTGATTTTGCTCCATTTCAACAACTGGCAGCGGCCTTGTATAACCGCTCTTGGGTGGCTGAACGTACCAGTGCCGTGGAAAAAATGGTGCAACGCGAGCAGACCCATCCGGTCATTGGCCAGATTATTGCGCAGGCAGACCGGTTCAATGCGGTCGATGTCATGCAGGATGAATATGAACGTGCCCACCTGAGCCGTGTTATTCAAAATACACTGGCAGATTATGATGCCTTGATGGTGCCTACTACACCCACCATTTATCGCATTGCAGAAGTAGAAGCCGATCCTCTGGTAAAAAACAGCCACATGGGCGCTTATACCAATTTTGTCAATTTTGCCGACCTGTCGGCTTTGGCATTACCAAATAGCATTCGTGCTGATGGTCTTCCAACGGGTGTGACCTTTATTGCGCCAGCCTGGATGGATGAAGCACTGGCCAAGTTCGGGCAAAAATGGCAGCAGGCGAGCCAATTAAAGCTAGGCACATCTGAACTTACTTATGAAAAAACAACTGAAATCTCATCGGGTCACAGCGTCAAACTGGCTGTCGTCGGAGCACATCTGACCGGTATGCCACTGAATTTTCAGTTGACCACACGTGCTGGAACCCTGATCAAGCAGACCCGGACTGCTTCGCATTACAAACTCTATGCTTTAAAAAATACCACACCACCAAAACCCGGCCTCCAATACAACGCGAAAGGTTGTTCAATTGAAGTCGAAGTCTGGGACATTCCGCGTGCACTGTTCGGAGACATTGTTGCAGAAGTTCCGGCACCATTGGGGATCGGTAATGTTAAGCTGATTGATGGTACTTGGGTCAAAGGCTTTATCTGTGAAGGCTATGCACTTGAGGATGCAACAGATATTAGTCATTTCGGTGGCTGGCGCGAATTTATGAAATCTAAACAACTTTCAAATACCAAATTTAAATGTGAATGCATAGGGGAAGTCGCAAAATGATCAAAAAAGCACTGATGTCAGTTTCCGTACTGTCTGCAATCCTTTTAAGCGGTTGTGACAATACCGCTAAAGTACCTGAACCAAATGCCAAGGCTGAAGGTACTGTAAATACTCAACCCATCCGGATTGGTTATAGCGACTGGCCGGGTTGGGTTGCGTGGCAAGTTGCGATTGAAAAAGGCTGGTTAGAGGAAGCTGGAGTCAATGCTGATTTTAAATGGTTTGACTATTCAGCCTCACTTTCAGCTTTTGCTGCCAACCAGCTGGATGCGGTCATGGTCACTAATGGTGATAATCTGGTCACTGGCTCTGGCGGGACCAAGGGCGTGATGATCATGGCGACCGATTATTCAGCTGGAAATGACGTGATTATTGCCAAGAATGGCATTAATTCGATTCAGGATCTGCGCGGTAAAACCGTAGCCACTGAAAAAGGTCTGGTCGATCACTTGTTACTGTCCACTGCACTGGATGATGCCAAAGTTGGCCTGAATGAGGTCAAACTGGTCAATACCATGACCAATGAATTGCCACAGGTTTTTGCCACTCCCGATATTGATGCGATTGCAGTATGGCAGCCGGTGGCAAATCAGGCTTTATCTGCTGTTGCCGGTTCCAAGATTATTTTCACCTCTAAAGACAAGCCTGGATTAATCTACGATACCTTGACCGTGAATCCAGCCCATCTGGAAGCCAATAAAGAGCAATGGAAAAAGGTGATTCAGGTTTGGGATAAAACTGTCAAATACATCAATGATCCGGCGACTCGAGAAGACGCTGCACAGATCATGTCCAAACGTGTTGGTGTCGATGCGAAGACCTATATGCAGTTCATTGATGGCACGCATTTACTGGATCTGGCCGCCAACAAGAAAGTCTTTACCAAAGGTGATGGTTTCGACTCGATCTATGGTTCCAGCTATCATGTGAACAAGTTCAATGTAGCCAACGGCATTTATACGACTGAAATGAATGTGGATGGCGTGATTGTTCCAACGCTGGTGCAAGAACTCAAATAGAGCATGCCGCCTCATTCTGGAAGGTATTCTAAACTAATAAAAAATCCCCAGATTGGGGATTTTTTATTAGTCAGATGAATATTAAAAAATTAAAGCTGCGTACTTTTGGAAAAGACATTGATAAAAATAATGCCAATGATCATAAACGCCAGACCGATCAGCGCGGGAAGATCCAGTTGCTGTTTAAACACCAAGAGGCCAACCGTTGAAATCAGAATAATACCGGCACCAGACCAGATTGCATAGGCAATGCCCATCGGAATGGTTTTCATGGTCAGTGACAGGAAAAACAGGGCAACGGCATAACCGGCAATGGTGGCAAGTGAAGGCCAGAGCACGCTAAAACCATTGGAGGCCTTCAATGCAGAAGTTGCAATGACTTCTGCAATAATGGCAATCGACAGATATAAAAAAGACATATTTCTCCCTAAAACACCCGTTTTGCATGATGCATCAGATGTTCTTGTTCTGACTTGAGCCAGCTTTCAGCTTCTGTAGTCGTTGGCGTCCTGTATTGAAACTCATAATCCGGCTGGTATATATCCAGCTCAAAAATCAGGTCAATTTCACGGTCATCTAAAATGACATGCTGAACCAGACTGCTTTCATTGAGAACTTCAAAATTTTCCAGGTTAAAGGTTTTGCCTGTTTCACTGCTGCGAGTGCTGTAAGTTTTAGCTTGACCATCAGTCCCGATAGAAACTTCAAAACTTTCCACCAAGGCAAACACGGTCGGATCGACAGCTTTCAAGTCCATTTGAGCGACTGCACTTTGCACTTCAGGCAAACGCGTCAGGGCATAGCCAATATGATCGCCACAAATAATCAGGCCACCATCCATTTCCAGTTTCTGACCAGATTGAACATCAAGCGCAGACTGAAGCCGCAGGCCTAAAAATAAACCGTGCTGTACCTGCTGGCGCCAGTCTTCGACATAGACATTATTTGGAGAAAATTCCAGAATACAGTTGCCAACGGCATGTAACCGGGCTGGTTCCGGCCATTGCACATGATTCTGATAATTGGCGTAGTCTTTCACTTCCCAGGACAAGAGCTGGCTGGCGCTATCCCAAAGCGTATTGCCAATCCAGCCTTGGCGTTCCTGAACAGCAGTTCCCGTCTGGCTTTTTAGACGAAGATCAATGGTAAAACTGCGCGACTGAAACCAGTACACAACGGTATTCTCATCAGTCAGGCCATTATAAAAACTGATACTTTTACGCCGGAAAGCACCGTATAAAAAGCCCGGAATAATCTCTGGCTGAGGGATAGTGGGCTTTAAAGTCTTAATCACTTCAAACAGATTCATGATGCTGTCTCCGTCTGTTCTTCAAGTCCAAAAGAGGAAAGTGGTACAGCATTTTTTAAGATCAGTTCACCGCTAGCAACGCGCTGTTTTAAATATTGAAAGGTCTGGGCGGTCTGATTAAACAGATGTTCGCCCCCGATCAGGGCAGAATATTTGGAATTTTCAGTGTGAATCACCGGTTCAATCACGGTGTCATAATTGCAGGCGCAAAACAGCGGGAATGAATAACGTTCTTCCGAGACCTTTTTCACGCGGTGTTTGGTGGCGAGATATTTACCATTCGACAGAATTTCCATCATGTCACCGATATTCATCACCAGGGTATTTTCAATCAGTGGAATATCGATCCATTCGCCGGTTTTATTTAAAACCTGTAAGCCGGGCGCGGTTGGTAACAGCAAGGTAAAGCATTCGTAATCGGTATGTGCGCCAATGCCTTCGGCATCTTGCACTTCCGGATTATAGGGATAATGAATCAAGCGTAGCTGACTTGGTGCATCAGTAATTTTGCTTTCAAAAAAGTCCTCACGAACGCCCAACGCCAGTGCAAAGGCAGAAAAAATCTGCCGGCTGATCTCACGCAGATGACTATAGTATTGGCTGACAATAGACTTGAAATCCGGATGGTCTGGCCATAAGGTGGGCCCAAGTAAAGGACAGTCTTTTCTTACCCCCTGATAATCATAATTGACATCATAGGCTTCTTTTAAATCATAACTGTTGCCGGCAAACTGTTCTTCGCCAATCGGCACATAGCCACTATGGTTTTTTGATTTGCCAATATAGTGCTGCATTTTGGTGTCCAGATCCTGAGAAAAATAGGACTGGGCCATTTCAATCAGGGCTTTGGCGTAATCAGAATTAAACTGGCTACCTTGCAGATAAAGAAATCCGACTTCTTTACAGGCATGATCCAGAGCATGAGCAACTTCAATACGATCGGCTAAATCCGGACTTTGTAATTTTGAAATATCAACCAGTGGGAGTACATATTGCGCTTGCATGATAATCACCTCTAATGTTGGTCGTCCAACACAGCGATTAAAACCTTCGGGTCGTCCCAAAGGCATTTTGGATAAGATTATTTATTGCTGCTGACCTTGGTCATACGCGGAATGACCGGCAGTTCTGCCAGTGCCGGATCCAGTTCATCTTCTTCAGCATGCACCAGATAATCGACACGTTGTCTTAACTGTTTAAATTCAGGACTAAGCATGACGTCTGGATGGCGTGGACGAGGTAGATCAACTTCGATAATTTCCTTGATTTCACCCGGATTGGCTTTCAGCGCCACAATACGGTCGGCCAGTAAAATGGCTTCATCCATATCGTGGGTCACAAAAATAATGGTGATATCAATGTTTTGCCATAGGTCCATCAGGTGACGCTGCATTTTTTGCCGCGTATGTGGATCAAGTGCCCCAAAGGGTTCATCCATCAACAGGATTTTCGGTTCATTGACCAAAGCTCGGGCAATCGCGACACGCTGTTTCATCCCGCCAGACAACTCATGCGGATACTGGTTTTCATACTTTTCCAGACCAATGATATTGATCCATTCACGTGCCTGTGCTTCTGCTGCTGCACTACTTTGGCCTTTCATGCGCGGACCAAACATGACATTTTCCTTGACAGTTTTCCATGGAAACAGGGTATAGCCCTGAAACACCATGCCACGCTCCGGACTTGGGCCGGTAATTGGCTGGCCATCCACGAGAATCTCACCACTGCTATAAGGATCCAGGCCGGCAACTACACGGCTAAAGGTTGACTTGCCGCAACCGGAAGGCCCAATCACACAGATGAACTCCCGCTTGTGAATTTTCAAATTGAGTGCATTTAAGACCGTACGCTCGGTTTTGCCATGACTGAATTTTTGTGTCAGTTGCTTTGCTTCCAGAATCACCGGACGGCTATAAATCTTGTCAAAGTATTCGCGGGTATTAAATTCAGTGTTTTGCATCAGTTGGCTCCCGGTTTCCATTTAAATAAGCGTTGTCCCAGTTTCATCAAGATCACATCACAAAGCAGGCCAATCACACCGATAATCAGGATCGCGGCAAAGACATTATCAAAGTTTTGATAGCGGGCTTGCTGGGTAATGAACCAGGTAATCCCGGAGGTACTGCCGATCAGTTCTGCTACGATCAGGTAAGTCCATGCCCAACCCAGCAGCACACGCAGATTGCGGTAAATTTCAGGCAGGGCCGCTGGAATCACCACATGCAACAAGCTTTTCAGTTTATTGGTGCCCAGAGTAAAACCGGCTTCAATCAGGCTGCGATCCACCAGACGTGTGGTATTGGCAATGATCAGGATTTGCTGGAACAGGGTTCCTATCACAATAATGGCAATTTTGGGTGCATCATTAATTCCGAGAATTGCCACTGCCAGTGCACCAAAGGCGGGAGCAGGTAAATAGCGGAAAAACTCAACAAAGGGTTCGGTCAGCTGGGAAATTTTATTTGAAAATCCGCATAAAATACCGAGTGGAATACCAACCAAGGAAGAAATAAAGAACGCGGTAAAGACCAACTTGATACTGTGCCACAGACTTTCATGAAACCAGGGTGCATTGGCTTGGGTAGGCTCCGTGGTAAACGCCGTGACCAGTGCAATCGCAACTTCATGTGGTGCAGGCAGATAAATCGGGTTGACCAGAATACCCTGCGGCGGAGCCAGACCCTGATCTACCGCAGACTGCGCAGCAGAAAAAAACTGGTCTTTATCAATACGACTTCTCGACCTGTAAATAGGCAACACTACCAGAATCAGTAATCTGGACTTGTGGATGCCAGATAAATGGCAAATAGCTGACTGCACACCAAATCAGAATTGGTATTAAAAAAGACCCCAAGCCAAACAGCAATTTATTTCTTTGACTGAGTTCACGTGCAACGTAACTCATAGTGTTGCCCCTCAATATTACAAATTTTATAAAACGTAATACTGAATAAGCAAAATGGATGCCATTTCATCCCAAATCCTGAAATGACTCTTAAAATGGCTTATTTTTATAGAAAAAATTAGCAGACAACTTTTAATCATATTCAAGAAGTTAGATCAGAATGCAGAGATTTTTAATCATTTTCTGGAAAATAAACTCAATAAAAAAGACCCGAAAAATCAGGTCTCTTTTTTCAGTAACATCATTTAGCCAATAATGTCTGCATGCTGGTTTTGCAAGCTATAGATGCACTGCTGCGCAATCTGTTTTTTCTCGGCTGCGGTCATTTCAATATCTTCCCATTTCTGCATCTGCTGCAGAAGCCAGATAAAATCATCGACTTTCGGTTTGGCACTTTCTCCAACAAAATTCCGGATAATATTCTTGATTTTGTAAAAGTCATAGACATGCCGCTGGGCGGAACATTCAAACTGAATAATCTGATAATCCACCAGCATGTTCCATACGTCTGATAAATCGCTGCGCTGCTTTAAATCATCCTGCGCTTTTTGTACAGCCTTGACCACTGCCTCTACGGTAAATGGATGCTGTTCTGCCCATTCCTGGGTCATGGCCAAGACTTTATCGGCAACTTTTGGAATGACATTCTGGCTGGCAGCGACAATAAAGCTATAGCCTTCAAGTTTGGCCTGAATATTCCAGGGTTCTCCCACGCAAAACCCATCAAATACCTGTTCTGCGATTCCTTTTACCATAGAAGGCGGTGGAGAGGTCATCAGCTGGATATTCTTGGCCAGTTGTGGATCAGTCAGTGCCAGCCATTCTTTTAAACAGTAATGATGAATCGAATATTTATAAACATAGGCCAGATTGATGGAATGATTCTGTTGTAAAGCCAGTACAAGTTTCTTTGAGGTAATCTGTTCATCATCCTCAGGCTGGATACCGAGTTCATAGCACAGATCTTGGCGCAGGCTAATAAAAGCCTGATTCACGCTCAGTACTAGAGGGGTTTGCAAAGCCACCTGTAACTGGTCTGTGCCCAGGGCAGCAGCGGGCAACATGGCGGACAGACAATGTGCAGCATCCAGAAAGCCATAGGCCAGACGGTCACGCAAACTTGACCATGAGGCTTCGCGGATTAAATTGATGGTTAATCCTTGCTCGGCAAAATAACCCTGTTTTTCAGCCCAGAGAATGGCAACACAATCAAGTAAAGGAATATAGCCAATATTGAGTTCAGTTTTTTCTAATGTGGACATATGCTTTTCCTTATTGGCCCAGTAACAGCTTCTGTGCATCCAGTAAGCGTCTGGCCATTTCACCAATGGTAATCCGGTGACTCATGGCATTTTTACGCAATAAAGCAAAAGCTTGCTCTTCCGTTAAGGCATGCAGCTGGATGAGCAGGGCTTTGGCTTTATCGATATCTTTACGGTCAATCAGCTTGTCCTGGGTTTCTTTTAAATCGTTCAGCAGCTTTTTATGTTTGCGGAATTGTTCAATTGAAATTTCCAGAATGCTTTCTAGTTTGGTGGGATCAATACCATCGACAATATAAGCCGTGATTCCGGCATCAATCGCACTTTTGATGGTGTCTTTATTGGAGTTCTGGGTAAACAGCACGGTCGGAAGTTCATATTGGCTGACACAGCTTTCAATAATATCCCGATGCGGATGATCCATATTCAGCAGGATCACATCTGCATGAATACCCTTAACATGTACCATATTCAGGTCATTCAGGATTAAACAGGCCACCACCTGAAAATCATGTGAAAGCAGGGATTCCTGGATGAATTGGGCGCGCTCCAGATCATCATCAATAAGAGCAATTCGTAATTTGGACATGGAATATTTTCAAGTAAGGCCTAAGGAATATTCAAGCAGGAGTAAAGCAAAAAACATGCCATTAAATTGGTGCATAAAATTCTATTTTTCTGTTCAATTTAGTGCATAGCTTTAGGGATTTCAGCTGATGGCTGATCAAAATGAAGCGTTTAGGTAGATCATCTGCCTGAAATAAGGCGTTTTCTTATTGGAAAAGTTGGCACGATTTCTGCATTTATTAAATCGTCAAAGATGACTTTCAATATTAACAACGGCCAACGATGTCCGTTCTGATCGTAATTGCACTTTCAAGGAGTGTGATTGGTATTTCGTTCAGCACAGGATAAATGACATGGTCAGTTGTTCAGCAATACAAAACGCACAAGCGTTTCAACCCTTCCTCCAGCATTACAAAGCGCTGGGTTGCGGTATTTACAACATATTCAATCAGCAGACATATCAATGCCTAGACGTGATATGCGGCTTTTTATCATCTTTAAAAAAACAATAGTTGGAGTGCAGATATGAAAATTCTCATGATTGGGCATGGCATGGTGGGGCATAAATTCATCGAATCTGTACTGGAACAGACCGGTGATGACATTGAGCTGACCATTTTGGCAGAAGAGCCACATTTAGCTTATGACCGGGTACATTTGACCGAATATTTCAGCGGCAAGTCGGTTAAGGATCTGAGTCTGTGTCGTAGTGATTTTGCCGATGCTTATGGCATTGATTTGCGACTTAATACTAAAGCGGTTGAAATTGATCAGCTCCATAAAACCGTCACCACCAGCCAGGGTGATGTGCTGAGTTTTGACAAGTTGATTCTCGCTACCGGTTCTTATGCCTTTGTGCCACCAATCCCGGGCAATGACCGTCAGAATTGCTTTGTTTATCGTACCATTGAAGATCTGGATGCCATTCGTGCAGCCAGTCTGAATGCCAAAACTGGCGTAGTGATTGGCGGCGGCTTGCTAGGGCTGGAAGCAGCGAAAGCCCTGCGAGATCTGAATCTGGAAACCCATGTCGTAGAATTTGCTCCGCGTCTGATGGTGGTGCAGATTGATGATCTGGGCGGCCGGGTACTGCGCTCTAAAATTGAAGACCTTGGTGTCAAGGTACATACTCAAAAGGCCACGTCAAGTATTGAAGATGGTGACAGCACTCAGCATGTAATGAAGTTCGGAGATGGTTCGGTGCTTGAAACCGATATCATCCTGTTCTCGGCCGGCATTCGTCCGCGTGATGAACTGGCGCGCCAAAGTGGTTTACTGATTGGTGAGCGTGGCGGCATCATCATTAATGATTATTGCCAGACCTCACATCCGGACATTTATGCCATTGGTGAATGTGCACTTTGGGACAATAAAATTTATGGTCTGGTTGCACCAGGCTATGACATGGCGCGGATCGCGGCAAAACATGTCCTAGGCCAAGAAAGTCATGCATTCGCTGGTGCGGACATGAGTACCAAGCTCAAACTGATGGGCGTGGATGTCGCTTCTATTGGTGATGCACACGCCATGTCACCAGGTGCCTTGAGCTATTTCTATGCTGATGAAGCCGCGCAGGTTTATAAAAAAATCGTGGTGTCAGCAGACAAGACCAAGCTGCTGGGCGCGGTGCTGGTGGGCTGTGCCAAAGAATATAGTGATCTCCTGCAAATGATGCTGAATGGTCTGGCTGTACCGGAGCAACCGGAAAGCCTGATCATGCCGGGCTTTGATCAGTCGACTTCCAAATCAGGTGGTAGTGGTGTCGATTTATTGCCTGACAGTGCGACCATCTGTTCATGTAATAACGTTTCCAAAGCTGATATCTGTTCAGCTATTGATGGCGGTGCAACTTCATTGGGTGCACTGAAAAAATGCACCCAGGCTGCAACGGCGTGCGGTGGCTGTGCACCACTGGTAACGCAGGTTCTCAAATCTGAATTACAGCGTCAGGGTGTCACGGTGAACAATCACCTGTGCGAACACTTTGCCTATTCACGTCAGGAACTGTATCACCTGGTACGCGTGCATGAAATCAAGACATTCTCTGACCTGATTCAGCAACATGGGCACGGCATGGGCTGTGATATCTGCAAACCGACTGTAGCCAATATTCTGGCATCCTGCTGGAATGATTTTGTTCTGAAACCAAGTCATGCCGGTTTGCAGGATAGCAACGACTACTACCTCGGCAATATCCAGAAAGATGGTTCCTATTCGATTGTGCCACGTGTGGCAGGCGGCGAGATTACCCCGGATGGTCTGATTACCATCGGTCAGATCGCCAAAGATTATGGTCTATATACCAAAATCACGGGCGGACAACGAATTGACATGTTTGGTGCGCAGGTACATCAACTGCCTGAAATCTGGGAAAAACTGATCAATGCCGGTTTCGAGTCCGGACATGCTTACGGCAAATCCTTACGTACGGTGAAATCTTGTGTGGGTAGTACCTGGTGCCGTTTTGGAGTCGATGATTCTGTCGGCTTGGCGATTTTCCTGGAAAATCGTTATAAAGGCCTGCGTTCACCCCATAAAACCAAAATGGCAGTATCCGGCTGTACCCGTGAATGTGCAGAAGCACAGAGCAAGGATGTCGGTGTCATTGCCACGGAAAAAGGCTGGAATCTATATGTATGCGGCAATGGCGGCATGAAACCGCGCCATGCTGAACTGCTTGCCTCGGATCTGGATACTTCCACACTAATCAAATATATCGACCGCTTTTTTATGTTCTATATCCAGACAGCGGATCGACTGCAGCGCACCAGCGTATGGCGTGACAATATGGAAGGCGGTCTGGACTATCTGAAAGATGTCATTGTGCATGATTCGCTCGGCATTGCTGCTGAACTGGAAAGCCGTATGCAGCATGTGATTGGCACTTATCAGGATGAATGGCGCACTGCGATTGAAGATCCTGAAGTACGCAAACGTTTTAAGACCTTTATTAATGCCAAAGCAGCCGAGCAGAATGACCCGCATATTCAGTTTGCACCTGTACGTGGCCAGATTCGTCCAAAGACAGAAGCTGAACGTGATTTAAACCGTATTCCAGTGGTTGAAGCCTAAATACTACAGTCAGGGAGAATGAAAATGACAATTTTAAAAGACATGAACGAACTGAACTGGTACGAAGTCTGTCATCTGGATGAGATCACCCCAAATACCGGTGTTGCAGCCCTGATTGAAGATCAGCAGATTGCAATTTTTCGCGTGGGTCAGGAACAGCGGGTTTATGCTCTCAGCAATCAGGATCCATTTAGTCTCGCCAATGTCATGGCACGTGGCATTCTGGGTGATCTGCAAGGTGAGCGTGTAGTCGCATCCCCAATTTACAAGCAGCATTTCAGTCTGGTTACCGGCCGTTGTCTGGAAGAACAAGACCAGAAATTACTGGTATTTCCAACCCGAATTGAAAATGGCAAAGTTCTGGTGAGTCCAACTCCACAAAAGACCTATATTTCCAGTAATGGTCAAAACACAGAGCGTTTAAAACTGGTACTGGTCGGGAATGGACTGGCGGGTATGCGCTGTCTGGAAGACTTGCTGGATATGGCGCCAGATCGTTATGACATTACCGTGATTGGGGAAGAGTCATGGGGTAATTACAACCGGATCATGTTGTCACCAGTATTGTCCGGTGAGAAAAGCTTTGCCGAAATTATGCTGCATTCAGCCGACTGGTATGCCGAAAAAGGCATTCGATTCATCGCTGGAGATGCTGCCATCTCTATCGACCGTTCGCGTAAACAGGTCCACACCCAAAAAGGCGAAGTCGTTGCTTATGATCGTCTGATCCTCGCTACTGGTTCCAAACCCTTCGTGCCACCTATTCCGGGTGCTGAACTTGAAGGCGTGATTAGCTTCCGGGATATTCAGGATGTTAACCGCATGCTGGACTACTGCAAAACCAAGCAAAACGCCGTCGTGATTGGGGGCGGCCTGCTGGGACTGGAAGCAGCTTATGGACTGAAGCAGCAAGGGATGAATGTGACTGTGCTGCACCTGATGGACCGTATTATGGATCGTCAGCTGGACATGAAAGCCAGTCAAATGCTGGAAAAATCAATCGAAAATAAAGGCATCCGGATCATCACCGAAGCCAATACCGAAGAGCTGATCAGTATAGACGGTCATGTGACTCAACTGCGCTTAAAAGACGGGACAATGCTGGATGCCGATTTAGTGGTTTTTGCCGTCGGAATTCGCCCAAATAAAACTCTGGCTGAACAGGCTGGCTTGCGCTGTAATCGTGGGGTGCTGGTGAATGACACCATGCAGACCTATGACCCGAGTATTTATGCGGTGGGTGAATGTATTGAGCATCGTGGCCAAACCTTTGGACTGGTTGAGCCATTATGGGGACAGGCCTTTATCTGTGCGACGCATCTGGCTGAACATGGCCGACTGACCTTTAAGGCACCGACTGTTCCGACCCAACTCAAGGTTAGCGGATGTGATGTCTTTTCGGCCGGAAATTTTGAACCTCAGGATGATTTTGAAGATATCGTGCTGAATGATGAGAAGCGTCAGATTTATAAACGGATCATCATTCAACAGGACAAGGTCATTGGTGCTGTGCTATTTGGCGATACCGAAGATGGGGCTTGGTATGCAGAACTGATTGCAGACCAGACACCAATTAGTAATATCCGCAGCAAACTGCTTTTTGGTCGGGATTTTGCATTAAAAAAGGCAGGGTAATCGGATAAACCTCCTCCAAACCCTCTTTGAAAAAGAGGGGAACCTCCCTCCTTTGCTAAAGGAGGGTTGGGGAGGATTAAAACTTTTGAGATATAGAAAATATTTAAATCAAACCTGTAAAAACTAGATATCAGAGATTTGGTGAAACACGTGAATTTGGATGATTAAGGAGCACAGCAGCAATGAATAGTATTCCGGTTATGGAACTACATAGCTCTACTGAATCCCAAATAAAAACCACTCAGACGACCTGTCCTTATTGTGGAGTAGGCTGTGGTGTCATCGCGCATGTAAGCCAAACCCCTATGGGTGAAAAGGTTCAGGTTGAAGGCGATGTTCAGCATCCTGCGAACTTGGGCAAGTTGTGTATTAAAGGCAGTCATCTTGCCGATACACTTGGCTTAAAAACCCGGCTTCTGCATCCGATGACAGGGCGAAAAGAGCAGCGGCAAATAAGCACTTGGGATCATGCTATTTCAAGTATTGCCAATAAATTTCAGCAATATATTGATCAGTATGGACGTGACAGCATCGCCTTTTACGTCTCCGGCCAGCTTTTGACTGAAGACTATTATGTGGTGAACAAGTTTGTAAAGGGCTATCTCGGTACTGCCAATATTGATACCAATTCAAGACTGTGCATGTCATCTGCTGTGGCAGCGCATAAACGGGCTTTTGGCGAAGATCTGGTACCGGCCAGCTATACAGATTTTGAGCAGACAGAAATGGTGGTTCTGGTCGGATCCAATACCGCCTGGTGCCATCCGGTGCTTTATCAGCGCATTATGAAAGCCAAAGAAGAGCGGGATTTATTCGTGGTAGTGATTGATCCACGCTTTACCGCAACCTGTGAAGCGGCAGACTTACACTTGCCGATTTTACCAGGTCAGGATGTCGCGCTGTTTAATGGCTTGTTGCAATATCTTCAGCAAAATGGTCATGCCGATCTGGATTTTGTTACACACCATACTCAAGGTCTGGAGCAGGCGCTTGCCAGTAGCTCGACAGAGTCATCACTTGAAAGCGTGGCAAAACGTACCGGTATTGCTATTGAAAAATTAACCTTATTTTTTCAGAAATTTGCCCAGAACGAAAAAATCATGAGCCTGTTTTCCATGGGCGTAAACCAATCCTCTCAAGGAGTAGACAAAGCCAATAGCATTATCAACTGTCATTTATTGACAGGAAAAATAGGCAAACCCGGTTCGGCACCTTTTTCCATGACCGGACAGCCGAATGCGATGGGCGGACGGGAGGTCGGTGGGCTGGCCAATATGCTGGCCAGTCATCTGGATTTGGATAATCCGCAACATCAGCAACTGGTGCAGGATTTCTGGCAAAGCCCGGTCATCGCGCGGCAGCCCGGATTAAAAGCAGTCGATTTATTTCAAGCGGTGGAAAGCGGGAAAATCAAAGCCATCTGGATTATGGCCACCAATCCGATCGTGAGTTTGCCCGATGCAGATCAGGTTAAACGCGCTCTGGAGAAGTGTGAATTTGTGGTGGTCTCCGATATTTGTCTCAACACCGATACCACGCAATATGCCGATGTACTGTTACCGGCACTGGGTTGGGGCGAAAAAGATGGCACAGTCACCAATTCGGAGCGCTGTATTTCCCGGCAAAAGGCTTTTTTGCCGGCTCCGGGTGAAGCTAAAGCAGACTGGTGGGCCATTTCCCGGGTGGCTCAGGTCTTAGGTTTTCGCGGTTTTGACTTTAACAACAGTCATGACATTTTTCTGGAACATGCCCGTTTATCTGCCTATCAGAATAGTTCGCTTTCGCAACGTGAAGATACACCGAATTTTCGCTATTTCAACCTGCAAGGTTTAACTCATCTCGGTTTTGCGGAATATCAGAATCTAACACCGATTCGGTGGCCAGTCTGGGATAAGCAAGAAGTTTATCAGGTTGATCAACTATTTAGTCAAGGCCAGTTTAGCCATGCAGATGGCAAAGCCAGATTGGTGCCAACAGTTGCAGCCGATCCGGTACATGCTATTTCTGCTGAATATCCTCTGATCCTGAATACTGGACGCATTCGCGATCAATGGCACACCATGAGCCGTACCGGATTATCTGCCAGTTTGTCCCAGCATCGTGCCGAGCCTTATTGCGAGCTGCATCCGCAAGATGCACTGAAGTATGGCCTGAAAGATGCCGAGCTGGTCGAGGTGAAATCCGCTTGGGGAAGTTGTGTACTCCGTGTGCAATTTTCACAAAATATACGACGTGGCCAGATTTTTGCACCGATTCACTGGAACGACCAGTTTGCATCCGATGCGCGGATTGGCAAAGTGGTGAATCCGGTGGTTGACCCGATTTCCGGCGAGCCAGAATTTAAGCATACTCCGGTGATGATCCAGCCATTTTATACCCAGTGGCAGGGCGTGCTGTATGTACGGGAAGGCTTTGAGCAGAAAATCCAGACCATGATTAAAAATACGGTGTGGTGGAGCAAAACTCAAACCACTCAGGCCATCCGGTATGAACTGGCAGACCGGCGCCGTTTTTCTGATATCACCGGGCAGATCAAGAGCCTGTTAGCCTTTGATGATGAAAGCTTTGAATGGCTGAATCTCGAAGATCAAACGGCGCATATCAGTCATAGTGTGGTGCTTCAGGATGGCCAGTTAATTGCCAGTTTTTATATCGCACCGGCGGCACTATTGCCAGATCGTGACTGGGTGGCAGGCCTGTTTAGACGTGAACGTCTGAGTGCATTACATCGTAAAGCATTGCTGGCAGGTCAGGCCATGTCGATGGGAAATAGTGAAGGGCCATTAGTCTGTAGCTGTTTTAAGGTCGGTAAGAACCGAATTATTCAAACCATTAAAGATAAAAATATCACGCATGAAAAACAGGTAACTGCATGTCTAAAAGCCGGAGGAAATTGTGGTTCATGTTTGCCAGAAATTAGAGGCCTGATTAAAGCCTGCCAGACGGAGTACATAGAATGAAAAGAAGAGTGATGAAGACGGTGTCTTATCCGGAAACTGATGTGGTGATCCTGGCCGGAGGTTTAGCGCGGCGCATGAATGGCATCAATAAATTGCTGCACAAATTTGATGATGAAATCCAGCTCATTGAAATCCATCAGCAGTTGAAGTCCCGGGCAAGCAAAGTTTGGGTCAATAGTCATCGGGATCACTCCATTTATAAACGGATGATTCCTTCGATCGACTTTTATCAGGACGATGAACCCGGTTTTCAGGGACCATTGATGGGCATGAAGAGTGCTTGGTCACATGTACAATCTGATTATGTGCTGTTCGTACCCTGTGATGTGACCTATATTCCCAAAAAAGTCATTTCACGTTTACATCAGGCCCTGCAACGACATCCTTTATCTGAAGTGGCGGTAGTTGAAATCAATGAAAAGGCATTGTTTCCATTCTGTCTGATGAAACGCAGCAGCTTACCCACTCTTATACAACATCTTGAAAATGATCAGCACAGTTTAAAACTCTGTTTTGCTGACATGCACATGCAGCGGGCAAGCTTTAAAAATCGTGCCCTGTTTTTTCACAGTATTAATTCATTTGACGAGCTACAGCAGCATCAACAGCTTAACTTTCTCTAGCGTTTAAAATGCTAAAAGTCGAATTATCATATTCTGGTTCACCAAAATATTGCTTTTTTTATTTTTCGAGCGAACTTTTGGACTAAAAAAGAACAAATATTACCCATTAATATTCATTAAACATAAATTTGTGCAAAGTTGGAACACTTATTGCTCATTCATTGTGAAGAAATAGGGCAGTAAATCAAGACTGTTAAATAACCGTGCAGATCTCATCATGGACCGCAGCAATGAACAGCATGACAGCTTTAGCACCTCGCAGTATCTTTCAGGATCAGTTTGGACGCCAGAAACGTAAGTTGCGGATCTCGGTGACTGACCGTTGTAATTTCAAATGCAGCTATTGCATGCCTGAACATCCGGAATGGATGAATAAAAAAGATTTGCTCAGTTTTGAAGCCCTGTATGCTTTTTGCGAGTTTATGGTGCGACACGGGATTGAGCAGATCCGGGTGACGGGTGGCGAACCGTTGATGCGTCAAGGCATCGTTCATTTTATTGCCCGCTTACAGACATTGAAAGCCTTTGGCCTGAAACGTATTTCCATGACCAGTAATGGCCATTATTTAAAAGATTATGCCAAGGCGCTTAAACAGGCAGGACTGGATGATCTGAATATCAGTCTGGACAGTCTTGATCCAAAGCAATTTCAGCAACTGACTCAAAAACAGTTGCAGCCTGTACTTCAAGGTATTTCTGCCGCGCAGCAGGCTGGTTTGACCGTCAAGATCAATAGTGTGCTGATCAAAGGCATCAATGACGATCAGATTATTCCTTTGGTGAAGTGGGCACAGCATCAGGCTGTAGAACTGCGTTTTATTGAATTTATGCCCCTTGATGGCGATCAGAAATGGAATCCGTCTGATGTCATCAGTGAGCAAGATATCCTGGCTCAACTGAAAACTGAATTTGATGTCCAGGTATCTCAAGGACAAGGCGCCAATCCAGCCCGTGGCTATTTGGTCAATGGGCAGCCTTTGGGGATTATTTCCACCATTACCCATTCATTTTGCAGTGATTGTGACCGTCTGCGCCTCAATGCCCAAGGTGAATTTTATAACTGTTTATTTGCCAGACAAGGCCTGAACCTTAAGGCAGATATCGAACAACTGGCGCTGGATCATTTCGCCACACAGACATTTCAGCACAAGCTCCACGCTTATATCTGGCATAAAGAGGCCGGCTTCCATGCGATCCAGCAATCACCAATACAAAAGCCGATCCGAAAAATCAGCATGCACAGCATTGGAGGGTAAATATGTCACTCACTCAGCAAAAATTAATTCATATCAAAATAGAAGCCTTCGGTGCGATTGAACGACAAATTCCCACAGATTTAAATTTGCAATGCGAGTCTGAAATTCAGGTTTCTGAAGTCCTGAACCAGTTGCTATCCCTCTATCCCGATATACAGCCCATGCTGGAACGTTGTGCCTGTGCAATCGGTGAAGACATTATTTCCAGACAGAATGTTTTAAATCGTGACAGTACGCTGGTGCTGTTATCGCCGGTAGCAGGAGGCTGAGATGCAACTCAAGTCACTAAAACAATTTGCCCGAATCCAGCAGACTGCTTTTAGTCTGGAGGATTTTGATGGTATCCAGCATTTTCCGGAATGTGGTGGAATCGGCATCTTTGTCGGAACAGTACGTAACCATCATCAGGGAAAAGCTGTGCGTGCCCTGAAATATACTGCCTATGCGCCTGTGGCTGAAAAAATGATTCGTGAAATTGAACAGCAGATCCAGACCAAATATCAGGTGTCTTATGTGCGGGTGGTACATCGGATAGGTGAGCTGGGGGTTGGAGAAATAGCCATTATTGCTATGGCTTATGCCGCCCATCGTCGTGAGGCTTTTGCGGCCTGTGAGGAAGCTGTGGAACGGGTGAAGCATGAAGTTCCGGTCTGGAAAGAAGAATTTTATACGGATGGTAGCAGTCAATATGTCGAAGGCTGTTGTATCCGAAAAGATCATGGACCTGAAACGGATCACTCTCATCATGCAGAAGAAGCGCATTGTCACCATCACCATGTAGCAGAACACGCTTGCCAATCACCATCTAATTAAATGCGTCCAATGAGGATGCATAAGATGAATCACTTTAAAACAGATTTTAAAAATTAGCCTGGGATGAATCATGAAAAATGTAGGGATGAAAGCAGAAAGTTACCGTACAGCAATTGCCACTGGAATCCTGCATGCACCGCCACATTGCATTGAGCTGCTACGTAATGGCAATACTGAAAAAGGTGATGCCCTGAAAACAGCACGCATTGCCGGCATTCTAGGTGCCAAACGGACCGATGAGCTGATTCCATTGTGCCATCCATTACCGATTTATCGTGCCGATGTGGAATATGAACTGTGTGATGCACATGTCGAAATTATTGCTACTGTTGAAACCATTGGACCAACTGGTGTGGAAATGGAAGCTTTGACAGCGGTCAGTCTGGCAGGTCTGACCTTGTATGACATGCTGAAGCCGCATTGTGAACCGGAAGATTTGTCGCTGGATCAATGCAGGTTGCAGCAGAAAAAAGGCGGAAAATCACATTTTACCCGCATACTTAAAGAGAGTCTGTCCGCTTCGGTTATTGTGCTGTCCGATACGGTTGCAGCAGGCAAAAAGCCGGACACTGCCGGACAAAACGTAATGGAAATTTTAAAAGAAGCCAATTTTGATTCTATTAGTTATCAGGTTATTCCCGATAGCCCAGAACAGCTCTTGACCCTGATTGAACAGCAGAAAAATCAGTATCCGCTGATTCTAACTGTGGGCGGTACTGGCTTAGGTCCTAAAGACCTGACAGTTGAGACTCTGCAACCTTTGCTGCAACGGGAAATTCCAGGCTTGATGGAAGCTTCACGTAGTTTTGGGCAAAAACGTACCCCTTATGCAGCATTAAGTCGTGGCGTGGCTGGCTATATTGAGAACAGTCTGGTGATGACCCTACCGGGAAGTCGTCAGGGTGCGAAAGAATCTCTGATCGCGGTACTTCCGGCTTTGGTGCACTTGTTTGATGTGCAAAAAAATATCCCACATGCGGGGGGCTATCAATGAATCAGGCACTATCACATTCAGCCTGCGGTGCTGAACCGGGACTGATTTCTGTTGATCAGGCACTGCAGATGTTACTTGAGCAGACGCATATCTTGGTAGCTGAAAGCCTGCCGCTTGCTCGGGCTCTGAATCGCTATCTGGCAGAGGCGATTGATTCGGCCATACCATTGCCGCTGTTTTCACAAAGTGCTGTAGATGGCTATGCGCTTTGTAGTCCAGAAAATGTTAGTGCTCACAGCACTTTTGAACTCATTGGAGAGATTCGGGCAGGGCAAAGTACTGAAATTGAACTGCGGCCAGGTCAGGCGGTCCGGATTTTTACCGGTGCCAGGATTCCAGCAGGAACTACAACGGTCGCCCGTCAGGAAATTGTCAAATGCCATGCCAATCAAATCATTATTACAACAGACCTAAAGCCTCATACGGATATACGTGATGCAGGCGAGGAAATCGCACAAGGGCAGCGTCTGGCAGATGCAGGTCAAAAACTGCATGTAGGTGCAATTGCAGCTTTGAGCATGGCAGGCGTAAAGCAGGTTTCAGTCTATCGTTATCCTAAAATTGCTGTTGTGATTACTGGAGATGAAGTCGCTTCCAGCATTGAAGACCTGAATTCCGGAAAAATCTTTGACGCCAATGCTCCACTGATTCAGGCCTGGTTTCAGTCACAGGGTCAAAACGTAGATATTCTGCATGTGCCCGATTGTGAGTCCGAACTGCAATTATTACTGAACCGACTCAAACACCAATACGATGTCATCTTGACCACAGGCGGGGTTTCGGTGGGTGATTATGATTTCATTCGCCCTGTTGCCCTGGAGCAGGGTTTTGAGCAGATTTTCTGGAAAGTGAAGCAGAAGCCCGGAAAACCGATGTTATTTGCCAAGTATCGTCGAGATGATCAAGGTTACTGTTATCTCTTGGGTCTACCGGGAAATCCGGCTGCCGTGTATGTCGGGATGCAAATCTATACGGCAACTTTACTGAATGCCTTACAAGGGCAAAAGCAGTCACCTGCATGGCTTAGTGCGGTAATGACGCATGACTTGAAAGCGGATGCACGTGAACGCTTTTTAAGAATGGCTGCCGAATTTGATCAGGGCACTTTAAAGCTCAAGAGCCTGGCAAAACAACAGTCGCATATGTTGAGTAATCTGATGCAGGCCAACTGTCTGGTCCGTATTCCGGCAGGAACAGAAATCCAGGCTGGGCAAGTGGTACAGGGTTTGCTGATTTGAAATGCCTGTCGCAATTTTCAATATTCGAATCACATAGAATGAGAAAGATGGATTTATTCAAAGTTCTACTCACTGGCGTGCTGTTGACTAGCCCCATGCTGTATGCCGAAACAGTTAAAATATATGCCGCAGCCAGCCTGACCAATGCGATTACTGATATTTCCAGACTATATGAGCAACAGCATCGGGACATCCAGATCGTTCCGGTTTTTGCTGCGTCTTCGGTATTGGCGAAACAAATTGCGGCGGGAGCCAGCAGTGATCTATTTTTCTCTGCAGACCTAGACTGGATGAATGATCTGATCAAGAAACAAAAAATTCAGATCGGTCAGATTCGACCTTTGCTTTTGAATGAACTCGTATTGATTAGTCCTATTCAGCAAAAAAATCATTTTAAAATGTCAGCCGACTTTAATCTTGCTAAAGCCTTTCAAGGCTATCTATGTACCGGACAAATGGAATCGGTGCCTGCCGGAAAATATGCCAAGCAAAGCTTAACCCGGCTAGGCTGGTTGAATCCGCTTCGGGGCAGAATAGTCGGTACGGATAGCGTTCGTTCAACCTTGGCTTTTGTAGAACGTGGCGAATGTCAGATCGGCATTGTGTATAGAACCGATGCCTTGATGAGTAAAAAAGTTAAAATTTCGGGAGTATTTCCAGCCAGTACACATCGTCCGATTGTGTATCCGATTGCTTTAACCCAGCAGGGCCAGAAAAATCAGGCAGCAGTCCAATTTTCTGAATTTATCCAGACGAGTCCAAGGGCCAGGCAGATTTTCCAGAAATATGGTTTTAAGCTTAAGGTAGGCTAACTGCTCATGCTTACACCAGAAGAACTGAGTGCCTTAGCGCTTTCAGCCAAAGTAGCGGGCTTTGCCACAGCGGTGTGTCTGCCATTTGCTATCGCCGTAGCATGGTTACTGGCGCGTTATGAATTCAGGGCCAAATTTCTCGTAGAGGCAATATTGCAGATGCCTATGGTGCTACCGCCGGTAGTACTGGGCTATCTTCTGCTCCTGCTATTTGGTCATCAGGGTATGCTGGGGCAATATCTACATAAATGGGGAATTCAGCTGATATTTAACTGGAAAGGTGCGGTACTGGCAGCAATGATTGTGGCATTTCCTTTAATGGTTCAACCAATTCGCTTGTCTTTTCAAATGATCAACCGGCAGTTAGAACAGGTGGCAGGATCTTTGGGCGCCACACCATGGCGGGTATTCTGTAGCATTAGCCTGCCTCTGGCTTTGCCTGGAATTTTAATCGGCAGCATTTTATGTTTCAGCCGCAGTCTGGGAGAATTTGGTGCCACGATTACCTTTGTTGGCAATATTCCAGAAGAAACCCGTACCATTCCCATCGCCATTTATAGCCTGTTACAACAGCCTGATGGAGAAAGTATGGCTATGCGTTTGGTCATTTTATCTCTGATTCTGGCTTTTTCAGCCTTGATTGCAAATTACTGGATCATGCAGAAGTATCAACGTAAATTGGAGGGTTAAGATGCTGAAGTGTGATTTTCAGTTTAATTACGCAAACTTCCAGCTACAGGCCAGTCTGGATATGCAGACACAATTGATTGGTATTGTGGGAGCCTCAGGAAGTGGGAAAAGCACCTTTTTAAAAAATATTGCAGGGCTATTAAAACCATCACAAGGCTTTATTCATTTTCAGCAAAAAATATTATTTGATCATCAGCAGAAACTGAATATTCCTGTTCATCAAAGAAAAATTGCCCTGATTTTTCAGCAAGCCCTACTGTTTCCGCATCTGAATGTCATGCAGAATTTGAAATATGCAGAACAGCTAAATATAAAAAATAAAGGTCAGCAGAAATTTACGTTTGAAGACATTGTGGAGTTACTCGAATTAAAGCCACTACTTCGGTATCGGGCGCATCAGCTTTCTGGTGGACAGGCACAGCGCGTTTCTATCGGTCGTGCACTTTTATCTTCTCCCGACCTATTACTTTTGGATGAGCCTTTAAATGGACTGGATCAAAAGCTGAAAAACCAGATTTTACCTTTTCTGAAAATTGTGATTCATCAAACAGATTTACCTATGATTTATGTGACTCATCATGTAGATGAAGTGGCGTATTTACAGGCACAACTGCTGCATTTTGAAAAGGGAAAAATTATTTGATCCAGCCCTGCACCGATTTAAACCAGCAATGACTCCGGGCAGGTCATCCTATCGCTGTTTTGCTCATAATTTCTCAGAAGATATCTATTTTTCTCTCTATTTTTAAGAAAGAAAAGTCTAAATTTGAAAGTGAAATAAAAATTATTTTATATAAAAGAATAGTTTATTTTATGTTAAAAATAATCTGGCATGACCTGTGCATATACCTGATTAAAGTCAAAGAAGACTCTACATTTGTATGACGGCCAATGACGTCCGTTCTGATCGTTACTGACATGCCTGGTGCATCACAGTGACTTAAATACGTTCAGTTCTGGTAAGGAAATGGCTATGTCTTCAAATACAAGTCTCAATAAAGCAACAAAAATAAGTCTATTTAACTTCAGTAGTTCAGCGATGCGGGCCTTCCATATGAGTTGGCTCGCTTTTTTTGTCTGTTTTTTTGCATGGTTTGCCTGTGCACCCTTAATGCCTGTGATTGCCGGTGAATTCAGCCTGACCAAAGAGCAGATCGCCAATATCAATATTGCCGCAGTCGCGATTACCATTCTGGTGCGTCTGATCGTGGGGCCGTTATGTGACAAGTACGGTCCGCGTAAAACCTATACCGCCTTACTGATTATTGGCAGTATTCCGGTGTTTGGTGTGGCATCGGCCAACAGTTATGAATCTTTCTTGTTTTTCCGTTTATTGATTGGCGCCATCGGTGCCAGCTTCGTGATTACCCAATATCATACCAGTATCATGTTTGCGCCAAATGTGGTGGGAACGGCAAATGCAACTACAGCAGGTTGGGGGAATGCCGGTGGCGGTGCGACTCAAGCCCTGATGCCTTTAATGCTGGCTGCTTTGGTCATGTTCGGTGTAGAACAGGCAATGGGATGGAGAATTGCGCTTCTGGTGCCGGGTATTCTGATGATCATTGTCGGTGTGCTGTACTGGAAATTCACCCAAGACTGTCCACAAGGTAATTTTAAAGAACTCCGTGCGCAAGGTATTTCTGTCGGTAGCGATAAAAAAGGTAGTCTTGCCATTCTGATACATGCCGCACGTAATTACCGTGTGTGGATTCTGTTTGGGGCTTACGCAGCCTGTTTTGGTATTGAAATTTTCATCCATAATATTATTGCCTTGTACTTTGTCGACAACTTCCAGTTTGGCCTAAAAGAAGCAGGCATGACTGCCGGAATTTTTGGTTTACTGGCATTGTTTGCCCGCGCCTTGGGTGGCATTGTTTCGGATAAAGTCGCGATTCAAAAAGGTCTGGATGGTCGAACCAAAGTTCTGTTTGCCTTGATCATGCTGGAAGGTCTGTTTCTTATTCTATTCTCGCAAATGAATAGCGCGACCTTGGCTATTATGGCGATGACCATCTTTGCCTTGTTTACTCATATGGCATGTGGCGCTACCTATGCACTGGTGCCTTTTATCGACCGTGATGCCTTGGGTGGTGTGGCCGGTATTATTGGTGCAGGTGGCAATGTCGGCGCAGTGGCTGCGGGTTTCCTGTTAAAAGGCATGCTGGATATTCAAACTACTCTGATGGTACTGGGTGGCTTGGTAGTGATTGCTGCAAGTTGTGTGTTGATGATCCGCTTCTCTGTCGAGCATAAAGAAAAAGAACAGCGTTTATATGAACAGGCCGTGACTGAACGTCATCTGGCAGAAGCACAGCAATAACACTACATTCCTGATTTAAAATGAATCAATAAAAAGGATAGCAATATCCTTTTTGTTGCTTTTGCTAACTCAATAATAAAATGATGAACCCAATATTCAGGATAGGAAGGTATTATTAAAAAAGGACAGGATGATTGAATTCATCGAATAAAAATAAAACCATTTATAGTTTATATGTTTAATTTTAGATAAAAAATTATATATATTTTAGTGACGATTTTAAAAAATAAATGAATTTAATAAGTGCAGATAAAATAAAAGCCATTTTAATAATGGCTTTTATTCTTATAGCAGAGGATTAATAAGTTTTATAAGGTAAAAACTTTCCGGATAATACGACATTCACCCGATCTCCGTTTGGGTTATTCTCACGTTGAATATCCATACTGAAATCAATTGCACTCATAATACCATCTCCGAATTCTTCATGGATCAGCTCTTTAATGGTCATGCCATAGACGCTGACCACCTCATACCAGCGATAAATCAGCGGATCTGTCGGCACACTGGTTGGCAGAGAGCCTTTATAGGGTACGATTTGCAGCCAGGCGATGGCTTCATCAGTCAGTCCAAATATTTCACCAATTTTTTCTGCCTGTTCTTTATTAAAAGCCATCTGACCTAAACATGCAGCAGTCACCCATTCTTTAGAAAGGCCTATTGCTTCAGCGACATCTGCCCCTTTGATAGACTTTAAAACTTTCGCTGAAATAATCATGTCTGCCACTTGTTGACGATGGCTAATCATAATCTTCTCCAATAGCTATATTTTAAAAATGACCGCTATAGATAATGCAGAGATTGTGCCAATATAATTATAAGGATTAAATTTTAAAATAATTAATTAAATTCTAAAAAATAATTTTAAATAAATGGCATGCTATTTGCTTTTATCTATATTAAATATGGCAACGGCGCCATGACACAATTGATCTGTTTGAATAATGCAAGGCAAAGACGCCTAGGGTTGAAATAGACCTTAGGCGTCTTTTTATTTGCAAACAGGCAAGTAATTTATATAAAGGGGATAAAAATATGGCTTATCTTGCTCCTGCAGAGTTTGCAAAAAAAGTGGTCGATGCCGGTGAGGCAAAACTTCATATGGCCACGCGTGATGTTTTAATTCGTGCGTTTATGGCAGGCGCAATTCTGGCACTGGCAGCAGTATTTGCCGTGACGATTGCGGTACAAACAGGGGTGCCACTGATCGGTGCGCTGCTATTTCCAGTCGGTTTCTGCATGTTGTATCTCTTGGGCTATGACCTGCTCACTGGGGTATTTGTATTGACTCCATTAGCCTGGCTAGATAAACGTCCTGGGGTAACGTGGTCACGTATTTTAAAAAACTGGGGACTGGTTTTTTTAGGTAACTTTGCCGGATGTTTAACCGTGGCAGTGTTGATGGCCGCAGTCTATACCATGGGTTTCGCAGCTGAACCGAACGCGGTCGGGGTGAAAATTGCCCATATTGGGGAAGACCGGACTTTGGGCTATGCCGAATATGGCTTTGCTGGCTGGATGACAATTTTTATCCGCGGCATGCTGTGTAACTGGATGGTATCACTCGGGGTAATTGGTGCCATGATGTCGACCACGGTCAGTGGCAAATTCATCGCGATGTGGATGCCAATCATGCTGTTTTTCGCCATGGGCTTTGAACATTCAGTGGTGAATATGTTCCTGTTCCCATTTGCCATGATGATGGGCGGTGATTTCTCGATTACAGACTATTTCTTGTGGAATGAATTACCGGTGGCACTGGGGAATCTGGTGGGTGGTCTGGCACTGACAGGTCTGGCGCTCTATACCACGCATGTACGTACTGGCGATAAAAAAGAATTCTAATCTGAGCATGATGATTTATGCCTTGAGATTAAAGGGATCAATTCGATCCCTTTTTGAGTATTTAAAATGAATAAAAAATTAAAGATCAGCATTGGGCAATATTCTTCCGCTGGAATCAAAGCACAGAATCAGGACTTTCATGGGGTCTATATTCCGGAAGGCCATGCGCTTAGCAGTAAGGGCATTGCCTGTGCAATTGCAGACGGAATCAGCAGCAGCAATGTCAGTCATATTGCAGCAGAAACTGCTGTCAGCAGTTTTCTATCGGATTATTATTCGACTTCAGATGCATGGAGTACCCAAACTTCAGCGGCACGGGTCATTCGTGCGACCAACTCCTGGCTCTATGCACAAACCCAGCAAAGCCGCGGGCGTTTTGATAAAGACCAGGGTTATGTCTGCACCTTTAGTGCACTGATTTTGAAACAAAATAGGGCACATATCTTTCATGCTGGCGACAGTCGGATTTATCGAATTCAGGCACAAGCCATTGAACAGTTGACGGATGATCACCGTGTTTGCCTGTCATCAACAGAACATTATTTAAGTCGTGCACTGGGTGCCGACCATCGTATCGATGTCGATTATCAGCAGCTTGAATTATGTGAAGATGATTTCTTTATCTTGATGACAGATGGTGTCTATGAGTTTATTGATATGCAGCTCATATCAGATCTGCTGCAACAGCAACAACATCTGGATATCATTGCCAAGTCTATAGTCGAACTGGCCTTAAAGCGGGGTAGTGATGACAATCTCACCATTCAAATCATTAAAGTGGAACAGTTGCCTGATGAGGAATCCTTTCATATCAAGAGCCATGTTTTATTTCCGCAACAGCTAAGTCATGGTGATCTGTTTGAAGGTTATCGAATTGATAAAATCCTGCACCAAAATCATCGTAGCAGCCTCTATTTGGCGCGTGATGAAGCGACAAAAAATCAGCTGGTCATTAAAACCTTGTCTGTCGATGTGCAGGATGACCTGAAAGCGATAGAACAATTCCAGCTAGAAGACTGGGTATCGAAACGCTTAAAACATGAAAATCTGCTGCAATGCTATCCACATAAGGGCAGCAAGAAGTTTTTATTTCAAAGTTATGAATACTTGCAAGGGGAAAACCTAAGTCGCTGGCTGCATCGTCAAAAAACTGCTTTAACTTTACAACAGTTGCTCCCGATCATTGAGCAGGTGGCCAAAGCATTGAATGCCATGCACCGTCTTGAAATGCTGCACCAGGATGTACGGCCAGAAAATGTCATGCTGCTCGAATCAGCCGATACCTTGAAAGTGAAACTGATTGATTATGGGTCGGCGGCGGTCAGAGGTCTGGTTGAACTGAATCCTAAACATGCAGATGTTCCTTTGGGAACCTTGGCCTTTATGGCACCTGAATATTTTATTGGACGCTCGCCCTCAGTAAAATCAGACCAGTTCTCGCTGGCGGTGATGAGTTATTATTTATTAACCCGGCAATTACCTTATGGGACAGACCTCGCGCGCTGCAAGACCGAAAAGGCCTTAAAGCAGGTTCGATATCATCCACTTTATGAGTATCGACCGGATCTGCCACATGGCCTGGATGCAATCTTTAAAAAAGCGCTTTCTATTCGCCCGGAGCAGCGTTATGAGGCACTTTCAGCATTTATATATGATCTGAAACACCCAGATCTCAAATTTAAAAAATCAGTTTCACGTCCTATGCTTGAAAAGCATCCAGTCACTTTCTGGAAATCCTGCACAGCGATTCTTTTTTTGTTATTGCTCGGGGTATTTGCACTGTATTTTAGTCAATGAAAATAATTCAAATAAGCTGTTGAACTATTTTTTTGATTTAAATAAAAAATCAATAGTGATTTAAGCTGAGATGTAGTAAAAATATCTATTTATTCTTATTGCAGATTTTTATATTTTTACGATGATTGACTTTGTGTTTTCGAGGATTATCCCTATAAAATAGAAAGTGCAGTTAAAATCTAAATAAGCATAAAAACATTGGAATAATAATTGCTTATTTTTAATACCATTAGAATAAAAAGGCAGAAGAGACATGAAAATTCAATTTTTTAAGCTGATTTTAATCTTGGGAAGCAGTATGGCGATGAGCCAAACTAGTTTCGCCGGAGATGGCGGCTTGCGTTTTGCTGAGAAAAATCAGGAAATAGCGGCACAAATTCAGGCCAAGAAAAAAACGGCAGAAACACAAGCGCAGCCCCTACAAGCAAAAGCCTCTACAGAAGCGAAATAGTAAAACAGCACTCATCCAAGAAGGTGAGCTGTTCAGGTTAGATCAGATGTATAAGATGTTGTGATACGAAAAACTAGTCCCTAACTTTTTAATACTGAAAAAAACTCCCCATCTATTTTTAAGAACGGGGAGTTTTTTGTATTTTTGAATCCTTGAAAATTTATTGATTCTGTTCTTCGTCCTGTCTTTCCTGACGCAACTGATCGCGTTGTCGCTGTGGATCATGAAGGCCTAATTGACCTCGCTGGATCTCCCGATCCTGTTTTTCTTGAGGATCAAGTTGCTCTTCAGTGAGTTCTTCATCATTTCGATCGATTGGATTCGACATAGTCTTTCATCCTCTAAAATACTTTCTAATTTTTATTGTATGAATACAGCAAAATTATTCTGTGACTTTTATACCGGAGTTAGTTTTCTATCTTGTTGCTGCTGTAAGTTTAAATGATATTTTATGGGTTATTTTAATGATGTTTAAATTAACTAAGAAAATTAAGTTAATAAAAATTAAGGGATTAGCAATTAAAGCTTACAAACCCAATAGGTGAATATATCTCACTATTTTTATTTAAAAATGAGAAAAACTAAATAAAACAAGAGAAATGGGTTATGCTTAAGACAGATTAAGTGTCATCCGTCTTTTGAAATTTCCGGTATTTGCCATGATAGAACTTCGCCATTTAAGAACTTTAACTGCTCTGCGGGAGCATGGTTCTCTGGTTGCAGCAGCAAGTGATTTATGTTTAACCCCATCGGCCTTGTCACATCAGCTACGTGAACTCGACCAATGGTTTGGCGTCGAAGTGGTCAATCGGCGTAGTCGCCCTGTGAGCTTTTCTAATGTTGGAGAGCGGTTGTTAAAACTGGCAGATGAAATATTACCGCAAGTTCAAATTGCACAGAGTGATATCAGCCGTATTGTGCATGGCCAGACCGGGCGAATAGTTTTCTCCTCTGAATGTCATAGCTGTTTTGACTGGTTGATGCCACTACTCAATCAATACCGGATGCAATATCCGGATGTAGATCTGGACTTTGCTTCAGGTTTTGAATCGAATCCGCATGAATTATTACAAACCGGAGAGTTTGATCTTTTAATTACGGCTGATCCGATTGCGCTTAAAGGCATTGAATATTTTCCGATATTTGAATACGAATCACGCTTGGTTTTATCCAATACCCATCCACTGGTACGTGCGAAAGAGATTACTGTTCAGGAACTTGCTGAAGAAACGCTGGTGACTTATCCGGTGGATAAACACCGTTTAGACATTATGTCGCGCTTGTTTATTCCCGCTAATATTCTACCAAAAGCCATTCGCACCACCGACTTGACTCAAATGCTGATTCAGTTAGTGGCAAGTGGTCGCGGGATTGGTGCATTACCTGATTGGGTGGTAAATGAATATGAGCAGAAAGGCTGGGTGACATCACGCCGTTTAGACTGTGTAGCGCCTGAAGGCTTACGTCGAACTTTATACGCCGGCTATCGCACAGAAGAAAAGCAGAAAGATTATTTTGAAGGCTTCTTGAAACAGCTGGATCGGTTTTCCAAAAAAAGACAGGTCTACTACAACTGATCAATGAATAGTTGAATGTCTATAAGCCCGTGATTCTTAAAAATCCTGCATCGTCAGGATTTTTTTAAAATGGACTTTTTTCTCTCAAGAATTTCAATTTTTCTATAAGATGATGAGGTTAATCTTGTCTACTTCAAGTCAGAAAATATACAACTTCGATCAACTTTCGAAATTAAAGAATTGGTTTAGTGGATTATAATTTTTGATAAGTATTACATTTTGCCAAGTGGAAATACATCTGTGCAGAATTAAATATCATATTATTAAATATCAAATACTTAAAAATTAAGTTCTTGGAACTTGTGAGGATGTGGTTCTGATCTTGCAAGTTGATTTTTAATAAAAAGATTAAATAAAATGAAAAAACATACGCTGATCAGTCAATTTTTTGGCAGAAAATAACTCCTGAAAATAACAATGTTGATCTATGCTACAGCATAATTTTTAAACTGATTTCCTCTCATAAAACGGAATCACTTATACAGGACTGTATAAACTCGCCATGCACATGACAAAAATTCCTCTCAAGAAAAGCCCGCTGAGCCTCATGATCTTGTCGATTGTCTCAGGTCATCTTTATGCTGAAACTGCCGTAGAACCGGGCAACGTTCAACAGCTGAATACTATTGTGATCAGCGCTGAGCAAAATGCCAATCCGCAGCAGCAATATCAGAAAGAGCTGGCTCAGGTTTCAGGAGGAACGAATTTTATTGGCGAGCAGCAGCTAGAACAGCAGCGACTTGCAACCACGGCCGATGTGTTCCGTTTACAGCCAGGAATTTATGCCCAGTCTGCAGGGAATGAAGGTGCAAAAATATCGATCCGTGGCTCAGGCATCAACCGGACTTCGGGTGCACATGCATCCGGTACGCACGTCCTGATTGATGATATTCCATTTACCGGACCGGGTGGTACAGCGTATGAACTGCTAGAACCCTGGTGGATTGATCATGTCGGCGTCTATCGCGGAGCCAATGGCTTTAAACAGGGTGGACTGGCCTTAGGTGGAACAATCAACTATAAATCCAAGACTGGCGCTGATCAGGATGGCTCTGAACTCAAATATGAAATGGGCAGTCATGGTTATCAGAAATATCAGTTTAGTACCGGCCGAAAGCTGGATCAGATGGATTATTATTTGGCGCTGACGGGTACCCAGTTCGATGGGATTCAGGATCATGCTGAAGGCGATGGCAAAGGTCTGGCTTTTAATTTGGGCTATCAAATTAGTCCGGATATCGAAACCCGTTTTTATGCCCGTTACCGTGAGAGCAAGCATTTAACTCCAGGTCGTATTACGCAAGAACAGCTCAAAAATGATCCTGAAGCAGCGAATAGCTTTAATTTAGCGGTAGATGCCAAACGGATTCAGCCAGGCAGTACCTGGTTGGCCAATACTACGACCTGGAATTTACAGGATGATGCTAAACTGACCGGCAGTCTGGCTTATCATCATTATCCGCTGGATTTAAGTGAAAGCAGTTATCGTACTAATGTCGATTATGAAGATATTACAGCGCGCTTCCAGTATGAAAAACCTTACCAGTTTCTAGGTCTGGAGCATCAGGGGCGTATTGCCTTGCGCAGCACGACTCATCGTCCGGACAGTGGTGTAACGGAAACCATCCGACGTGATACGACTATTGATGGAACTTTGTATCCGGCAGATACCGTTACCCGCCGTTATACCTATCGCGGTTCAGACAACGTCCTGCAATTTGATCAGGAAACCACATTAAATGATCAGTTCAAATTAGATCTGGGATTGGCAGCGGTGTATACCCATCGGGAAAGTGAAGTAACTTATCCTGTGGCGAGTCCTGAAGTCAGTCGTTATGAATGGAATTTTGCACCACGACTTGGGTTGACCTATCAGCCGAATGACTCTGTGCAATGGTTTGCCAATTTAAGCCGCAGTATTGAGCCGGCACATCCCTGGGCGATGGCTTGGTCTTCACCTTATTATTATCCTAAAGACAATGGAGCTGCATCAAATCGAGTGCGTGCGCCAATCTATTTGGACACGCAAACCGCTAATAGCTTTGAACTGGGCGGACGTGGACAATCGGGCTTTGGAGACTGGGCACTGAGCTACTATTATTCTAAAGTAAAAAATGAACTGTTAACCTCTGAAATGATTAAGGATTATGGAGATACTGTTGATCCCAATACACCAAAGGAAAGAATCGGTGTAGAAGAAAATGCGACGCCAACGATTCATCAAGGGGTGGAGCTAAGTCTAGATACGCCATTGCATGAATCCCAATATGGCGAACTGCGTCTGCAACAGGCTTATACCCTTAGCGATTTCCAGTACAAAAATGATCCATTGTTTGGCAAGAACCAGTTGCCAGGAATCCCTAAACATCTGTATCAGGCTCAACTAAGTTATGCCTTGAATAATGGCCTCTATATTGGTTTGAATACCGAATATGCATCGAAGATGGCACATGATTATGCCAATAGCCGATTCAGTGATGACTATCAGATCTGGGGCATTGACGTGGGTTATGCACCAGAACATCAATCGTGGAAAACCTGGATCAACTTTAAAAATATCACGGATGAGAAATATGCTGCGGTCGTGATTCCTGGTCTGAATGATAAAGGTGCTGATGTAGCGCGATCTTCACCAGGTGAAGGTTTTTCTACTTATGCCGGTGTGTCATTTAAATTTTAATTTTTAAAATCAAAAAAAAGAGCGGTGAAAACCGCTCTTTTTATTTATTGATAGAAAAGGTTTATCAGGTTTCTAAAATTCCGGTAACGCCTGTCACAATCATATCGATGGCAATCGTACCAATCAGAAGCGCAGCAACACGACCGACAATATCGACATACAGGTCAATGTAGTTGGAATATTTATGTTGTAAATGATCATGCAGATATTTCATCAGGATCAGCAGGCTACAAGTCAGAAACAGCGTAGAAAAAATCACCAGAATGGTTTGCATTAAACTGAGCTGTATGCCGGTGATCACAGATGCCGAAATGGTACCCGGACCGATCATAAACGGCATGGCAATCGTGCCCGCCAGATGACTGGGCGCTCCACGCATCACACCAATCGTATCAGCACCTTCAAAGACATAACGATAGCCAATCACCAGAAAAATAATACCGCCAAAAATCTGGAAGGACTCAAACCGTACATGCAAGACTTCATTAAAGAAGGCTTCACCGGTTTTTGCAAAAATGATGAACACAATAAAGCTGATCAGACTGCCCTGAATCAATGCCATGTTGAATACTTTTGCGTCGGAATTACGGATAATTCCGAGCATATAAATACTCATCAGAAAAGGGTTGAGCAGGGAGAAAAACAGGGCAAATGCATTCAAACTTTCTGACATCATTCAGTCCTTCCGTAATTGAGATATCCTAGATTTCACGGTCCGGGAACAGCGGACGTTTACCTGGGCTGATCCGGTTAATATGCAGATACATCATATGGCGTTCATATTTATCCAGGATGTCATTGATCACCTGTTCCTTACTATAACCGACCAGATCGTTGCCCTGAGAGCCTTCAAACAGATAACTTTCCAGACGATAGTAATAACGTTTGGTTCGTTTACCACGTGAACTGAAATTTGGCGTGTCATAGCGTACCGGCCATATTTCATAGACAAAGTTTTCTTCTTCATCGAGCTGAATGGTCAGATCCAGGTGATACAGTTCAGGTTCTTCCTCAAGCGATTTTTCCTGAATATTTACTTGAATGCCTTTGTCAATTAACTCGGTTGCAACGGCCTCAATGGCTGGTTTGCAAACATTATCCAGCATGGTCAGGGTCTGGGACAGGCTTGGATGCAGCATGACCCGGCTCAGACGCTTCTTCCAGTTCAGGATATCCACATTACCGACCACAGGCGCAGCATTCAGACTGGTACTGGCCTGCCGAAAATCCTCCAGACGCAAGGACTTATACAGTCCGGCCATCACAAAGAAAATCACGAAACTAAAAGGCAGGCCCATAATAATCGTGGTGTTCTGTAATGCTGTTACGCCATTCGCCATGAGCATTGCCAAAGTCAGCAAACCGATGGCAATGGCCCAGAACACACTCAGCCAGCGCGGTGAATCATGTTCAATATTAGTGAATTTGGTCGTGAAATTTCCCAATACCAATGCCCCCGAGTCCGCTGAGGTCACATAGAACAGTAAGCCGGTAATGGTGGCGACACCTGCAGTAAACATAAAGCCTGGATACTGCGCCAGCAGATCATAAAAACCATGTGCCGGATTTTCTAAAACTGTCGTAGCAAGTTGAGTATTACCATCAAAAATCACGCTGTATAAAGCACTGTTACCGAAAATAGACAACCAGGTCAGGGTAAATAACAGAGGAATAACCAAAGTCCCGGTGACAAATTCGCGAATGGTACGACCACGGGAAATACGGGCCAGGAACAGACCAACAAAAGGTGACCAGGCGATCCACCATGCCCAGAAGAACAGGGTCCAGCTATTCATCCACTCTTTCGGTTGTTCAAAAGGAAAACTGGTTAAAGAAAGTTTCGGGAACTGGCTGATATAGTCACCAAAATTTTGAATCAAGGCGGCTAATAAAAACTCGGTATTGCCTACAAACAGAATGAATAGCAGCAGCCCAATTGACACATAGATATTAATTTCAGACAGGATCCGGATGCCTTTATTGACACCGGCAGTGACTGAAATAATAGTAATAATCACAGCAACAGCGATGAGTGCAGTTTGAATCCAGATATTTTCCGGTAAATCAAACAGCACATGCAGGCCATAATTTAATTGCACAACGCCAATTCCGCATGTCGTGGCAATACCGAAAATTGTGCCGAGTACTGCAGCCGTATCCACAGTATGGCCAATTGGACCATTAATTTTTTTACCAAAGATCGGATAAAGTGCCGATCGTATGGTGAGCGGTAAATTGTAGCGATAGCTGAAATAACCTAGCGCGACCCCAATCAGCGCATACATACTCCAGCCGGTTAAACCGTAGTGAAATAGGGTCCACACCATGGACTGGCGCGCAGCTTCGAAGGTTTCGCCTTCACCTACAGGCGGATTCATATAGTGGGAAAGTGGTTCCGCTACCGAGAAAAACATCAGGTCAATCCCGATTCCGGCAGAAAATAGCATCGCCGACCAACTCAGCAGGCTAAATTCTGGCTTGGAATGTTTGGGGCCTAATTTAATCTCGCCATAACGTGAGCAGGCGATAAAGACGATAAAAACCAGATACAGCGTGGCCGCCAGCAGGTAATACCAGCTAAAGGTACGACTAACCCAGTTTAAAATATTAATAATGACTTGATTGGCTTGTTCATTAAATAAAATGGTAATGATAGAAAACAGCAGAATAAGTGTCGCCGAAAAATAAAAAACTACTTTATTCAGACCATCTTGCATCTGTTCATTTTTCTTTTGCATAAATCCATGACCATCGTTTTGTTGCCGGATGATCTACAGTGCAGTGTGATTTAAAAGCAAAAGCCTGCGGTAAAACTTCCTTGTTTTCGTGAATTACAAACTTTTGCAAATCCAAAACAAACTGCGCTGTACATCAAGGGTGAGCTGGCACTATAATTTTTATTAATTGAACGTTCAATTAAAAAAGCGTTTATGAATTGTTACCTCATTCCGCTATTTTTTAGCAGAGTGACTTTCTGTTGTTATATCCGTTATTCAGGTTAGTCCTATGCCCAAAGTTGGTATGCAACCGATCCGTCGTCAGCAACTGATCGATGCCACCTTAGCTGCAGTGAATGAGCTAGGTTTTGCAGAAGCTTCAATTAGTCAAATTGCTCAGAGGGCAGGTGTCTCAACCGGCATCATAAGTCATTATTTTCGAGGTAAAAATGGCTTGATTGAAGCCACAATGCGTTACTTATTACAGCAATTGGGTAAATCTGTTGCACAGATAAAGATACAGGTTGATGACTTACCGGAGCAGCGCTTGTTAGCGATCGTACGTGGTAATTTTGCTGCTCCACAAACGGACAAGGCAGCCATGAAAGTCTGGTTGGCATTCTGGGCTAGCAGTTTGCACCAACCTGAATTACACCGTTTACAGCAGATCAATCATTACCGCTTACATTCCAACCTTAAATATGAATTCATGAAAAAGTTGAATAAAGACCAGGCAGAGAAAGCCGCTCAAGGTCTGGCAGCATTGATTGACGGATTCTGGTTAAGAGGTGCTTTGGTAAATGGCGAAATTGACCCAGAACTGCCGATTGAACTGTGTAGTGAATATATCCGGCAACAACTCAAATAACCCACCTGCGAGGAAATTCCATTGACAACATTCAAACTGCAACGTCCTTATATTCATGGACAATATGTCGATGCAACGTCCAATAGCACGTTTCAAACGATTAATCCTGCAACAGGCGAAATTCTGGCAGACGTGCAGGTATGTACGCGAAAAGATATCGATCGCGCTGTTGAATCGGCACAACAAGGACAAAAAGTCTGGGCAGAAATGACGGCGATTCAACGTTCCCGTATTTTGAACAAGGCTGTTGCCATCCTCCGTGAACGTAATGACGAGCTGGCGCGTTTAGAAAGTCTCGACAGTGGTAAAGCTTTCAGTGAAACATCCACCGTCGATATTGCGACAGGTGCAGATGTACTTGAATACTATGCAGGTATTTTGCCAGCATTAGAAGGTCAGCAAATCCCACTCAGAAGCAGTTCATTTGTCTATACCCGACGTGAACCTTTGGGTGTGGTCGCCGGGATTGGTGCATGGAATTACCCGATTCAGATCGCATTATGGAAATCTGCACCTGCACTGGCAGCAGGCAATGCCATGATCTTTAAAGCCAGTGAAATCACGCCATTAACTGCATTAAAACTGGCAGAAATTTATACAGAAGCCGGTGTGCCACATGGTGTATTTAATGTGGTGACCGGTAGTGGTGACATTGGTGGCTATCTGACTTCACATCCGGACATAGCCAAAGTTTCATTTACCGGTGGTGTCGCAACCGGCAAAAAAGTCATGGCCCAAGCTGCAAATTCCAGCCTGAAAGAAGTCACCATGGAGCTGGGCGGAAAATCCCCGCTGATTATCTGTGAAGATGCCGATCTGGATCTGGCGGCAGATATAGCCATGATGGCTAACTTCTACAGTTCTGGTCAGGTCTGTACCAATGGAACCCGGGTATTTATCCCTTTGGCCTTGAAAGCAAAATTTGAAGACAAGATTTTGCAGCGTATTCCTTATATCCGTATGGGGGATCCACTTGATCCTGAGACCAATTTTGGTCCAGTGTCCAGCTTCTCTCATATGGAAAAAGTGCTGGGCTATATTGAACAGGGCAAGATCGAAGGTGCACGCTTATTGTGTGGTGGCGGCCGTGCTGAAGATGAGCAGTTTGCCCAAGGCGCTTATGTGCTACCAACGGTATTTACCGATTGCCGTGACGACATGACGATTGTCCGTGAAGAAATTTTTGGTCCAGTCATGAGTATTCTGAGTTATGACTCAGAAGAAGAGGCGATTCGTCGTGCCAATGATACCGAATATGGTTTGGCAGCTGGTGTCGTGACACCGAATCTGGCACGTGCGCATCGTATTATTCATCAAATCGAAGCCGGCATTTGCTGGATCAATACCTGGGGCGAATCACCGGCAGAAATGCCTGTCGGTGGCTATAAACATTCAGGTGTCGGTCGCGAAAACGGTATTGTCACGCTACAGCAATATACCCAGACCAAGTCGGTGCAAGTTGAACTTAGTCCTTTCCAGTCTGTATTTAGCGCATAAGGGAGGATTGGATGAATTACGACTATATTATTATCGGTGCAGGTTCGGCAGGGAATGTACTCGCAGCGCGTTTAACTGAAGATCCGGATGTGAAAGTCCTATTGCTGGAAGCAGGTGGGCCGGATTACCGTCTAGACTTCAGAACACAAATGCCTGCTGCATTGGCTTATCCATTACAGGGACGACGCTATAACTGGGCCTATCTGACCGATCCCGAACCTCATATGAATAATCGTCGTATGGAGTGCGGGCGCGGAAAAGGTCTGGGCGGTTCTTCATTAATTAACGGCATGTGTTACATTCGCGGTAATGCTATGGATCTTGAACAGTGGGCCAGCCTGAAGGGGCTAGAACACTGGAGCTATGCTGAATGTCTGCCGTATTATAAAAAAGCTGAAACGCGCGATATTGGCGGCAATGATTATCATGGTGATTCTGGACCGGTTTCGGTGGCAACACCTAAAAATGGCAATAATGAACTGTTCCATGCCATGGTCGAGGCAGGTGTACAGGCCGGTTATCCACGTACTGATGACCTGAATGGCTATCAGCAGGAAGGTTTTGGGCCGATGGACCGTACTGTAACGCCGCAAGGCCGTCGTTCCAGTACAGCACGTGGTTATCTCGATATAGCCAAAGGCCGGGATAATCTCACGATTATTACCCACGCCATGACCAACCGTATTCTGTTTAATCGTAATCAGGCGATTGGTGTGGAATATTTTGAAGGACAAAATACCTTACAGCCGATTCAGGTCTTTGCAGACCGTGAAGTATTGCTATGTGCAGGTGCAATTGCCTCGCCGCAAATCCTGCAACGCTCCGGTGTAGGTCCGGCCGAACTGTTAAAAAGTCTGGATATTCCGGTGGTTCAGGACCTGCCGGGTGTGGGTGAAAACCTGCAAGACCATCTGGAAATGTACTTACAATATAAGTGCAAAAAACCGGTCAGCTTATACCCAGCATTAAAATGGTATAACCAGCCCATGATTGGCGCAGAATGGTTATTCCTGGGTAAAGGCATTGGTGCCAGCAACCAGTTTGAAGCGGGTGGCTTTATCCGTTCTTCGGATGAGTTTGAATGGCCAAACATCCAGTATCACTTCCTGCCAGTGGCGATTAACTATAATGGGACCAATGCTATTCATGAACACGGCTTCCAGGCTCATGTCGGTTCCATGCGTTCACCATCTCGTGGTCGGGTTCGCCTGAAATCCAAAGATCCGTTTGAACATCCAAGTATTCTGTTCAACTATATGAGTACTGAACAGGACTGGCGCGAATTCCGTGATGCCATCCGTATTACCCGTGAAATTATGAATCAGCCCGCCCTGGATCCCTATCGTGGTGAAGAAATCAGTCCGGGCAAAAATCTGCAAACTGATGCAGAAATTGATGAATTTGTTCGTAATCATGCAGAAACAGCGTATCATCCGTCCTGTAGCTGTAAAATGGGTGAGGATGACATGGCGGTTGTCGATGGTTATGGACACGTACATGGAATGCAGGGGTTGCGTGTGATTGACGCCTCGATTATGCCTTTGATCATTACCGGTAACCTCAATGCAACTACGATTATGATCGCTGAAAAACTGGCAGACCATATTCGTGGCAAACCTGCTCTTGCGCCTTCATCGGCACCTTTTTACAAGGCGCCTCGCGCTTAAATCATGGTTTTATTCCTGTCATCTGGCAAAGCAGGAGTAAAACGAATTTCAATTTTTTCCCCAAAACGGAGATAAAACCTCGACTGCTGTCGTTTTATCTCCGGCTTTGCTTAATACAATTTATATTTTATGAAAATATTCAATCAAACAGTGCTGTTTGGCTGTGCTGCTGTTTCAAGTTTTTACTGTTATGCCGATGATGCGGAAGTAAAACAAATAGAAGCAAGCGGAAACTTGAGTGTGGTCTCCAAATACGTCTCCCGCGGTTTGACCAATGCACCTGAAAATGATGACGTTGCTGTACAGGCTGCATTGAATCTGGCTTATGGCAATTTTTATGTCGGATATTGGGGATCTACGCTTGGATACTCTTATGCAGAAGTGCAGGGGCGTCAGGGACATCGTTCAGATAAATTCGAGCATGATTTTCTGGTGGGTTATACCTATAGCAGCGAAAATTATGATTGGGATTTATGGAATGCGACCTATTATTATCCGGGCGGTGAGAACACCACTGGAAATGAGCTAGGTTTAAATGTAAGCCGTGCATTGAATGATCAGACCAGTATCGGCGCCAGCGTATCGACTTATCTGTATGATGTGGCTTATGCCAATCAGGGCGATACTTTTTACACGCTTAACCTGAGCCACCAGTTAAATGATCGCCTCAATGCCAGCGTTACGGCAGCGGGGAGCTATTTTAACGATGAAGGCAAATACGAAGGCGGTGAACTGGGCGATACTGAAAAGCAGTTTGCCTTTCGTTATGCTTCTGCCGGACTCAGTTATGCGCTTTTACCGCAGTTGAGTGTGTCAGGTGAATATATCTTTGGCGGTTATGACCGCTATGATGACAAGCAGCGTAATCTTGCAGTATTTGCACTGAGTTATGATTTCTAAAGTTATCTCAGACTAGGCAGGTGAAAATCTGCCTTATCTGCAACTTTGATTAATAGTATAAGCCATGACTTGAAGTTGATTCATGCTCCGGCAGCTCAGGAAAGACTGAGGATCTGGTTTAATCTGCCAGAATTTCAGACAAATATTATCAATTTCATAAAATAATTCTATAATAGCGCCCATTCTCGGCAGCGTTATCCAGACACTTCGTCAAATGGTATAACCTGACCATTTTCTATTTTTCATTCAAGTTCTCCTCCGTGAACCGGCTTGTATATTCAGATTCAGCATCTTATCTGTCCGTGACGGCACATAAGAATATTTAGGTACCCACATGGAAATTAAGGTCAATTATCTCGATAATCTTCGCCAGGAAGCCAAGTTCGATGACTTCACGGTGATTGCCGATCAGCCGATCCGCTATAAAGGCGATGGTTCGGCACCCGGCCCATTCGATTATTTTCTGGCGTCATCAGCACTTTGTGCGGCTTATTTTGTCAAAGTCTATTGCGCAGCACGTGACATTCCGACTGATAATATCCGCCTTTCGCAAAACAATATTGTTGATCCTGAAAACCGCTATAAACAGATTTTTAAAATTCAGGTGGAACTGCCGGCTGATATTTCTGAAAAAGACCGCCAAGGGATTTTACGTTCGATTGATCGTTGTACTGTCAAGAAAGTAATTCAAACCGGTCCTGAATTTGTCATTGAAGAAGTGGAAAGCATTGATGCGGATGCTCAAGCTTTATTGATGCCAAGTCTGGCTTCTGATCATACGACTTTCATTCCAGGTAAAGACCTGCCGCTGGAAGAAACCATTGCCAATATGTCTGCCATTCTGGCAGGCCTCGGCATGAAGATTGAAATTGCGTCTTGGCGTAATATCGTGCCGAATGTCTGGTCATTGCATATTCGTGATGCGCAGTCGCCAATGTGCTTTACCAACGGTAAAGGTTCGACCAAAGAAAGTGCGCTGGCATCTGCCTTGGGCGAATTTATTGAGCGTCTGAACTGTAACTTCTTCTATAACGACCAGTTCTGGGGTGAGGATATTGCCAATGCCGAATTTGTGCATTATCCAGATGAAAAATGGTTCCAGCCAGGTCCAAATGGCGAACTACCTGCAGAAGTTTTAGATGAACATACCCGTGAAATTTATGATCCTGAAGATGAATTATTGGGTATCCATCTTTACGACACCAACTCTGGTAATAAAGCACGTGGCATCTGTTCATTGCCATTTGTACGTCAGTCTGATGGTGAAACCGTTTATTTCCCGTCGAATCTGATCGAAAACCTTTACTTAAGTAACGGGATGAGTGCCGGCAATACCTTGGCTGAAGCGCAAGTACAATGTCTGTCTGAAATTTTCGAGCGTGCTGTTAAACGCGAAATTCTGGAAGGTGAACTGGCACTACCGGATGTGCCTGAACATGTTCTGGCAAAATATCCAAAAATTGTTGAAGGCATTAAAGGCCTAGAAGAACAGGGCTTCCCGGTTCTGGTCAAAGATGCATCTTTAGGCGGTCAGTTCCCGGTCATGTGTGTCACCCTGATGAACCCGCGTACTGGCGGTGTATTTGCCTCATTCGGTGCCCATCCTAACTTTGAAGTGGCATTAGAACGCAGTCTGACTGAGTTATTGCAAGGCCGTAGTTTTGAAGGTCTGAATGATCTGCCAAAACCAACCTTTAGCAGTAATGCCGTGACTGAACCAAATAACTTCGTCGAGCATTTCATCGACTCGAGCGGTGTAGTGTCTTGGCGTTTCTTCAGCGCGAAATCAGATTATGATTTTGTCGAGTGGGATTTCACTAATAACGGTCAAAATTCGAATGCGGACGAAGCTCAGGAATTATTCACGATTCTGGAAGACATGGGCCATGAAGTTTATATGGCGGTGTATCAGCATCTAGGTGCAACAGCTTGCCGTATTCTGGTACCGGGCTATTCGGAAATTTATCTGGTAGAAGATCTGGTTTGGGACAATACCAACAAGGCTTTGTTATATCGTGAAGATATCCTGAATCTGCACCGTCTGGATGATGAACAATTGGAAGCATTGGTTGAGCGTCTGGAAGAAGCAGATGAGGATGACTATACCGAAATCAAAACCTTGATCGGTATCGAGTTCGATGAAAATACTGAATGGGGCCAACTCACTATTCTTGAACTGAAACTACTGATTTATGTGGCTTTGCAGCAATTTGAAGAAGCCAAAGATCTGGTTGAGCAGTTCCTGCAGTTCAATACCAATACCGTTGAACGTGGCCTGTTCTACCAGTGCATGAATGTCGTTCTGGAAGTCATTCTGGATGATGAAATGGAACTGGAAGATTATGAACACAACTTCCGTCGTATGTTTGGTGATGCCCGTATGGATGCCGTTTTAGGTTCAATTGAAGGAACAGTCCGTTTCTATGGTTTGACCGAAACCAACATGCAGCTAGAAGGGCTGGATCGTCATTTGCGCCTGATTGACAGTTACAAGAAACTGCATGCGGCGCGTGCAAAGTTTGTGGCTCAGCAATAATCCATAGATGAATGACTAAAAGTTTTCGTCATTTGTTTTAAATATTAAAGATGGCTTACTCGGTTTCGAGTAGGCCATTTTTATCTCTGACCCTATATGCAATCTTTTCTATTTTTCTATTTGAAAATTTATTAATCCCAGCTCCCTCGGGAACTGGGATTACCTAAAAAATTAAAGTGAAGTGTTAATATTAACTGCTTCAAGATTGGGTATGTGAATGTGAGAAATAGATGTATTTTTCTCATTCACAGGAATTACCTTACATATTCGGGTAATTCGGACCACCACCACCTTCCGGTGTTACCCAGGTGATGTTCTGGGACGGTTCCTTGATGTCACAGGTCTTGCAGTGCACACAGTTGGCTGCATTGATCTGGAAACGTTTCGAACCGTCATTATTTTCCATGATTTCATAGACACCCGCCGGGCAGTAACGCTGCGCAGGTTCATCCCATGTCGGCAGGTTGACTTCCACCGGAATCGAAGCATCGGTCAGTTTCAAGTGCGCTGGCTGGTTCTCTTCATGGACCGTATTCGAGACAAACACTGAAGACAGACGGTCAAAGGTCAGCTTGCCATCCGGTTTTGGATAGGTCGGCTTGAAGCTTTCAGCTGCCTGGGTTTTTAGCGCAGCATGGTCCTGAACCAGATCATGTAAAGTGAATGGAACTTTAAACACGTTCTGGTCGATAAAGTTAAAGGCACCACCGATCCATTGACCGAACTTGTGCATCGCAGGACCGAAGTTACGCGAGTTATAGAGCTCTTCTTTCAGCCAGCTGTTGTTAAACTTATCGGTATACGCGGTGAGTTCTTTGACAAAGAAATCTTCACCCTCTACAACACGTGCAATCGCCAGATCACCGCCTTGTTGTACACCGGCCGCAATTGCTTCAAACACCGCTTCACCGCAGAGCATGCCGGACTTCATTGCAGTATGTGAGCCTTTGATCTTGGCAAAGTTCAGGAAGCCGGCATCATCACCAATCAATGAGCCGCCCGGGAAGGTGAATTTTGGTAGCGAGTTAAAACCACCTTTGGTCACGGCACGGGCACCATAGGAAATACGCTTGCCACCTTCGAGATATTGCTTAATTAATGGATGGGTTTTCCAGCGCTGCATTTCCATGAACGGATACATGTGGGGGTTGGTATAGGACAGATCCACGATCATGCCCAGGGTCACCTGGTTGTTTTCCGCGTGGTAGAGCCACCAGCCGCCTGAAGAACCGGTTTCAGAAAGTGGCCAACCGGCACCATGCATCACCAGACCCGGTTTGTGCTTGGCAGGATCGATTTCCCACAACTCTTTAATGCCGATACCGTAGTGTTGCGGATCAGCATCCTTGTCCAGGTTGAACTTCTGGATTAAACGCTTACCTAAGTGACCGCGGCAACCTTCAGCAAATAACGTGTATTTGGCATGCAGTTCATAACCCGGGGTAAAGTTATGCGTCGGTTCGCCATCTTTACCAATGCCCATGTCACCGGTTTGGATGCCTTTGACTGTGCCATCGGCATGATACAGAATTTCTGATGCCGCAAAGCCCGGGAAGATCGATACTTCGAGTTCTTCGGCTTTCTGGCCTAACCAGCGCACCACGTTGCCGAGCGAGATGACATAGTTGCCATCGTTATGCATGGTTTTAGGCACCATCCAGTGCGGTGCTTCCTGTGATTTTTCATCTGACAGCAGGAAGAAGGTTTTATCTTCAGTCACCGGGACATTCAGCGGGGCACTTTGTTCTTTCCAGTCCGGGAACAACTCGTTCATGGCACGCGGTTCAAGTACCGCACCAGACAGAATATGTGCACCGACTTCGGAGCCTTTTTCTACGACACAAACGGACAAATCGTTTAAGTTGTTTTCAATTGCAAGCTGACGGATTTTGATCGCAGCAGAAAGACCCGCAGGGCCTGCGCCTACGATGACGACGTCAAACTCCATCGATTCTCTTGTTATATCTTCCATAATATAAAATCCAATTTCGCTATACGATATTTATAGCATTATCTAAATCGGTTATGAAGCTTATTTTTGATCTTTTTATTTGAAATAGGACTTTATCTATTTTTTAAATCTTATCTATTTCACCGTATTAAAAAGGTTTGCTGTAAATTATAGATAAAGGAAGAAGATGTGTAGATTGGGTATTCAATAAGAAGAGCGACTGAATGTCGCTCTGATGATTAATTTTTTTATATATTATTGAGATTCATAGCAATATTGTTCACCATGTGAATCAGACGCGGCCCAATTTCATTTTCCAGTTTTTCCTGATTTAACAGATAACTTGGAGCACCACAGTTAAACGTTAATATCCCGTGTTTAGGGTGAACCAATGGAACTGCCACGGAATTCACATCCTTAGCCCAGTCACCTAGAGACAGACAATAGCCATAATCCTGATAATCACGGATTGCACGTTCCAGATTACGCTTGATGGTTGGCCACTGATCTTCGTTTCTTTTCTTGATCGCGTCAAATAAATATTCGCGTTCTTTTACATCCATTGCTGCCAGACAGGCACGTCCCATGGCACTGCTATGAATCGGTAAAGTCGAACCGACAGGGCGGCGCATGGTCAGCGTCGATTCTGTATGTACCACTTCCAGATAAATCATGCTCAAACGGTCACGGGTAGCCATTGCCACAGGGGCTTGGGAATAGCGTGACATTTCTTCCATAAACGGATAAGCCTGAGTACGTGCAGAAATATTACTCAAAGCTGCATAGCCCAAAGCCAATACGCCAACATCCAACAGATATTTCGTGGTATTCGGTAGTTGTTTTAAATAACCTAAAGAAACCAGGGTGCTGGTAATACGGGCCACAGTTGGCTTGGGTAAGTTGGTTAATTGTGCAATTTCCTGATTGCCAAGCAATTGATTGGTCGCTGAAAAGCAACGCAAGATTTCCAATCCACGCGCAATAGACGCAATAAATTGAGGATTATTTTCTCTATGAATATGTGAAATCGGATCTAAACGGATTTCATCAAAGTTGGGAATTTCACCAGTTTTATTTTTTGTCATGGTCAGGGCAATTAAAGTTAAATTAATGAATATGATAGCAACATAATTTCACGATACAAAATAAAACACTTCTATAAAAGATAAAATATAAGAAAAAGTGCCGAAGTTATTTGTGGCCGGAAAGAATTTTGTTACTCAAGTTTAAAGACGATATAAAATCATCTAGTTTTTTAGGTTTAATACGTAGCCAAAACATTTAAAAAGTTTCGATTTCTCCGAAAGAGTCAGTGATCGACAAGTATTACAGCAAGAAAAAAGGTTTAATTATCTATTCAAAAAACTGATAAATAAAACAATCATTCATCAAAATATTTCGTATCGTGAAATTAAATCTTAAACATAAATTAACTGGAATGCCAGAAAAATTTCATTTTTTGTTTAAAAAATAAAATTTTTAATAATTTCACTTGCTCAAAATGATTTTATATGATTATTTATTTCGTAATACGAAACAAAAATAAGGGTAAAGGAATTTACCTAAATCATATCCATGGAGATTCATATGATTCGTGATCCGGAAATGCTAGACCAACTTCTGTCAACGATTCGCGATTTTGTAAAAAATGAACTGGTGCCTCTTGAGCATGAAGTAGAAGAGAACAATGCCATTCCTGAACATATTGTGGAACAGATGAAAGAGCTGGGCTTGTTTGGCCTGACGATTCCAGAAGAATATGGTGGTTTAGGCATTACCATGGAAGAAGAAATTCTGGTCGCGATGGAGTTAGGTCATACATCAGCTGCATTCCGCTCTTTAATTGGTACTAACAACGGCATTGGCTCAAGTGGCATCATTATCGACGGTACAGAAGAACAAAAACAGAAATATTTACCGCGTTATGCAACGGGCGAAATTATTGGTTCATTCTGTTTGACCGAACCGGATTCCGGCTCAGACGCTGCTGCTTTAAAAACCAGTGCAGTCAAAGACGGCGATTATTATATTTTAAACGGAACTAAACGCTTTATCACCAATGCACCACGTGCCACGACATTTACCGTGATGGCACGTACCAATCAAGAGATTAAAGGTGCGAGCGGTATTTCAGCATTTCTAGTCGAAGCAGGCACACTTGGTTTAAGCCTAGGTAAAATTGACAAGAAAATGGGCCAACATGGTTCCTATACCTGTGATGTAATTTTTGATAACTGTAAAGTGCATAAAGATCAGCTGATTGGCGGTGTAGAAGGGATTGGCTTCAAAACAGCAATGCGCGTTCTAGATAAGGGCCGTCTGCACATTGCCGGTTATAGCGTCGGCATGGCAGAGCGTATGCTGGAAGATGCACTTAACTATGCAGTGGAACGCAAACAGTTTGGCCAGCCCATTGCGAATTTCCAGCTAATCCAAGGTATGTTGGCAGACTCCAAAGCCGAGATTTATGCAGCCAAATGTATGGTGCTGGATGCTGCGCGTCTACGTGATGCTGGCCAAAATGTTACGACTGAAGCCTCTTGTGCCAAAATGTTTGCAACTGAAATGTGTGGTCGAGTTGCTGATCGCTGTTTGCAGATTCATGGTGGAGCGGGTTATATCAGTGAATATTCAATTGAACGTTTCTACCGTGATGTGCGTCTGTTCCGTTTATATGAAGGAACCACACAAATCCAGCAAATTATTATTGCGCGTGAAATGATTAAACAAGCAACCGCCTAATCTCATAATTTTAAAATAAGGAAATATTAAAATGACGACAAAAATTAGATTTGATTGGCAAGACCCGTTTTTAATAGAACAGCAACTGACATCAGAAGAGCGCATGATTCGCGATGCAGCGGCAGCGTACTGTCAAGACAAACTGATGCCGCGTGTACTGGAACAGTTCCGTCATGAAAAAACCGATCCGGCTATTTTCCGTGAAATGGGAGAACTGGGTTTACTCGGTCCAACCATTCCGGAACAGTACGGCGGTGCAGGTTTAAATTATGTCAGTTATGGTCTGATTGCTCGTGAAGTTGAACGTGTCGATTCAGGTTACCGTTCAATGGCCAGCGTACAAAGCTCTCTGGTGATGGTACCCATTAATGAATTTGGTTCTGAAGAGCAAAAGCAGAAGTATTTACCAAAATTAGCAACCGGTGAATATATTGGTTGCTTCGGCTTGACCGAGCCGGATCATGGTTCGGATCCGGGCAGCATGATTAGCCGTGCTAAAAAAGTCGAGGGTGGTTACCGTTTAACTGGCGCAAAAATGTGGATTACCAATAGTCCGATTGCCGATGTATTTGTAGTTTGGGCCAAAGAAGTTTCTGCCGAAGGTAATATCGGTGACATTCGTGGCTTTATTTTAGAAAAAGGCTGGGAAGGGCTTTCTGCTCCAACGATTCACGGCAAGGTGGGTCTACGTGCCTCAATCACCGGTGAAATTGTAATGGATAACGTCTTTGTTCCAGAAGAAAATGCATTTCCGGAAGTTCGCGGTTTAAAAGGGCCTTTTACCTGCTTGAATAGTGCACGTTACGGGATTGCCTGGGGTGCCATGGGAGCTGCAGAGTTCTGCTGGCATACCGCACATCAATACACCATGGACCGTAAACAGTTTGGTCGACCACTCGCTGCGAATCAGCTGATCCAGAAGAAACTGGCAGATATGCAAACTGAAATTGCACTCGGTTTGCAGGTGGCTTTACGTTTTGGCCGCATGAAGGATGAAGGCATTGCTTCAGTTGAAGGTACATCACTGATCAAGCGCAACAACTGCGGCAAGGCACTGGATATTGCCCGTTTGGCCCGTGACATGATGGGTGGAAATGGCATTAGCGATGAATTCGGTGTAGCCCGTCATCTGGTTAATCTGGAAGTGGTAAATACCTATGAAGGTACCCATGATGTACATGCCCTGATTTTAGGTCGTGCACAAACCGGAATTGCAGCCTTTTGCAACTAAACCTGACATCAACTTCTAGCCAGCATTGCTGGCTAGATTGTTTTACGGGTTTAAGAATTGTGCTTAATCACATCATTCAATGTATTGCTACGTGATTTCTGCAGAGAAAATTTATCAAGAACTTTGAAAATCATTTTATACCACCTTGCTAAAGCGTGGTAATGATCAGCGAATATTCTATATTTCACCTAAATAATTAAGTGAAATATGCGTTTTAAAAAGGCACAGGAGTGCCGAAAAGTAGAAAGAGCATTATGGATACGATCAGTTCACAACAACACCCAGTGGAAGGTGGAAACGAACCCAAGCAAAGAGTCTGGATTCTGGCCTTTATTTTCTCATTTTTAGCATTATTGGTTGATGGTGCTGATATTGCGTTATTAGCCTACAGTCTGACCAGTCTGAAACAAGAGTTTTCATTAAGTAATATGCAGGCCGGTGCCTTAGGGAGCTGGACGCTTGCAGGCATGGCTATCGGCGGTTTTTTTGGTGGCTGGGCTTGTGACCGTTTTGGCCGGGTTCGTGTGATCGTCATTGCCATTGCATTATTTTCTTCATTAACCTTCTGGTTAGGATTCGTAGAAAGTTATGATCAGTTCAAATGGCTGCGCTTTACGTCTGCGATTGGACTAGGTGCTCTATATATTGCCTGTAACACACTCATGGCAGAGTATGTACCCACCAAATATCGCTCTACAGTATTGGCAACGCTTATGACTGGCTGGACTTTAGGCTCGGTGGTCGCAACTGTTCTGGCTGGATGGCTATTGCCTGAATTTGGCTGGCGATACCTCTATTATATTGCCATTATTCCAATTGTACTGGCCTTCGCGATGTACTTCTTGGTGCCTGAGCCGAAAGCCTGGTTAGATGCGCGTAAAGCACGCCTGGATGCAAAAGCCAGTGGTATTCTGCAGGAAAAACCAAAAAATACTTTTAAAATGATTTTTGAAGATGCACTTAGCCGTCGCATGTTTATCCTCTGGTCCTTCAGTACCGCATTTTTACAGTTTGGCTATTATGGAGTCAGCAACTGGCTACCGGCGTATTTAGAGACTGATCTGGGAATCAAGTTTAAAGAAATGACCATGTATATGATCGGGACTTTCCTGATCATGATGTGTACCAAAGTTATTGCTGGTTTTATCGCTGACCGGATTGGCCGTCGTGCGGTATTTGCTTTCGGCACTATGGGTACTGCAATTTTTATCCCTGTGATTGTCTTTGGTAATACGCCGGATAATATCCTCTGGCTGATGTTATTTTTCGGTTTTCTCTATGGTATTCCATACGGTATTAATGCGACTTACATGACAGAAAGCTTCTCCACCAAAGTGCGTGGAACAGCAGTGGGTGGGGCATATAACGTAGGCCGACTGGGTGCGGTGTTTGCACCTCTTACCATTGGCTATTTTGCTCAAGGAGGCTCAATTGGTACCGGCTTACTGATTATGGGCATTGCCTATTTTCTTTGCGGCCTGATACCCGCTTTCTTTATTAAAGACCGCTTATTTGATCCACAAAAGGCAGATTAATCTGCACTCGTAATATAGATAGAACATGCTAGGAAGCAATATGATGAATAAAATCACGCAGGATATCGAGACGGTACTTAAGCAAATTCCTGATGGTGCACACATTATGACCAGTGGTTTTGGCCTGGCAGGTCAGCCGGTAGAATTAATCGAAGCATTAATTGACTTTGGTCCTAGAGACTTAACCATTATTAACAACAATGCAGCTTCTGGAGATCGTGGTCTAACCAATCTGCTGTTGTCTGGACTGGTTAAAAAAATGATCTGTTCATTTCCACGGGCCAATAACTCAACCGTCTTTGAAGATCTGTATAAAGCCGGAAAAGTTGAGCTGGAACTGGTGCCACAAGGCAATCTGGCCTGCCGTATTCAGGCAGCCGGTGCAGGCTTAGGAGCTGTTTTTACTCCAACCGGTTTTGGTACCAAAATAGCTGAGGGTAAAGAAACCCGTAATATCAATGGAAAAGATTATGTGCTGGAATATCCGATACATGCTGATTATGCCTTGGTTTATGCCAATCAGGCAGATCAGTGGGGCAACTTGACCTACCGTAAGGCAGCACGGAATTTTGGTCCGATCATGGCCAAAGCAGCAAAAACCACCATTGCACAAGTCCATCAAGTTGTGGAACTGGGGGAGCTTGATCCAGAGATCATCGTAACGCCAGGGATTTTTGTACAGCATGTGGTCAAGGTTGGAGATATTAAATAATGAATATTCAAAAACGTAGTCGTGAACAGATTGTAGCTAAAGTTGCACAAGACATTCCAACCGGCTCTTTTGTAAATTTGGGTATTGGTTTACCGACACGCGTAGCAGGTTATTTAAAACCTGAACAAGGAGTAATTCTACACTCGGAAAATGGCGTTTTAGGTTTTGCTGCATTGAGTGATCCTGAACAGGCAGATGATGATCTGATTAACGCCGGCAAAGAACTCGTAAGCATGTTGCAAGGTGGCAGTTTTATGAATTCTGCCGACTCTTTCGATATCATGCGAGGCGGGCATCTGGATATCTGTATCATGGGGGCTTTTCAGGTCGCTATTAATGGTGATCTGGCGAACTGGCATACCGGTAATGCTGATGCTGTACCTGCTGTAGGCGGTGCGATGGATCTGGCAGTGGGTGCTCGCTGTGTCTATGTTTGCATGGAACATGTGACCAAAAACGGTGAGGCAAAAATTGTTGAAGAACTGACTTATCCTCTAACAGGTAAACATTGTGTCAACCGTATTTATACTGATTTGTGTGTGATTGAATTAAAAGACCGACAAGCTCAGGTTATTGAAATAGTGGATGGCTTAAGTTTTGAAGAATTGCAACGGCAGACTGGCTGTAAATTAGTGGACAGTCGTCAACAAGCAGCCTAAAAATAAGTCCGCAATATTCTGATTGAGTAAAAGTATAGTTTTAGATCACAGCTTCGGCTGTGATTTTTAAATTTTAGAATTATTATCAAATACACGTAATATTGACCATATTTCCGCATTTTAAAGATATAAATACAAACTTTTGCTAATGATTATTTTAATAATAAGTCTAAAATGTTAACAAGCTAAGGAAGGTGATAGTCTGAATGAATAATAATTGTGATGATCAAGAAATTTTTCATATTTTTAATCTGATTGGTCGCCATACTGAACTTAAACCTATCCTCGATGTTATTAGCCAGTGGCTTGAAGCGCGTATACCAGATGCGCTTGTCACTATTATGCTCTATAAGGATGACACCCAAACTTTAAACGTTATAAGCGGCAAACAGCACTTTTCAAAAGAGTACTGTAATGCTATTCAAGATTTGAAAATTGGGCCAAATCAAGGATCGTGTGGGGTAGCTGCCTTTTTACGGCAGTTGGTCATTAGTCCAAATCTAATGAAAGACCCAAACTGGCAGCCTTACCGTGCTTTGGTAAACGCAGAAAAGTTGTCTAGCTGCTGGTCTATGCCGATTATTAATGCTTCAGATATTCTGTACGGAACGTTTGCCACCTATTATCGAACACCCAAAATACCGACTGAACATCATATTCAGCTTTTACAACAAGCGGCAAAATTAGTTGCCCTCGCAATCGAGCTTGATCAGGAACGTCAAAAAAGACATGAGCTTAATGAAAAATACAGCTCATTTTATACCTATCATCCAGATATTATTTTTGAACTTGACCTGCAGGGACATGTGCTTAATACCAATATTGCTTGCGAAGAAATTACAGGTTTTTCTAAAGCGCAAATCCATGGTCAGCACTATTGTGCCTTCATACCGCCCGAATTCCATGAACTTGCGAATGTTTCATTTTCAGAAGCAGCGCAAGGTAAATCTCAACATTATGAACTTCCAATTTATAATGTTGCAGGCGATATCTTATGGCTGGATCTGACCAATTTACCGATTATTCAAAATCAGAAAGTCACCGGTATTATTGGCATTGCCCGAGATATTACTGTATCGCGTGAAAACAAGGAGTCTCTACGATTATTAAAACGTGGGGTAGAGGCTAGTCCGAATAGTCTTTTTATTACCGATGTCTCTGAAGAAAGGCTAATGGTGTATGTGAATCCAGCTTTTCTAAAGCTCACCGGTTATACGGCAGCAGAAGTACTAGGGCAAAGCTGCTTTTTCTTACAGGGTCCAGATACTGATCCGGATCAGATTGCATTACTCAAGCAAGCAGTTAAAGAACAAAAAGAAATTCAGGTAACTATAAAAAGTTACTGTAAAGATGGCAGCTGGTTCTGGAATCGTTTAACTATAGGTCCTATTTTTGACCAGACAGGAACCTGCACCCATTTTTTGGGGATTCAGGAAGATATTACTCAGCAACGTATTCACGAAGAATATATTCAGCATCAGCATACTCATGATCATTTAACCGGTTTACCGAACCAGCATGCATTCAAACAGATTCTGGAAAATATTTTTGAAGCACAGCACGAGAGCTCACAACCTTTAGTCTTGCTGTATATAGATCTGGATGATTTTAAAAATATAAATGACAGCTTAGGTCATCTGGTGGGTGACCAGATTCTCAAAAGTGTGGGCGAGCGGCTGCAAAAATTTGTTCAAGGCAATAATGTGCTATGCCGCTTCGCTGAAGATGAATTCATTTTGCTGCTCTCAGGGACAGATGAGCACACTGAAGTCGAGGTGATTGCTGGAGAAATTCTTGATCTTCTTTCCATGCTGTTTATCGTCGATCAGTACAAAATACATTTAAGTGCCAGCATTGGTATTGTGGCAGATGACAGTTCGATTCATCATTCTTCTGAATTGATTTATCAGTCTGTTTTGGCGATGCAGGAAGCCAAAAGACAAGGTCGTAATATGTGGCAGTGGTATGAAAAAACCAGAATGCAGCCTGTCGCAGAAATAGACTATACTAATCTGCGTCTGGAACTCATGGAAGCGATCAATCAGGAAAATTTTGACCTGTTCTATCAGCCGCTGGTTCATCCTGAAACTGGACTGGTGACAGGCGTAGAAGCTTTAATCCGTTGGTGCCATCCGCAGCAGGGTTATATTTCCCCAGCAATTTTTATTCCGCTTGCAGAAAGAACCGGGCAAATTATTAGCGTAGGCCAGTGGGTATTGGAAAAGGCCTGTTTAGATATTGCCAAGTGGAACAAGACACACAATAGCCAGATCACGGTATCGGTGAATATTTCGCCTTTGCAATTCCGTAGAGCAGGTTTTTTGCAAGTACTTGAACATGCTCTTGAACTCAGTCAATTACCGCCGGAATTACTTAAAATTGAAATTACGGAAGGTGTCATCATTAATGGTGCAGATCGAACGATAGAAATTTTGAAAGCAGTACGTGCTTTAGGTGTACAGGTTGCCATTGATGATTTTGGTACAGGTTATTCGAGTCTCAGTTATCTGCGTCGCTTGCCGATCAATCAAATCAAGTTAGATCGTAGTTTTATTGAAGAGCTGACCCTCGATGGTCAGGATGCTGCAATTGTGCAATCGATTATTCACTTGGCACATCAACTGGATTTGGAAGTTGTCGCAGAAGGTGTCGAAACCTTAAGTCAGGCCAGTTTGCTCTATCAACAGGGCTGTGATCTGCTACAAGGCTTCTTCTATGCAAAACCTGCGCCTTTAACTGAATTGAAGCCTGTTTATCTCGCGATGGAAAATAGTAAAATGAATTAACTCTAGAAAGTTAAGGTATCTCAATATTTTTAACGGCTCTTCAGATAGAAAGGCAATGGCAAACAGACCTCAAAAATTTTCCTATTTTATCAGCGTATCATCTCTATAATTTATGCTTAGTATAGAAAGCGGGATAAAAAATAAGCTTTTTAACCCTCCAAAGGTTTTTAACAGTATTTAGGGCTCAGGTTGAATATTGGCTAAATTTCTTTCTTGGTTCAGATCATAATAGTTAATTACAAAGATCAATAGGGCAAAAATAAAACCTAAAATGACACAGGCAGACCAGCCATAGCTTTTCCATAAATGCAGCGATAAAAATGCTCCCAGACCAGCACCTGAAAAATAACAGGTCATATAGATGGCATTAATCCGCGAGCGAGCCTGCATTGAAATTCGATAGACCAGATTCTGGTTCAAGACATGTAAACAGGAAATTCCGAAATAAGCCAGAATCAAGCCCAGGATATAAATCCATAAATAATTCTGGGCAAAGAATAAGGGAATCCAGGCCAGAATCAGTCCGCATGTGGCCAGGTGTGCAATCAATTTTTCCCGATGTCTGCCAATCATTTTACCGGTCCATTGAGAGGACCAGATGCCGACCACACCCACAATACCCATGAGACCAATCTGGAAATCATTAAAATGATACGGTGCTTCAGCCAGAATAAAAGTCATGGTAGTAAAGATAATACTCAGCATGCCAAAGCCCAAACCTCCGATCATACTACGCCGGATCAGCATGGGTTCTGTTCGGGCAAAGGTAAATAATGAGCGATAAATTTGCAATATATTCATCTGCAACTGGCTCTTGGCGCTCGGCAACTGGAACCACATGGCCAGACTCAGCAGAAGAATTGCACAACCACTAAATAAGTACACCGCATGCCAAGACCATAAAGTAGAAATCAGTCCTGCCACGGTACGGGCAAACAGAATGCCGACCAGAACACCACTCATGAGCAGGCCAACGACTTCGGCACTTTTATCACGTTGCGACAGGCTGGCGGCAAAAGGAATCAGAATCTGGGTGGTGATCGAACAAAAAGAGGCGAGTAGAGTAAAGCCATACAACATATGTAGATTGGTACTGGCTGAAAGCCCAATAAGCGCCAGTCCGGTACAGAACATTAAAATACAGATATACAGCCGTTTTTCGAACAAATCCCCCAAGGGGACAAACAAAAATAACCCGGTGGCATAGCCAATTTGGGTTAGTACTACAGTCCAGCCAGACTGAGCTACACTGATCTGCAGATCCTCTGCAATAGAATAAATCAAGGGCTGGTTAAAATAGTTACAACCTGCGCAGAGTGCGCAGGTCATTGCCATCATGAACATGAAACGGCGTGAAATTTGCCCTTGGGCTGACATCCTTGTCTCCTGAGGCTTTAAAAACTATAGTTGGCAGAGAGGTTGATACGCGAAATATCTGTTTCCTTGTTGTCAAAGGTTTCACGCTTGCCATGATGATATTCTGCACCTAGGTTAATCTTTGGAACAGGAGAATAGATCACGTTAGCTACATAGTCCGTTAAACGTTTATTGGTTTCAGGATTCGCGCGTGCATAGTCGCTGGAATCATCAAAATCAACAATGCTGGCATTAATACTACTCCGTAGTTTCGGCGTAAATTTATGTGTGAAGCCAATATTTATACTATTGAACTCATTGAGCAAAAGTTCATTATTAATTGGATCGACTGAATAATCGCCACCCCAGGTAGCGCCATCAGTTGTTGATCCTTGAGTTAAGAAAGCTGCAATACGCTGATCACCGACCATATGGAAATAGTTCCCTTGAATCGAGTTTTGATCATCTAAACGGTAACGTCCACCAACTCCCACACCCCAGCCAACTTTCTCGATATCGCCTGTCGCAATCTGTGCCTGCTTTTGATTGACAAAGCCTTGAGCTAATAAATGAAGAGAGCCTGATTGATGAACATATTTAGTGGTTAAAGCAGGTAAGGCAGAAGAACGATCGCCACCGGCCATATATTCCAGACCGACATTCCAGGTATTTTCCGGATCAAGTTTGAAAGCATAGCTCACCTGAGGGGTACGTAAGACTGATCCACCCAGGAACAAGCTGTAGTCGACAGCTTCAGTGCTAATCTCTGGTGTAGACATCAATGACCAGGCCTGACCAAACGTCCAGTTATAGTATTTTAAGTGTGCATGACGGATACGTAATCCACCATCGCCTTTACCATTGTTGGTCCAGAAGTCGGCTTCTAAACGAGCAGAAACATTCGGATTGCCTCCTAGATCTTTGGCCAGGAAACCAATCCGGCTGGCAGCCGCAGTAAAATCGGAACGTACAGAATCCGGTTCAGTAAAAGGTACTTTATTAATCTGGTTAATGGTACGGCCACGGGCTTCAGTAGTACTTTTGAAATCGACTGCACCATCAAAGCGGATCAAGCCATAAACATCGACATTATCTACCATTGAACTCAGCGTTTTAGAGTCTTGCGCTTTGGCTTGTTCCTGCTGGTTCTTTAATGCAAGTTGCGCGGCTTTTTGTTGTTCTAGTTCTGCCTGGATTTGCTTTAACTGTGACTCAAGAAATTGCATACGGTCTTCAGAAGCTTCTGCTGAAAATGCCTGTGCTGAAGCAATACCACATAATGTCGCTAAAACTAATTTTTTCATTTCTTAATCCCTAAAGAAATTTTTAATCCTGAATGAAAGGAGACCTTTCTATACTGACGTGTTGTAAATATTTGAAGTGAGGAAGGCAGCGATTTGACCTGCCTTCCGAAGTAGGGTTTATTCTGCTTTTTGCGGATCGTATAAACGGTCTTTAATAAACAGGGCAGGAATCAAACCGCATAGGAAATATGCTGCACCCATTACCAACAGACCTGTACCGATCGAACCATGCATCGCAAGATAACCAATCGTAATTGGCGCGAAGATTGCACCGATACGACCAATATTGAATGCACCGCCCACCGCTGTACCACGAACACCAGTCGGGAAACTTTCGGTTAGATAGGTTGCATTGATGGCATATGGAATACCGTACAGGAAGCCGAAGATTAGCATCAGTACGCCAATGTTATCGGCATTATGCATATACACCACGACAGGGATAAATAGCGCTGTTCCCATGGTGCCGAAAGCAAACACAATACGGCGACCAATTTTATCAGCAACATAACCTGCAATGATTTTGGCGAATATCATGGTCAAGAAAGTACCAATCATATAGATCGCCATTTCCTTGAATTTGATCCCTAATTCCGCTTCCAGATAACTTGGCAGCCAGTTGCTCACCCCAAAGTAACCGAATAAGAGAAAACCTGAGCTGAATGACCATAAGATAAACATTCTGCCGTGTGTTTTATCTTTTAAAATAGTGATATATGGATTGCCTTTTTTTGCATTATTATCGACGATCTGGCCAGTTCTTTTCATTTCCCGAACACGTTTCCACGATTCTGGTTCAGGCACCATAAAGTGCATGAGGATACCGAGTGCTAAAGGTGCAATGGTAATCCAGTACAGCATACGCCAGCCGAACTCAGGAATAATCCAGCCTGAAAGCATGGTAATCACCAGAGAACCCAGAGTAAAACCGGTCATCAATGTTGCCAGCACTGTGGTACGGTATTTGGTTGGCACATATTCAGACATCAAGGTATTACAGGCAATATATAAACAGCCTAAACCCAAGCAAGAAAGAGTACGTAAAATTGCAAATTCAGTATAAGACTGAGCAAAACCTGAGTAGGCTGACAAGATCGAGAAGGCGATGGTGGCCAGTACAATGACGCGGACACGTCCAAATTTGTCGCATGCCCATCCACCAATAAAACCTCCTATCCCCATTCCTAAAAGAGAATAACTTCCCAAGGCACCGGCCTGTACAGAAGTTAGTCCCCATTCAGCTTTCAGACTGGTCAGACTGAAAGCCAGAATCCCGATATCTGCACCGTCACAGAGCAAAATCAGAAAAGCAAAGACAAAAGCCGTCATCCATAGACGTTTTGGCGCCTGTTTAATGGTATCCGTGGAGGAGACATCGGTTTTATTGTCTCCTGTTACGATGGTATCGCTTGTCATTTTTATATCCTCTATATATTAAAAGTAGCATTTCCTCTGCTACCGCTAAATCCATTTTTCTTCCTCACGGAAACATTTTCCTGATCTAACAGACTTGCTCTGCATACAACAGCCGCTGCATTTATTATCAGGCTACATTCGATTTTTCACGCTTTACGCTAAATCAAAATCATCTCATTGCTGGAAAATTTGATTTCGTAAATTAATTTTAAGTTCTGCCTTATGGTGATTATTCATTTAAATGAATAATCAGATTACATTTAAAATACTTAATTCCGTATTGCGAAATCAATTAATCATAAAATAACCAGATGAACAAGAGTTTTTACTCTATTTTTAGTAAAAAATAACTTTTTTGAATTCTGGAGTTAAAAATCCTTGATTTATAGCTTGAGAAACCTTAGTTTTATATAAAATAAAATTTCGCTATACAAAATAAATGGAGTTTTTTAATGGAACAGGTCGTTCAAATAGAACAAATCTCAACTCATGTAGCGATGGTTAAAATTCATCGACCAGAAGCGAAAAATGCCCTGAATACAGAAGTTCGCCAGAAACTCGCGGCGGCTTTTTTGCAACTGAATGCCGATGAAAATATCCGTGTCATTATTCTTACCGGTGGTGAAACAGATTTCGCAGCAGGAGCTGATTTAAAAGAACTGGCCAATGCTGAAACCATTCAAATGATGCAACGTCGCACTGAACGTTACTGGCAGGCGATTGCACAGTGTTCAAAACCGGTGATTGCAGCTGTAAACGGTTATGCACTTGGCGGTGGCTGTGAACTGGCCATGCATGCAGACATTATTATTGCCGGGAAAAGTGCCCAGTTTGGTCAGCCTGAAGTGAAAGTGGGGGTTATGCCGGGTGCTGGTGGTACGCAACGTTTATTCCGTGCAGTGGGTAAATTCCATGCCATGCGCATGATCATGACCGGTTGTTTGGTACCTGCACCGGAAGCCTATCAAATTGGTCTGGTGTCCCAGGTGACTGAAGACAGTGCAACCCTTGCAACTGCCATCAAGATGGCAGAAGGGCTGGCAAAAATGCCACCAATTGCTTTGGAGCAAATCAAGGAAGTGGCTTTATTGGCCGAAGATGTGCCGCTCAATGCCGGACTTACCCTGGAGCGTAAATCTTTCCAGATGCTGTTTTCTTCAGAAGATCAAAAAGAAGGTATGCAGGCCTTTATCGAAAAACGTAAACCGAATTATCAGGGACGATAAGCATGAGTATTCAGATTCAGAAAATCGGCATTATTGGTGTAGGCACGATGGGTGCAGGTATTGCCCAGATCGCGATTCAGTCTGGTCATGATGTGATACTGTTTGATGCCAAAGAAGGGGCAGCTGAACAGGCACAGGACAAACTGGCCAAAACATTAAATACCTTGGCAGATAAAGGTAAATTCAGCCATGAAAAAGCCGCTGAAGATATTGCTCATCTGTCGACTGCGCAGCAGCTAGAAGACCTGAAAGATTGTGACTTGATTGTTGAAGCGATTATTGAAAATCTGGACATCAAGCAAAAACTGATGCAGCAGCTTGAAGGAATTATAAAACCAGAAGCGATTCTGGCATCCAATACCTCTTCATTGTCGATCAGTGCAATTGCTGCCAATTGCAGTCAGCCAGAGCGTGTTGCCGGTTATCACTTCTTTAATCCGGTCCCACTCATGAAAGTAGTCGAAGTGATTGAAGGCTTTAATACCCGCGCTGATATTATTGAAGCATTAACCCAGCTCTCTACAAAAATGGGTCATCGTCCGGTCAAAGCTAAAGATACTCCAGGATTTATCATTAACCATGCCGGCCGTGCCTTTGGTAGCGAAGCCTATGCAATTTTGAATGAAAATGTCACACCATTTTATGATATTGACAGGATCTACCGTGACGGAATCGGTTTCAAAATGGGGCCGTTTGAATTAAGTGATCTGACCGGTATGGATGTCTCGCACCCGGTGAGTGAATCGATTTATCATCAGTATTATGAAGAAGCACGTTACCGTCCAAGCGTGATTACCCGTCAGCGTTTTATTGCCAAGCAGTTAGGTCGTAAAACTGGTAAAGGTTTCTATGATTACACTTCAGGTAGCAAAGAAGGTGATGTTACTCCAGCATTGGTTGATAAGCTAAGTCAATATCCATCAGTCTGGCTAGGCACCGAATATGACGAAGACCGTCAGGCACTTGAGCAATATCTGCAACAGTTCAACATTCAGATTGAGCAAACTGAGATACCTTCAGCAGAGGCTTTAATCCTGATTGCCACTTATGGTGAGGATGCAACATCAGCTGCGATCCGTTATCAGCTGGCACCTCAGCAAGTGGTGTGTATCGATCTGCTATATGGTCTGCATAAACACCGTACTTTAATGCCAACGTTTGTGACCAAAGCTGAACTGATAAAAGCAGCCCAATCGATTTTCAATCTGGATGGTGTGACCGCCAGCGTAATTCAGGAAAGCGTCGGCTTTGTGGCTCAACGTGCTTTGGCAATGATTGTGAATCTCGGCTGTGATATTGCCCAGCAAGGCGTTGCAACGGTAGAAGATATCAATATCGCGGTGAAATTAGGCCTTGGTTATCCGTATGGACCAATTGAATGGGGGGATGTGCTGGGAGCTGAAAAAATTCTAAAAATTCTGGATCGTATGACTGCGATTACCCGTGACCAGCGTTACCGTTCAAGTCCTTGGTTGCGTCGCCGTGTTCAGCTTGGTCTACCACTTGTTCATACAACACATTAATTAGAAAGTTAAAGGAATAACACTCATGTTAAATGCATATATTTATGATGGTTTACGTTCACCAATCGGTCGCCATGCAGGAAGTCTGGCAAGCGTACGTCCAGATGATCTGGCAGCTACAGTCATTAAAAACCTGCTGAAAAAAACCGGTATCCCGGCAGCAGATGTAGAAGATGTAATCTTTGGTAGCACCAATCAGGCCGGTGAAGACAGCCGTAATGTGGCACGTTTTGCAGCGTTGTTAGCGGGTATGCCGGTAACAGTTCCAGGTCAGACGGTAAACCGTTTATGTGCATCAGGTCTCGGTGCTGTGATTGATTCGGCACGTGCCATTACTGCAGGTGAAGGCGAGTTGTACATTGCCGGTGGCGTAGAAAGCATGACCCGCGCACCTTTTGTGATGGGCAAAGCAGAAAGCGCGTATTCACGTGATGCCAAAATTTATGACACCACAATTGGTACCCGTTTCCCGAACCGTAAATTTACGGATCAGTTTGGCGCGCACAGTATGCCTGAAACAGGTGATAATGTGGCTGAAGAGTTCGGTATTAGCCGTGAACAGGCTGACACCTTTGCCGCTGCATCACAGGCAAAATATCAGGCAGCGAAAGAGGCAGGTTTCTTTGAAGGTGAAATTACCCCGATTGAAGTTTCTCAAGGACGCAAATTACCACCTAAACAAATTACTGAGGATGAGCATCCACGTGCATCTTCAACATTTGAAGCTTTATCCAAGTTAAAACCGCTATTTGAAGGTGGTGTAGTAACAGCGGGTAATGCATCAGGAATCAATGACGGCGCTGCAGCACTGATTATCGGCAGTGAAAAAGTTCAGGAACAGTATGGCTTAAAACCTTTGGCTCGTATCCTGTCTTCTGCAGCCGCTGGCATTGAGCCACGCATCATGGGTGCAGGCCCAATTGAAGCGATTAAAAAGGCAGTACAACGTGCTGGTTTGACGCTAGACGATATGGATATCATCGAGATTAATGAAGCCTTTGCCAGTCAGGTATTATCTTGCCTGAAAGGTCTGGATGTCGCTTTGGATGATCCGCGTGTCAATCCAAATGGTGGTGCGATTGCCATTGGTCATCCACTGGGCTGTTCGGGTGCGCGTTTGGCTTTAACCGTTGCACGTCAGTTACAGCGTACCGGTAAAAAATATGCCGTGATTAGTCTGTGTATCGGTCTGGGTCAAGGCTTGGCGATGGTGATTGAAAACCCTGAAGCTGCATAACAGTTTAGTCATAGTCTTAATGCCATGTATCTATGATATGCATGGCATTCTTTATTGGGATTTTTCTTTCAAAATAAAAATCCCTGCACATGCAGGGATTGATTACATCACTGTAATGATTTACTTACGGGCAGTGACTAATAAAGTCGCTGAACCAAAAGCATAAACTTTACCTTCTTTATCGATAATTCGGCCTTCTGAGGTCAGTACATTACGCCCGATCCGGATGACTTCACCAATAGCTGTATAGGTTTCGCCGCTTTTCATCGCTTTCAGCATTTTTACATTCAGGTCAATGGTCGAGAAACTGACACCTGCATCTACTGTCGTATGCACGGCAGCGCCAGTGGCACTATCTAGAACCGTTGCACAAAAGCCGCCATGAATACCACCCTGTAAATTATAATGGCGCTGATCAGGACGCACCTCATATTCCACATAGTTTTCGCGCACCAAGGTCAGACGCATGGGAATAATTTCACTCATGGCTGAGCTGGGGATTTCCCCATTTTTAATTGCGGTAAGATATTCAAGTCCGTTTAATTGTGATGTGGGCATATCCACTCCTTGTAACGATTTATTTCGCTTTATGAAATAATATTCTGTTTTCCTGAAATTATGATATAACAGATAGTGATCAAAATGCTATATTTTTCCAGGATGGAACGATGACAATAAAAAATCTCGTCACAGATGCTGAATGGCAGGCACGTTGTGAACTCGCAGCGCTTTATCGCATTATCGCGCATTACCGGATGACGGACCTGATCGATACTCACATCAGTTTAAGAGTTCCCGATCAACCTGACTGTTTTCTGATTAATCAGTATGGTGTCGCTTTTGAAAAAATGTGTGCTTCAACGCTGGTGAAGATTAATCATGAAGGGCAGGTTGTAGAAAGCTATGAACAGGACAAGCCGGTGAATATGGCGGGCTTCGTCATCCACTCTGCAATTCATGAAGCACATGCTCCTCTGAACTGTGTCATTCATACGCATACCGCAGATGGCATAGCAGTTTCTGCACAGAAACACGGACTTCTTCCTATTTCCCAGCATGCGTTGAAATTTTATCAGCAGGTGGCCTATCACGAATATGAGGGCGTTGCATTGTCAACAGATGAACAGGAACGCCTGATTCAGGACCTGGGCAGCCATCGCGCCATGATTTTGCGCAATCACGGACTTTTAACGGCTGGCGAAACGATTGCACGGGCCTTTCATGAAATCTATTTTCTGGAGCGTGCCTGTCAGGCACAGGTGAAGGCCTTAAGCGGTGGTGCTGAATTGCATTATCCAGCAGAAGAAGTCCGAATTAAAACTGCCAAGCAGTTCGCCAGTCCTTTAGTTGAACCGATTTTACAGCGTGCCTGGCAGGCTGCATTATCCCTGATTGAACATCAATATACGGAGTATGCATCATGATTGTGATTTCCAGTACTGTGCCGAATATTGAGGCGATTCTGGTCAAGTCTTTTCAGAAATATGCGCCTGCTGGCAGTTTCTGTACAGTGGACAGCCCGGAAGCTGAACAGGCGACCACAGCAGCTTCGTGGTTTCCAGATCTGGAAAAACTTCGGCAACTTCCAGAACTTGGTCTAATTCATTCGATTGCTGCAGGGGTCGAACATTTAAATTTAAACGAGATTAGAGCTGACCAGTCAGTCTGCCGGGTACTGGATCCACATCATCAAAAAGGCATGCTTGATTACCTGCTCTGGGGCGTGCTGTATTTCCAGCGTTATTTTGACTGCATGATCCAGCAGCAAAAGCAGCAGCTATGGAAACAGTATCGTCAAAGTTATAGCCATCATATCCAGATCGGAATTATGGGACTGGGGCATATGGGTGGATACGTATCAGAACGTTTCGCAGACATGGGCTATCAAGTCTCTGGTTGGTCGAATTCCCCAAAAGACATTAATCAAGTTAAAAGCTATGTAGGCCAAGAACAGCTTTCCGAATTCCTGGCTCAAAGTCAGATTCTGATTAACCTGCTGCCACTCACTGAAGAAAATACCGGCATTCTTTCTGCTGAATTATTTCAGCGGTTGCCTGAGCAGGCGGCATTAATTCATGTCGGGAGGGGTCAGCATTTAATTGAGCAAGATTTATTAAATGCATTAGATTCCAGCCAGTTACGTGGTGCAATTGTCGATGTATTTGAACAGGAGCCATTAGCTGCTGAACATCCATTCTGGCAGCATGAAAAGATCGTTGTTACACCACATGTTGCCTCACATGCACCCATGTCTGTGGTGGTGGAACAGATTCTAGAAAATGACCGACGTTTAAATCTCGGGCTGGATTTATGCCATCAGGTAGATGTTAATAAAGGCTATTAATTGTAGGGATACCGGCAAAAAAATAAGGAAATTAATGATGTGGGAAACGATTCAAACTCAGGTTCAGCAAGGCGTCGCAACCTTAAGCTTTAACCGCGCGGATTCACTCAACAGTTTTAACCAGCAAATGCATGAGGAAGTGCAACAGGTGCTGAAAAACTGGAATACAGATCCGAATATTCGGGTAATTGTGATTCGTGGTAATGGCCGGGCATTTTCAGCGGGACAGGATTTAAAAGAACGTGCTGGACAGCTCGGCAATGTGCCTTTGCCACCGCAAGGCTCGCTGGCCAAATACTATAATCCCTTGATTAATCTGATCCGCCAGAGTCCCAAACCGGTAATCGCAGCAGTGAATGGTGTGGCTGCTGGTGCAGGTGCCAATATCGCGCTGGCCTGTGATCTGGTCATTGCCAAGGAAAGTGCCCGATTTATTCAGGCCTTTTCTAAAATTGGCTTGATTCCTGATGCCGGTGGCACCTGGATGTTGCCACGTTTAATCGGTTATGCACGTGCCATGGCACTTACTTTTCTGGGGGAACCGGTGTATGCCAAAGAGGCCGCTGAAATGGGCATGATCTGGAAAATGCTTCCAGATACAGAATTTGATGCTTATATCGACGACATTGCACACCGATTATCTCAACAGCCGACTTATGCGCTGGCTTTAACCAAACAGGCCTTGCAACGCAGTGCTGAAAATAACATAGACCAGCAACTGGAGCTGGAACAAAACCTGCAATATCGGGCTCTGAGCAGTCAGGACTATAAAGAAGGTGTCCAGGCTTTTGTCGAAAAACGCCCTGCACAATTTACCGGATGCTAAGGAGAGCATTTATGAAAATTCAGACCCGTATTACCGAGCTTTTAGGCATTCGCTATCCAATTATCCAGGGTGGCATGATGTGGGTCGGTACCGCAGAAATGGCCAGTGCCGTATCTAATGCAGGTGGCTTGGGAACATTAACGGCATTGACTCAACCGACGCCTGAAGCCTTGGTCAAGGAAATTGCACGCTGCCGAGAAATGACCGATCAGCCTTTTGCGGTCAATCTGACTTTATTGCCCGCTGTGAATCCGCCGCCATATGCAGAATACCGACAGGCGATCATTGAAAGCGGTATCAAAATCGTAGAAACAGCAGGCAACAAGCCACATGAACATATTGAGGCGTTTAAGCAACACGGCATTATTGTCATTCATAAATGTACTTCCGTCCGTCATGCGCTTTCAGCACAAAGAATCGGTGCGGATATCATTTCGATTGATGGTTTTGAATGTGCGGGCCATCCGGGTGAAGACGATATTCCTGGCCTGATTTTAATTCCTGCCGCTGCGGATCAGCTTACTGTGCCGATTGTGGCCAGTGGCGGTTTTGCTGATGGCCGTGGTCTGGTCGCAGCTTTGGCTTTAGGTGCTGAAGGCATCAATATGGGTACACGCTTTTGTGCCACTAAGGAAGCGCCGATCCATTCAAACATCAAACAGTTCTATGTCGATAATGATGAAAGGGCGACACATCTGCTGTATCGACAGTTCAGGAATACTGCCCGTGTTGCCAAAAATGCGGTATCTGATCTTGTGGTGAAAATGAGTGAAGATCCAAACCTGCAATTTGAACAGATTCGTCCCTATGTCAGCGGTTTAAAAGGCAAGCTCGCTTTAGAAAATGGCGATATTGATGCTGGTGTACTGACTGCAGGTCAAGTGATGGGATTGATTCATGACATTCCGACTTGTCAGGCGCTGATCGAAAATATCATGCAGGAGGCAGAGCAGATTGTTCAGCAACGTTTAGCTCAATTTTTTCCACGTTAATCAACTTTAGTGAAGTCGCTGAATAGAAAAGCCATTCCACTATGAATGGCTTTTTTCATCCTGTATATTTTTTATTTTTAAATGAGAAATTTCATCGAATGACTAGATTTTATTCTTTAAATTATATTATAGTGGATTTAAAACATAATTTCGTATTATGAAATTAATTGTCATAAATATACAAATTAGAACTCATACAAGGGAATTACGATGAGAAATTATATTGCGCCATTAAAAGACATGAAGTTTGTCCTGAAAGACCTGTTAAACGTTGAACAGAAATATCAGGGCTATGCAAAATTCGCTGACAAGGTTTCTATGGATATTATGGAGCAATATCTGGAAGTCGCTGCGGACTTTTGCCAAAACGAACTTCTACCGATTAATGCGACAGGCGACCAGCAGGGTTGCCGTTTGCAGGATGGCGTCGTAACCACCCCGGATGGGTTTAAAGCAGCTTATGACAAATATGTAGAACTCGGCTTTACCTCATTAACTGGTGACGAAGCATATGGCGGTCAGGGCTTCCCGACCTTATACCGTATTGCCATTTCTGAAATTATTACCGCAACGAACTGGTCTTGGGGCATGTACCCAGGCCTGTCCCATGGTGCCATGCGTACTTTAGAGCACCACGGTAGCGATGAACAGAAACAGAAGTTTCTGGTACCTTTAATTGCAGGCCGCTGGACTGGAACCATGTGCTTGACTGAATCTCATGCCGGTTCTGACCTAGGTTTAATCCGTACCAAAGCAGTGCCAAATGAAGACGGCAGCTATAGCATCAGTGGCGAGAAAATCTTTATCTCAGCCGGTGAACATGATCTGGCTGAAAATATCGTGCATATCGTATTGGCACGTTTGCCAGATGCACCTGCGGGAACCAAAGGTATTTCGCTGTTTATTGTGCCGAAATACAATCTGGATGAAGCTGGTAATGTGGCTTCCCGTAATGGCGTGGTATGTAGCGCTCTTGAACACAAGATGGGCATTCACGGTAACGCGACCTGTGTGCTGAATTTTGATAATGCCAAAGGTTTCCTGATTGGGCCTGAAAATCGCGGCCTAAACTGCATGTTTACCTTTATGAACTCGGCACGTATCGGTACAGCCATTCAAGGCTTGGCAGCAGCAGAGTCTTCTTACCAGGGGGCATTGGCTTATGCCAAAGACCGTCTGGCGATGCGTTCACTTGAAGGTGCGAAAGCGCCAGACCAGCCTGCAGATCCGATTATCGTGCATCCGGCTGTACGTAACATGCTGCTGACTCAAAAGGTGTTTGCAGAAGGTTCACGTGCACTTGCATATTATCTGGCGACCTATGCCGATATCGCTGAAGCCACTGACAGCCCGGAAGAAAAGAAAGCAGCTGAAGACCGTCTGGCATTATTAACGCCAATTGCCAAAGCATTAATGACTGAAACCGGCATAGAAGCAGCTAAACATGGTATGCAGATTTTCGGTGGTCACGGTTATATTGCTGAACATGGCATGGAACAGATTGCCCGTGATGCACGTATTGCCAGCCTCTATGAAGGAACTACTGAAATTCAGTCCATTGACTTGCTGGCGCGTAAAGTGCTGGGCTCAAAATTGGGTCTGTTGACCGCATTAACCGAGGAAATTCAAGGCTTTGTAAAAGAACATCAACAACATGCCCAGTTTAGCCAGCAAGTTGCACAAGTCAGCCAGTTGACTGAACAATGGCTGGAATTAACCAGAACCATTCAGGAGCAGGCTCAGCAGTCTGCCAATGAAATTGGGGCAGCATCAGTTGACTACCTATATTTCTCTGGTTATGTCGTGTCCGCTTATCTGTGGCTGAAAATGGCAATTACTGCGCAGCAGAAAATTGAAGAAGGTAATACTGATCCGTTCTATGCAGCCAAGATCAAAACTGCACAATTCTTCTTTGCACGTATTTTGCCAAGAACTTCAACCCACTTTGCCAATATTCAGGCAGGTGGTGAAAGCCTGTTTTTACTTGAACCTGAAGAGTTCAAATTCGATTAAACCTTTTGACCCACGATACTCGTGTCGTGGGTCTTTTTTTAATAATTTTTGCATCCTAACCTCATTCAAATATTGAGAGTTATTCTTCGGTATTGAATAAACCATAAAATAACAAGATCAGGAGTCTATATGGATTTAGACATGATTACTCAACAGTGTCCTTATGCTGATCTGCAGCTTACTTTTCATGAAGTCGGACAGCGTTCTGCATTTCCCACCATTATTCTGATTCATGGCACCGGTGGAAATACCGACAAGCATTTCAGTTATATTTTTCCGATGCTGGGTATTCATCAACGGGTTTTATCCATTGATTTACATACCCCCGATAAAGCTGATCTAAAGGTGACCGATTTTAGCCAACAAGTTGAAGCACTGATTCAGCATGTGGTTGCAGAAGATGAAACCATTACAGTGGTCGGCTATTCACTCGGTGCAGTGATTGCTGCACAAGTAGCAGCCAGTTTAAAACAGCGCGTAGCGCGTTTGATCCTGTTAGCCGGTTGGGCCAAAACTAGCTCGGTGCAACAACTGCGTACCGTTATCTGGCAACAGTTATTTACTGAACAATCTGCGGCCTTGCCTCATTTTGTCAATTATTGCCTGTATAGCGATGATTATCTGTCTGCACGAAGCGAACAGCAGGTGCTGGATCTGGCACGCTTTGTTAAACCATCCCAAGATGCAGCCAAACAGCGTGAACTGAATTATCGCATTGATATTACATCAGCTTTATCTGACATCTGTGCAGAGACTCTAGTCGTTGCCTGTCGTGAAGACCGCATGGTGCCTGTAGCGCAAGCTAAACTGCTGTTTGCTTCAATTTCGAACAGTCGCTATATCGAAATTTCTTCAGGACATGCGCTCTATGTCGAAGCGCCAGCCGAAGTGGTGCAACTGGTAAACCAGTTTAGCCAGCATCCAGAACAATATCCGGTGAATCAAAAAATCCAGCCTTATATGCCTTAAAGGAGATAAATAATGCAAGCTAAAGGACAGCGCAGCAAGATTCTAATTGTAGGCAGCGGTTTTGGTGGTTTGGGAATGGCAATCCGCCTTAAACAGCAGGGCATCCACGATTTTAAAATCATTGAACGTGCAGCAGAAGTGGGCGGTACTTGGCGTGACAATACCTATCCCGGAGTCGCCTGTGATGTACCTTCCCATTTATATTCTTTCTCGTTTATTAAAAATCCCAACTGGTCGCGTGTCTTTCCACAAGGGGTAGAAATTCAGCGCTATTTAATTCAATGCTGTGATCAGGAAAATATCCGGCCCCATATTAATTTTCATACCCAACTGGAAAAGGCCAGCTGGAATGCACGAGAACGCATCTGGGAAATTCACACCTCTATAGGTCTGTATCAGGCTGAGATTTTAATTACCGCAACCGGGCATCTGGCAGATGAGCATCTCCCGAAAATTCCGGGGCTGGAAGAATTTGAAGGCCAAGTGATGCATTCCGCGCGCTGGAACCACGAGCTGAATCTGGAAAATCAACATGTCGTTGTGGTGGGTTCTGGTGCTTCTGCCATCCAGCTTGTGCCGGAAATTTCCAAAACAGCCAAAAGCCTGACCGTCTTACAACGTAGTGCGCCATATATTTTGCCCCGACCAGACCGACCTTATTCTGAATCAGAAAAACAGCTTTTCCGCAAAGATCCGGACAGTATGTCAGCACTTAGACACTCGTTGTTCTGGGGCAATGAATACAATTTTGCCCAGCGCCGTAATCTGAAAAGCCAGATTGAGCGGGTCAAGAAAAACTGCCTGCAATTCTTAAAACATCAGATTTCAGATACTGAATTACAGCTCAAACTTACGCCGAATTATGAACCTGGTTGTAAGCGCTTATTGCTTTCTAATGATTATTATCCGACTTTTCTAAAACCAAATATCACACTTGAAGACTCAGCATTGGCAGAAGTTACGAAAGACGGTGTATTAAGCCAGGCGGGAAATAAATTTTCTGCAGATATCATCGTATTTGCGACAGGATTTGAAGCGGCGCGTCCACCCTATGCCGCAAAGGTAGTCGGTAAACAGGGTTTAAGTCTGGAACAGCAATGGTCCAGAGGTATGCAGGGTTATCAGTCAACGACCGTACACAACTTTCCAAACCTGTTTATCCTGAATGGGCCAAATACAGGCAGTGGGCATAATTCAGCGCTTTATTTTCTGGAAACCCAGTTTGATCTGATTCTAGATGCCTTGCAATTCTTTGAACAACAAAAAATTCAGGTCTTTGAAGCAGATCAAGAAGCTGAAAATAGCTATATGCAGGAGCTACAGCAACTTTCCCAAGGTAGTGTCTGGTTATCGGAAAGCTGTAAAAGCTGGTATCTGGACCCGGTCAGTCGCAAGCTGACTTTGGTCTGGCCGGATTATGCTCATTCATTTAGGGATAAAAATCAGCATTTTATTCGTAGCGGTTATCACTACGAGTATGTTGAATCGAGACAGCAGAAAGTGGTTTAAAAATATTTGATTAGAATCAAAATTTTATAGTTTAAATAATACAAAATAAATGTAAATCCAGGACAGGAGTATAGTCATGAGCAGTCAGCCATGGATGGAAGAATATAAAAAGTGGAATATCAATCCGGAGTTTACCCGGCCAGATCCTGAGAAAACCCTGAGCACGACAATTGCTGAGAATTTGGTGAAATTTCAGGATAAAACCGCATTTATCTATCTGGATCGCAAATTCAGCTATCAAGATGTCGATATGTATAGTCAGAAACTGGCAAGCTATTTACAGAGTCTTGGACTGACTGCTGGCAGCCGTATTGCAGTGATGTTGCCAAATATTATTCAGTATCCAATTGCGACCTTCGCCATTATTCGTGCCGGTTATGTGCTGGTCAATGTCAATCCCATGTACACCCAGCGCGAGCTCTATCATCAGCTACAGGATTCAGGTGCTAAAGCCTTGATTATCCTGGGACAGACTTTGGAGCAATTAACAGCACTAGATGAATGTCCTCAACTCAAATATGTCATTTCGACGCATCCGCTGGATTTTATTCAAGAGCAGCCAAGTGCTGTTTATAGTCAGGCAGCACAATATCCGGATAAACAGTTTTCTGACTTTAGACAGGCAATAAATCAGGTAAAGATTATTGATTTTGAACCGCCTGTACAACATCAGGAAGATACGGTCATTCTGCAATACACGGGAGGTACCACAGGTGTTTCTAAAGGCGCAGAACTGAGCCATCGCAATATTCTATTTAATATCGCCCAGAACAGTACCGTGTTTATCAGCCATTTTGGTGACCGCTATGCCGCTGAAAATGAATATGTATTCTGTGCCTTGCCACTGTATCACATTTATGGATTTACCATCTGCCTGTTCAGTTATGGTTTAAGCCGTGGTTTTGCCAATGTCTTGATTCCAAATCCGAGAGATCTGGATGCTTTGGCGGATCAATACCAGAAATATCCACCGACCGTTTTTCCGGGTGTGAATACCATGTTTAATGCCTTGGCGCATCATTCACGTTTTCGTGAACTGGATCATTCAAGCCTGAAAACTACAACCGGCGGGGGAGCATCGATTTTAAAAAGTACAGCAGAGTTATGGCATGAGGTCACAGGCTGCCAGATTTATGAAGGTTATGGGCTTTCTGAAACCTCACCGACTGCAACTTTTAACCCGCCTTTAAGCCGGCGATTTAGTGGCACGATTGGCTTGCCATTGGCAGGGACTGAAATTCTGATTCTGAATGACGAAGGCAAACCTGTAGAGTTTAATCAAGCTGGAGAAATCGCCATACGTGGTCCACAGGTGATGAAAGGATACTGGCAGCAACCGGAAGCAACAGCACATGTATTTACCAAAGATGGATTTTTTCTGACAGGTGATATCGGTTGTATGGATGAGCAGGGCTATATCACCATTCTGGACCGCAAAAAAGACATGATTTTGGTGTCCGGTTTTAACGTCTATCCGAATGAGCTGGAAGGCGTACTGTCCAAACATCCTAAAATATTGGAATGTGCGGTGATTGGTATTGATGATGAAAAATCTGGACAGGTACCAAAGGCATTTATTGTGAAACAGGATGAAACTCTGAGCCAAGATGAAGTCATGATTTATCTGAAGCAGCAACTGACCAGTTATAAACTGCCCAAATATATTGAGTTTGTGTCTGGATTGCCCAAGTCCGCAGTTGGCAAAATTCTGCGTCGTGAACTGCCTCGTACTGTTCAGCCGAGTGCAAAAGCCTGCTAAGGAATGATCTAATCCATTATCTTTAAAATAAAAAAGGAATCTAAAGATTCCTTTTTTACTGCTTGCAGGCTTATCGCTGCTGGATGACTTTTTTGCTTTTCAGTTCTTCCATTTCAGCAGAACTTAAATATTGACTCAAAATGGCATCGGTATCTTCACCCAGACAAGGTGGGGCCTTTTTATATTCTACCGGTGTCTTGGAGAGTTTAATCGGTGAACCGATTGAGGTGTAATCTTCACGTAAGGTATGCGGCATCTGAATCACCATATCGCGTGCCAATACCTGTTCTTCTTGCAAAGTCTGTTTCAGGTCATTGATCATTCCTACTGGTACTTTAACCGCATGAATCAGATCCACCCAGGTTTTTGCCGGTCGAGTATAGAAATGAGCCTGTAGAACTGTGGTCAGTTCTTCACGATGTGTAATACGTCCAGAATTTTTCAGGAAGCGAGGATCTTCTGCCACCTTAGTCAAACCAACGGCCTGACACAAAGCTTGAAATTGCAGATCGTTGCCACAGGCAATAATAAATTCACCTTCCTGGGCTTTAAACACCTGATAGGGCACAATATTGGCATGTGCATTTCCGAAGCGACCGGGTACTTTGCCTGAGGTGAGATAATTCATGGCCAGAACAGAGAGGGAAGCAACCTGAGTATCTAACAGTGCCATATCAATATACTGACCTTCACCGGTTTTCTCACGGGACAACAAAGCCGCCTGAATGGCAATTGCGGCATACAAGCCGGTGGTCAAATCTGCAAAGGCCAGACCTGCTTTTTGCGGGCCACCACCGGGCAGATCGTCACGTTCGCCAGTGACACTCATCATGCCACCCATTCCCTGAACGATAAAATCATAACCCGGCTCTTGCGCACGCGGACCGTTCTGGCCAAAACCGGTAATGGAACAATATACCAGTCGCGGATTTAGCTGACTCAGACTTTCATAATCCAGCCCATATCGTTTCAACGAACCGGCTTTATAGTTTTCAATGACTACATCGCTTTGTTCAGCAAGTTTTTTGATAATACTTTGGCCTTCAGGTGTAGATAAATCGATTGCAACCGAGTGCTTGCCACGGTTGGCTGACAGGTAATAAGCTGATTCATGGGTATCTTGCTGCTGATTGTTTTTAAGCCAGGGTGGTCCCCAGATACGGGTATCATCCCCATGATCCGGTTTTTCAATCTTGATCACTTCTGCACCCAGATCAGCCAGAATCTGGCTACACCAGGGCCCAGCCAAAATCCGGCTTAAATCCAGTACACGAAATCCTGTTAAGGCACCCATTATTACGCTCCCTGTTCGATCTTATTCAAATGACATATCGTTCTTATCCCTCTTTTTAAAGCTATATGAAAATGAAAGAACAATCAACTTTATGATAATAAATTTCGTATAACAAAATAAAACATCTAAAATAATTGAATATTCATCTTATTTTCTTTAGCCTGATGCAAATATAAGCATGAACGAGGAACAAGAGGTAATTGATAAAAAGGAAAAAGGGATCTCCCAGACAGGATTAAAAAAGGAGTCAATCAGGTGAATTAAAAACGGATTAGCCTTAAAGCATATTCACTAGCGGAATAGCTTTAAATATAAAAAGATCATGAAAACCTAAGGATAGGGAAACAGAGATTTAAATATGACGGATTTAGCTAGAGAATTAGAAAAGATTAAACCTACGACCAAACGAACCCAGCAAATTGCTTTTATTTTCGCCTTTCTGGCTTTACTGGTAGATGGCGCGGACATGTTGCTGTTGTCTTTCAGTTTAAATAGCCTGAAAGCAGAGTTTGGTCTCAGTAATCTGCAGGCTGGTACACTAGGCAGTTTTACCTTGGCAGGTATGGCGATTGGTGGCTTTATAGGGGGCTGGGCCTGTGACCGTCTGGGCCGTGTACGTACCGTAGTCATTTCGATTCTGGTATTTTCCATATTGACCGCAGCCTTAGGCTTTGCACAGAACTTTGAACAATTTGCTGTTTTACGCTTCCTTTCTGCCTTTGGCATAGGCTCTTTATATATTGCAGCCAATACGCTCATGGCTGAATATGTTCCAACTGAATATCGCACCACGGTTTTAGGTACCTTACAGGCAGGATGGACCGTCGGTTATATTGTGGCCACGGTACTGGCAGGATGGATCATTCCGGAATATGGCTGGCGAACCCTGTTTTTTATTGCCATTATTCCCTCGGTTATGGCGATTTTTATCCAGAAACTGGTTCCTGAGCCAGAATCCTGGCAGCGTGCACGTTTGCAGCGTCTATATGCCCCAGCTGAAATCACAGCACAGCAGCCTGCCAAAAAAAGCACAGTCAAAGAGATTTTCGCGGATCCTGCGAATCGCAGAATGTTTATTTTGTGGATCTTTACGGCCGGTTTTCTGCAATTTGGCTACTATGGCGTAAACAACTGGATGCCGGCATATCTGGAATCTGAATTGCACATGAATTTTAAATCCATGGCCGGCTATATGATTGGTACTTATGTGGCGATGATTTTCGGAAAAATTCTGGCGGGCTTTGCCGCAGACCGTCTGGGTAGACGCGCTGTCTTTTCTTTTGGTGCCATCGGAACGGCGATTTTTCTGCCCGTGATTGTGCTATTCAATACACCAGATAACATTGCCTATCTGCTGATTTTCTTTGGATTCCTGTATGGTATTCCATATGCGATTAATGCCACTTATATGACGGAAAGCTTTGCCACTTCGATTCGTGGTACTGCAGTAGGGGGTGCTTATAATGCAGGTCGTATTGGCGCCATGTTTGCACCTGCGATTATTGGCGCGGCAGCCAGCGGTGGTTCAATTGGTCTAGGCTTCCTGATTATGGGCGGTGCTTATTTCTTATGTGGGGCAGTGTCCGGGATTTTCATCAAAGACCGTCAATACGATCCACAAAAAGCATAATTTCAACTTCAAAAAAAGAGCCTGAATACAGGCTCTTTTTTATACTCTTCAATTAAAGCTGAATTTCTATTTGTTTATTCCTGATCTGCTTCTTTATGCAGATGAATACTTTTCAAACCATCATTTACTTTATTGAGCAGATGAATCAGGGTAACCACATCATCAAAGGCCAGTTTATTTAAGGCCTGACCATAAAAATCAAAGAAATCAGCTTGCAAGTTGTCCCATGTTTCCAAGCTGGGATGTAGCCAAAGCAGTAGATCTGATTCATCAGCATCAGGTGAATTTCACCATGGCCTCGACCCCATTCCTGAATGACCTATCCAATACCGTGGCAGAACAGCATGACAAGGTTGATTCACTGAAAATTTTCCTGTGTGCAGGTGCGCCCATTCCAGGTCCATTGGTGCAAAAAGCCCGGGATATTTTAGGAGTAAAAGTGATTTCAGCCTGGGTATGACCGAATGTGGTGCAGTGACGCTGACCCGACCTGAAGATGAGGATGAACACTCTTTCAATACGGATGGCATCGCTTTACCTGGTGTTGAAATCAAGATCGTGAATAAAAAAGGTCAGACCAAAGCCGTGAATGAATCCGGGCGTTTGATGATCCGCACCTGTTCAAATTTTGGCGGTTATTTAAAACGTCCACATTTGAATGATACGGATGCCGAAGGCGGGTTTGATACTGGCGATATTGCCTATCAGGACGAGCATGGCTATATTCGGATTTGCGGACGTAAGAAGGATGTGATTATTCGTGGTGGAGAAAATATTCCGGTCGCGGAAATTGAATCACTACTTTATAAGCATCCGAATATCGCCACAGTAGCTTTAGTGGCTTATGCAGATGAGCGAATGAGCGAGCGTGCCTGTGCAATCATCAAGCTGAAAGATCAGACAAAGCCGTTAAGTTTTAATGAGCTGGTAGATTTCCTGAAAACTCATAATCTGGCTATGCAATATCTTCCGGAACGTTTGGAGATCTGGGATGAAATTCCGATGACCCCATCAGGGAAAATCCAGAAATTTAAACTCAGAGAGTTACTGGCTCAGCATATTGCCTCCACAGCGGCTGAAGCGAACTAAATCTGGGAATAAATAGATAAATTAAACCCTGAATAATCTTGCATCATTCAGGGTTTTCTTATTTAAAAAGAAGTGATACCCCAATCTCAACTTTTTAAGTGATTGAAATAAAAAGGACATAACCCTATTTTAGTTTCCACCAAGAAATTAAAGCAAAGTTATGTCCATTGAAGAATTTATCATTTTTGTCTATGTAATCATAGAAGAACTTTATCCCATTGTTGTTACTCAGCCCCTGAGAACTCGTGGTTTTCCGCCTGCTGTTACTGATGCAGAAATCATCACTATGCAAATAGTAGGTGAATTTCTTGGTTTAGATACAGACAAAAATATTTGGATGTATTTCAAAAACAATTGGTTAGAATGTTTTCCAAAATTAGGATCTTATCCCAATTTCTGTAAACATTGTGCAAACCTGTGGCATGTCAGTCAATCCATTATGGCACAGCTCATTCAGCGTTATGGTTCAGATAACATTCACTTTATTGATGGCTTCCCACTCCCTGTCTGTAGTTATACCAGAGCTAGAAAGCATAAAAACTTTAAAGAATACGCAGGTTTTAGTTATTGTGCTGCAAAACAAGAAAAATATTATGGTTTCAAAGCTCATATCGTCATTAATCTTTCAGGCATGATTTCGGGTTATACCTTTGCACCTGCTCATTGTGATGAGCGAGATGTTGCACCTGAAATTACGAATGATATTTACGGTTTACTGGGAGCAGATAAGGGCTATTTAAGACCAGAATTGAAACGATATTATGAATATCAGGGTATTGATTTACAAACACCCTTTAGAAAAAACATGATAGATTTCAGACCTAAAGAGACACTGCAAATACTGATGAAAGCCAGAAGAAAGATTGAAACAGTGATTGGTCAATTAACAGATCGCTTTCACATTCAGAAAGTGAGGGCAAAAGATCTATGGCATTTAACCCACCGCATAACTCGTAAAATTCTGTCGCATACAATTTGTGTGGTGCTAAATAAAAAGCTTGGTCATTCACCAATTCAATTCGAAAATCTTATTTTAAGTTGAGATTGGCGTAAGTGATCTAAAAGATTAATACGAATTTTAGATTAACTTCTATTTTAATAATTTTAATAAAGCTTCTGCGGTTGCAGCAGAAGAGGCCGGATTTTGCCCGGTAATCAGTAAACCATCTTGCTGTACATGCACCTGCCAATCCTCAGCTTTGGAATATTTCCCGCCTTTTTCTTTCAGCATGTCTTCCACTAGAAATGGGACAACATCGGTTAGGCCTACGCCGTCTTCTTCGGTATTAGTAAAACCGGTGACTGTCTTGCCTTCTACAATCGAATGACCTTCGGCATCTTTGACTTCACGAAGTACACCCGGTGCATGACAGACCAGCGCAACAGGTTTATCTGCCTGTAAAGTCTGCTCAATTAAAGAAATAGAATTCTGGTCTTTGGCTAGATCCCATAATGGACCGTGACCACCCGGATAGAACACGGCATCAAAATCCTGATTTAAGACTTCACTCCACTTATGTGTATTGGCAAGAGCCTGCATGGCCACCTCATCTGCTTCAAAGCGTTTGGTGGTTTCGGTTTGCGCATCCGGCTCATTACTTTTTGGATCTAATGGTGGCTGACCACCTGCAGGAGAAGCCAAAACTACCTCTGCGCCTGCATCGACAAAGGTGTAATAAGGCGCAGCTAGCTCTTCCAACCAGAAGCCAGTTTTTTTGCCAGTATCGCCCAGCTGGTCATGTGAAGTCAGTATCATCAAGATTTTCATATTATTTTCCTGTAGCTCATTAAAAAACATCGCGAATGATCGACTGTTAATTTAACAAGTCATGAGCGTCAGGAATGTTGTGATACGTTCATTTGCTGTATCGATACGTTGTTGTTTCAGTTGATTTAACTAAAGTACGTAGCCTTGCAAAGTGAACAGTGTGTTCAATATTCATCTGCCCATTAACAGGTCTTGCTGAAGATCGGCTTGTTTACGCAAGAAATCCCAGACCAGTTTAATTTTTGGTTCATGTTGCAGATCGACCAGCGTCAGCATCCAGAAAGTGTGGGTAAAACTGAGCTGCTGACCCAGCACCTCTTTCAGTTCACTTTTATCATTGACCAGAAATTTCGGCAAAATGGCCAGTCCAGCACCTGCACGCACGGCAATTTCCTGCGCCAGAATACTATTACTGCGAAAACAGGCACTGACCTGCAAGGGAAGACGCTCCAGCGAATACAGTGCAGTGCTATAGACGAGATCATCAATATAATCGACAAAACGGTGCTGCTGGAGGTCTTCCAGTTTTTTAATTTCCGGATTTTGCTGTAAATAATGCTGGCTGCCATACAGTTTCAGGCAGTAGTTAGACAAACGAGTAATGATATAGGGGCCAGATTTGGGCCGGTCAATCGCGATCACAATATCGGCTTCTCGATGTGAAAGTTTGATCGCTTTCGGTACCGGAATCAGGTCAATGGTCAGCAAAGGATAATGCTGGGAAAATTCTGCCAAAAGACGGGCTAAAAATGCCGTACCAAAACCTTCTGGCGCACCAATCCGGACCCGACCTTGCAAAGGGTCGTGGCGCTTGTCAATCTGGATAAAGGACTGCTCCATCTGTTCCACACGCGGTACCAGTGCCAGACCTTCCGAGGTCAGTTCATAACCGGTGGCTTCGCGCTTAAACAGTTGAGTACCGAGGGTATTTTCCAGGGCCTGAATCCGCCGTGCCACGGTACTGTGTTCAACCCCAATCAAGCGTGCTGCATTGGTGAGCGTTTTAGCACGCGCTAAAACCAAAAAGAAACGTAAATGATCCCAATCCACTTTCATTTTTTATTTAACATCCTGTTAAATTCCTGTGCATATTTGCACAACCATCGTGCACCAATTTCTATTGGTGGTCAAAGTGTTCTTTGTTAGTCTGCTGAAACAGCGTAAAAATTATACGTTAAATAAAAGCCAGTAAAGGCAGATACAACGACAATAACAAACCAGCACGGAGCGACCATGAACGCCATTTCTCATCCACAGCAAAGTACCGGATTCACCACCGCAAAACTTCTCATTAATGGTGAATTTGTCGAATCAAAAACCAGCCATTGGCAAGATATTGTTAATCCTGCCACTCAGGAAGTTTTGGGCCAAGTGCCTTTTGCCACTGCTGAAGAAGTCAATGCAGCGATTGCGGCTGCGCAAAATGCCTTTGCCAGCTGGCGCCAAACCCCGATTCAGGCCCGTATGCGCATCATGCTGAAATTGCAGGATCTGATTCGTACTAATTTAAAAAGTATTGCCCAGGTATTAACGGCGGAACAGGGGAAAACTCTGGCCGATGCCGAAGGTGATATTCAGCGCGGTCTGGAAGTGGTGGAGCATGCCTGTTCGATCGGTTCACTACAAATGGGTGAGTATATTGAAGGTGTGGCACGCGGTGTCGATACCTATACTTTGCAGCAACCCTTGGGTGTCTGTGCAGGAATTACCCCGTTTAACTTTCCGGCGATGATTCCACTGTGGATGTTCCCGATGGCGATTGTCTGCGGCAATACTTTTGTCTTAAAGCCTTCTGAACAGGATCCACTATCGACCATGATGCTGGTTGAGTTAGCGATTCAGGCAGGTGTGCCGGCAGGCGTACTGAATGTGGTACATGGCGGCAAAGAAGTGGTCGATCTACTGTGTACCCATCGCGATATCAAGGCGATTTCTTTTGTCGGTTCGACTGCAGTCGGCACGCATGTCTATAACCTTGCAGGCCAACACGGCAAGCGTGTGCAGTCGATGATGGGCGCCAAAAACCATGTGGTGGTGATGCCAGATGCGAATAAAGAACAGACCTTAAATGCCTTGGTCGGTGCAGCTTTTGGCGCAGCAGGTCAACGTTGTATGGCACTTTCCGTGGCGGTAATGGTCGGTGAGACCAAGCACTGGGTCGATGAACTGGTCAATAAAACCAAAACCTTAAAGGTAAATGCCGGGCATGAACCGAATACCGATGTTGGACCAGTGATTTCAACCCGTGCCAAATCGCGTGTCATCGATTTAATTAACAGTGGTGTTGAACAGGGTGCCGAACTGCTACTCGATGGCCGTGATGTGCAGGTTCCAGGCTATGAACAGGGTAATTTTGTCGGACCAACGATTTTTAATCAGGTCACGACCGATATGCGCATTTATAAAGAAGAAGTATTTGGTCCGGTACTGGCGATCATGCATGTCGATACTTTAGAACAGGCGATTGCACTGATTAATGCCAATCCGTTTGGTAATGGCGTTGGACTGTTTACCCAAAATGGCAATACGGCACGTAGCTTCCAGAACCAGATTGATATCGGTCAGGTGGGCATTAACATTCCAATTCCCGTACCTGTGCCTTTCTTCAGTTTTACCGGTTCACGCGGTTCAAAACTGGGTGATCTCGGTCCTTATGGCAAACAGGCGGTGCAGTTCTATACCCAGACCAAAACCATTACCAGCCGCTGGTTTGAAGATGACCAGGAAACCACTGGTGTCAATACCACAATCAGTCTGCGTTAAGGAGCATCAGCATGAAGATTGCATTTATCGGTTTAGGCAACATGGGCGGCTCCATGGCGCAAAATCTGCTCAAGTCCGGTCATCAGGTTTTTGGTTATGACTTAAGTGCAGTGGCTATACAGCATTTTGCAGAAGCTGGCGGTGTGGTCTGCGACAGTCCACAGGCTGCCGCGAAGCAGGCGGAGATCGTGGTCAGCATGTTGCCTGCAGCCAAGCATGTGCGTGAAGTCTATTTAGGTGAACACGGTATTCTGGAGGTGCTTCAAGCGGGCAGCTTATGTATCGACAGCAGCACCATTGATCCGCAAACCATTCAGGAGGTTGCTGCAGCAGCGCAGGCCAAGCAGATTCGCGTCTGTGATGCACCGGTATCCGGCGGTACTTTAGGTGCCAAAGATGGCACTTTAACCTTTATGGTCGGTGCAGATGATGCCACCTTTGAGGCCGTTAAACCTGTTCTCGGCTGTATGGGTAAAAATCTGGTGCATTGTGGTGCGGTGGGAACAGGACAGGTGGCAAAAATCTGTAATAACCTGATTCTGGGCATTTCCATGACTGCCGTTGCAGAAGGAATGGCACTCGGAGCCAAACTGGGAATTGATCCGCAGGCGCTGGCTGGGGTAATCAACAGCTCCACTGGACGTTGCTGGAGTTCTGAAATTTATAATCCATGGCCCGATATTTGTGCCAATGCACCGTCATCGCGGGGTTATACCGACGGTTTTGCCGCACAATTGATGCTCAAAGATTTAGGTTTGGCGGTCGATGCAGCGCAACAGGTGGATCAGCCGGTTGTACTCGGCAGCATGGTACAAAAACTCTATCAACAGCTCTGTCAGGAAGGAGATGCCCATCTGGACTTCTCCAGCATCATGCATCAATACACCACGCCAAATGCTTAAAACTTAAAAGATTCAGATGGAGCAAGGATTCGCTTCAATAATTACACCTTGTCAGTAATAACGATAAATTCAGGCTGAGGTTTAACATGTTAGATTATCAAACAACGGTTCAAGACTTTGATTTAAATACGGTTGCAAGCCAGTATCTCTCCGGTTCAATGCAGGCAGTAAATGCCTGTTATGAATGCTGTGACCGTCATGCCGATTCCGATGCCATTGCCCTATACTGGCATGGTAAAGATGGCAGAAAAGAACAATATAGCTTTGCCGAGCTCAAAAAATATTCCAGCCAGTTTGCCAATTTTCTTAAGTCTCAAGGCATTGGTAAAGGTGATCGTGTTTCCGGATTATTACCGCGCACCCCGGAGCTGATAATTACCATTTTAGCGACCTGGCGGATTGGTGCGGTCTATCAACCGTTATTTACGGCCTTTGGGCCTAAAGCCATCGAGCATCGCATTCAGCTGGCGCAAAGTAAGCTGGTGGTGACTGATCTGGCGAATCGGGAGAAATTATCCGAGATCAGCAACTGTCCACTGATTGTGACGGTACATGCCGAAATTGAGGCAGAGCGCTATCCGCACGACCTCAGCTTCTGGACGGTATTAAACCGTCAGGCTGAAGCTTGTGAGCTGGAAATCCTGAGTGTTAATGATCCTTTTTTATTGATGTTTACCTCCGGTACTACTGGACCAGCGAAACCTCTTAAAGTCCCTTTAAAAGCACTGATTGCTTTTGCAAGCTATATGCAAAATGCCATTGGTCTAACTCCTGAAGATGCATTCTGGAATATTGCCGATCCCGGCTGGGCCTACGGATTGTATTACGCGATTATTGGTCCCTTAATGCTTGGACACTCGACCTTGTTTTATGAAGGTGGGTTTAATGCGGAAAGTGTCTGCGAAATTGTTAAGGAATATGGCATTACCAATCTGGCCGGTGCACCGACTGCTTACCGCATGATGATGGCAGCCGATCCTGCTCAAATGGCAAAACTGCGCGGCAAGTTACGTGTCGTCAGCAGTGCGGGAGAACCGTTAAATCCGGAAGTGATCCGCTGGTTTAAAGAGGTGCTAGATGTGCCGATTTATGACCATTATGGCCAGACCGAAGTCGGGATGGTGGTGTGTAATCATCATGCTTTGGAACATCCGGTCCGTTCAGGTTCGGCAGGCTTTGCCAGCCCGGGTTACCGAATTGCCGTTGTCGATGAACAGGGGCATGAATTAGCAGCTGACATCCCGGGCATCCTGGCAGTGGATATCAGCCAATCGCCGATGATGTGGTTCTCTGGCTATGAAGAAAGCCGTAAATCTCCCTTTGTCGGCCACTACTATTTAACCGGTGATACCGCAGAAATCCATGCTGATGGCAGTATGAGCTTTGTCGGGCGTAGTGATGATGTCATTACAACGTCAGGCTATCGGGTCGGCCCATTTGATGTGGAAAGTGCCTTGCTGGAACATGATGCCGTGATTGAAGCTGCGGTGATTGGTGTACCTGACCCCGAGCGTACCGAAGTGATTAAAGCCTTTGTGATTCTGGCGAATAATTTTGCAGCTTCGACCCATCTGGAAGAAGAGCTGGGTCAATTTGTGAAAAAGCGTTTATCTGCACATGCCTATCCGCGCCTGATTGAATTCGTGACCGAATTGCCGAAAACCCCAAGCGGTAAAATTCAACGCTTTTTACTGCGCAATCAGGAAATCAACAAGCAGCAAGCCAAGACCGCATAATAGCTAAAGCCAACAAATTGAATAAGAAGATTAAATAAAGAGATTAAAGGAAGCATCGATGCAATTAACGGAAGAGCAAAAACTAATTCAGGATATGGCCAAAAGCTTTGCCCAGGAACAGATTAAACCCTTTGCCGGCGAGTGGGATCAAAAAGGCATTTTTCCTAAGCAGGCCTTGGCCCAAATGGGAGAGCTGGGTTTTTTAGGCATGCTGATTCCGGAAGAATGGGGCGGTTCGGGCACAGGTACGCTGGCTTATGTTCTAGCCCTAGAAGAAGTCGCTGCGGCCGATGGTGCAACATCCGCGATTATGAGCGTACATAACTCGGTGGGTTGTGTGCCGATTTTCAAGTTCGGCACGGAACAGCAAAAGCAGCAATTTTTAAAGCCTTTGGCTCAAGGTGAAATGATTGGTGCCTTTGCCTTAACCGAACCGCATACCGGATCGGATGCTGCCGCGATTAAAACCCGGGCGATCAAGGACGGCGATCACTACATTCTGAATGGCGCCAAACAGTTCATTACCTCAGGCCACAATGCCGGGATGATTATTGTCTTTGCCGTGACCGACCCATCTGCGGGCAAAAAAGGCATGAGTGCATTTTTAGTGCCGCGCGACACACCTGGCTATGAAGTGATTCGGGTGGAAGAAAAACTCGGCCTGCATGCTTCGGATACCTGTCAGATTGCCCTAACTGATGTCCGCATTCATGAAAGTTTAAGACTCGGCGCCGAAGGCGAAGGTCTGAAAATTGCCCTAGCAAATCTGGAAGGCGGGCGAATCGGTATTGCCGCACAGGCGGTTGGTTTGGCGCGTGCCGCTTTAGAAGAAGCAACGGCCTATGCGCATGATCGGGTCGCCTTTGGCAAACCGATTTTTGAACAGCAGGCGATTTCTTTCAGGCTGGCCAGTATGGCGACTGAAATTGAAGCGGCACGGCAACTGGTCCATTTTGCAGCACGCAAGAAAGAAGCCGGTGAAGCCTGTTTAACCGAAGCCTCCATGGCCAAGCTATTTGCTTCAGAAATGGCAGAACGTGTCTGTTCCAAAGCGCTGCAGATTTTTGGTGGCTACGGTTATCTCAAAGATTTTCCAATTGAACGGATTTACCGCGATGCGCGGATTTGTCAGATTTATGAAGGCACCAGCGATATTCAGCGGCTGGTGATTGCGCGCAGCCTCTAATTTTAAAAGGATTTATCTCATGCAATGGCAAACAATTTTATTAGAACAACGTAATGGTGTCGGGCTGATTACTTTAAATCGTCCGCAAGCTTTAAATGCACTAAATAACCAGCTGATTGTTGAAGTCAATCAGGCACTGGATCAGCTGGAAAAAGATCCGGCAATTGGCTGTATTGTGATTGCCGGTTCGGAAAAAGCCTTTGCCGCCGGTGCCGATATTAAAGAAATGGCAGATCTGAATTTTCCGCAAATTTATCTAGATGATTTTTTCAGTCTGGCCGACCGGATTGCCCAGCGCCGCAAACCTTTAATCGCCGCAGTGAGTGGCTATGCCTTGGGTGGTGGTTGCGAGCTGGCATTGATGTGCGACTTTATTTACTGCGCTGAGAATGCAAAATTTGGTCTGCCCGAAGTTACTTTAGGCGTGTTGCCAGGCATTGGCGGTACCCAGCGTTTAACCTTGGCGATTGGTAAGGCCAAAGCCATGGAAATGTGCCTGACTGCACGGCAGATGGGGGCGCAAGAAGCGGAACAAAGTGGTCTGGTAGCTCGGGTATTTGCTAAGGAAGAATTACTGGAGCAAACCCTGCAAGCTGCCGAAAAAATTGCTGAAAAGTCACTTACTGCCGTGATGATGATTAAAGAATCAATTAATCGGGCCTTTGAAGTGAGCCTGGCAGAAGGCCTGCGCTTTGAACGTCGAGTGTTCCATTCCATTTTTGCCGGTGCTGATCAAAAGGAAGGCATGCAGGCCTTTGTGGAAAAACGCCCCGCTAAATTTACCCATCCATAAAACAAGAATAGGAAAATAAAATGAGTGATGAAAATAATTTAGCGATTTGGGTAGAAGGAGGTCTGGGCATCATCAGCCTGGACCGCACCAGCCATTTAAATGCCTTAACCCTGCCGATGATTCAAGGCATTCAGGCACAACTCGATCAGTGGTGCCATAAACCACAGGTACAAGCGGTTCTGATCAATTCCAACAGTCCCAAGGCGTTCTGTGCCGGAGGAGATATCCGCTATCTGTATGACAGCTATCAGGCCGGCAATACCCAATATCAGGATTTTTTTGCCACTGAATATAAGATGCTGAGCACCTTGCGTAATTTTCCAAAGGCCGTGATCGTGATGATGGATGGCTATGTACTGGGCGGAGGCTTTGGATTGGCTCAAGCCTGTCATATCAAAGTTACGAGTGAAAAATCACGTTTTGCCATGCCAGAAACTGCGATTGGTTTTTTCCCCGATGTCGGTGCTACCCATTTTCTGTCCCGACTGGATGAAGTCGGTGTCTATATGGCATTGACTGGTGAGCAAATCAGTAGCAGTGATGCGCTGTATCTGGATCTGGTGGATTATCATGTGCCGAGTGAGCGTTTTGCTGAATTAGAAGCAGCATTGATTGCAGCACCGGTATTAAACCCGATTGAGATTCAAAAGATCATTAGTTCCTATATTACGCATCCGGTAGAAAGCGAGCTGCAAAAACGTTCAGATCTGATTAATCAGCATTTTGGCTATCAACACCTGGAGGAGATTGAACAGAGCCTTGCTCATGCAAGTAGTGCAACTAATCAGGAATGGGCCAATAAAATGCTGACCATTTTGCAGCAGCGTCCGGTGATGGCAAAACAGACCAGCCTGAAGTTACAGCAAGCCGGACAGAATTTGTCGCTGGAAAAATGTATGCAGCTAGAACGGGACTTGCAGGATGTCTGGTTAGAGCAGGGCGATTTTATTGAAGGGGTTCGTGCGCTGATTATTGATAAGGACAAAAATCCACAATGGCGAACCGAAAATGCAAAATTTGAACAAACACTGGAAAAGCTCTGGCCAGCATGGACTCAGCAGCGTATCGAAAATATTACTTAAAGCTGATGGTAAAAGACCCTCTATAATTTAATTATAGAGGGTCTTTGTATCTGTCCCATACTTTCATCGACATGAATTCTATTTAGTGGGACGGTTTCTTTTTCTTGCCGCCACCATCTTGTTTGTTGACCGTTGACCAGGCAATACGTTCGGCTTCTTCCTCAGAACGACCACGTTCTTTTTCGCTTTCTTCAATATGTTGGGCCTGCCGTTTCTGTTTATCGGTATAGGCTGATTTTTCACCTCTAAGCATCTTAATATCCTCATCAGGTTTGGCTGAAATTACTATAACAAGAGCTTACTTTTGCGAGGGTAAGTATTTGTTGGAAACATTTTATAAAAACAATTTTTTTTAAATATGAAAATCCAAAGATTAAATAGATGAAGATAACGGTCAGCTAGAACCGCTATCTTCTGTGCCAGATTAGCCGTTAATAATACTGCCGCCATTCACATGAATCACCTGACCTGAAATATAGCTGGCTTCTTCACTGGCCAGAAATAAATACGCCGGTGCTACTTCACTTGGCTGGCCCATGCGGCCCATTGGGGTACTTTTACCAAAATCTTTAAGCTGTTCTTCATCAAAACTGCTCGGAATGAGTGGGGTCCAGATTGGGCCCGGAGCGACACCATTGACGCGAATGCCCGTTTTATTTTTTAATAAATTGGTGGAAAGGCTTCGGGTAAATGTAGTGATGGCACCTTTCGTGCTGGCATAGTCAATCAGCTGATCATGTCCGTGATAACTGGTAATACTGGTGGTATTGATAATGCTGTCACCTGCTTGCATATGCGGAATCACCGCCTGAGTCAGGTGGAACATCGACAGAATATTAACATTAAATGTTTTAAGTAATTGCTCGGGCGAGATATCGGTAATACTTTCTTTCGGGTATTGAACCCCGGCATTATTGACCAGAATATTAATCGTTTTAAATTCCTGAAGGGTCTTTTCCACCATTTTCTTGATTTCATCTTGATCTTGTAAATCACATTGAATCAGCAGACAACGGCGGCCTTCATCTTCCACCATTTTTTTGGTGTCCCGTGCATCCTGATCTTCATCCAGATAGCAAATAGCGATATCTGCACCTTCGCGGGCAAATAAGACCGATACAGAGCGGCCAATTCCGCTATCACCACCAGTAATCAAGGCAACTTTGCCTTTTAATTTTTCACTGCCTTTATAATGCGGTTTAATAATTTCCGGTGCAGGGTCCATTTGGGTTTGCACGCCAGGTTGATGGTCTTGGGTTTCAGTTGAAGCTGGGGTTTCAGGATAATGATTCATATCTTTTCCAATTCCAATGATTGTGGCCATATAAGAAAAAATATATTAGAAGCTTTTGGGCAAAATGAGGCTGGACTCAACATTTCATAACAGAATGTATTCGAGATTTATCAATTATTCATTGAAACGGATCAGGTTGACCAATCAGAACAGAAAAAGCTAATGGAACAGCTTCTGGCTACACTTAAATAGTTAAGGTGGTCTTGAAAGGTGAAATTTGATTAGGAAAGGTAAAGTATCAACGGAGATTTAAAATCTAGACATACATAGGCCTTTTTTACTGGGCTTGTATATAAAATAAATGGAGAGTTTGTTAACTCTCCATTTATTCATTCTGATGTATTTAAAAAATTTCTATAGAAATAAATTAAAGATTATCACTTAAATTAATTCTGGCTTGTGCTGCTTTTTCCTTTTTGACTGAGGTTTTACCCCAGTTAAACTTTTGTGCGCAGATGCCTAAGCCTACAATAAATAATGCAAGCACACTGGTATAAACCACTTCTTTAAAATACGTCCCCTCAATAATCATGGTAATTAAAGCGCCGACAATAAAGATAATGACCAGATAAGTGAGCCATGGGAATAACCACATCTTGAATGGAATATTTTGTCCTTCAGCTTCCAGTTTTTTACGTAACTTAAGCTGAGAAATGGCAATAGCAAGATAGACATATAAAGATACGGTACCCGTCGCTAACATCAAGACATCATAAATATTCATACTTTCGGTGGCAGTCAGATAAATCGCCACGAAAGAAAACAGGCTTGAAAAGATGACACCTACCCATGGGCTGTTATTGCGGTTGGTTAAACCGAAACTCTTTGGTGCATCTCCACGTTTGGAGAGGGAATAGACCATGCGTGAACAGGTATAAAGTGCGGAGTTAAAGCAGCTACATACCGAGGTGAGCACGACAAAATTAACAATATGGCGTGCTTCTGGAATACCGAGTGCAGTAAGCGCTACGCTATACGTACCCCAGGTCGGATCTTTCAATAAAGGATTATTGTGTGGAATCAGGCAAACCGTAATCAACATTGAACCGACATAGAATAAAATGATACGCCATACAATTGAATTAGCGGCCTTACGAATTTCCTTGGCTGGATCTTTGGTTTCAGCTGCTGCTACGGTGACAATCTCTGCTCCCATATAAGCAAACATTACACCCAATAAGGCCGTGATCACCGATGAAAACCCATTAGGCATAAAGCCTTGAGCGGTTAGATGAGTTGTACCACCGAGCATAGAGGCATCGCCCCAAGGCCACAGGTGCATCACGGCCAAACTACCAAACACCAGAAACAGTACAATGGCAATGACTTTAATCAGGGCAAACCAGAACTCGAATTCACCAAAGTTTTTTACGTCACGGAGGTTAATCCAGACCAGCGCTACAGTGACCAGAAGCATATAGCCCCAGATCGGGATAAATGGAAACCAGCTATTTAAGATTTTCCCGGCGACAAAGGCTTCCCAGCCCATGAGCAAGGTCCAGAAAGACCAGTATAACCAGCCGATGGAAAATCCGGCCCAGCGCCCGATTCCTCGGTCCGCATAGGTTGAAAATGAGCCGCTGTCGGGATTCAGTACCGCCATTTCTCCCAGCATACGCATAATGAGTAAAACTAATATTCCACCTAGAGTATAGGCAATGAGTGCAGCAGGTCCTGCAGAATAGATGACATTACCGGAGCCGACAAAGAGTGCTCCACCAATGACGCCGGCAATTGAAATCATGGTGAGATGGCGTGATTTAAGTCCGTTTTTTAAGCCGTTTGATGATTCGGAATTGGAGAAATGTTGATGTTCTGCCATATAATTTCCCTTAATATCAATAGCGTAGCGGCAATAAAATTCCTTATTTGGCTTACGCTATCTTATCCTTTGAAACTGTAACCGAATTCATCAGTGCTTGACCAATATTAAGTTAATCTTAATAAAATGAATCCTTGTAGCCCTATAGACAGGATCACACTTTGATTAAAGTACGGTTACATGCTGTTCATGTATGCGGTTAATTTCTCTTTTTTGTTGTAAAGTGACGAGAGCCATTTTTGAGCAATTCAAAGGAGCCAATTGGCTTAAGAGATAAAAAATATAAGCAGGCAATATTTACAGAAAAATAAAGCTTACCTAAAATATCAGGCTAAAAGCAGGTTTACGTTCCCTTTAAAAATAAATTAAAAGCTTTTTGATTTTAAAAATATAATTGTATTGATCCCTGAGTTTTTACTAAGTTAAAGTGCGGATCCCATGCTCGCGCAAGCACTTTAACAATATCCCGAAAGCCACCAGAATTTCCTGTTCACTCACACAGGCAAAGCCCAGTAATAATCCTTTCTGCCGGGTGGAATAATGTTTGGTATAGTATTGCGATAAGGCTCTGACCTTGATTCCCAGTTCAAGCGCTTTGGATGCAATCAAGACATCATCACTGCTGCTGGGCAATTTTAAAATCAGATGCAAACCGGCGGCGGTATTGTATTCATGCAGAAAATCTTCACCTAAATGTCGGCGAATCAGGTCAATTAAAAAAGCGTGGCGTTTGCCATACAATAAACGCATTCGTCGGATATGCGCTTCATAATGTCCTTCACGGATAAATTCAGCGAGTGTTTGCTGATCGATTAAGTGACCACCACGATAAAGTTCCGAAGCTACAATTCGCAATGAAGAAAAGAGCTGTTTTGGTACCACTAAATAGCCAATACGCAGGGCCGGATAAATCGTCTTACTGAACGTCCCCATATAAATCACCGGAGAATCCGGCTCTAAACCTTGTAAAGAAGGATAGGGCTGGCCCGAGAACCTGAACTCGCTGTCATAATCATCTTCAACAATCCAGCTATTGTGCTGGCGTGCCAGTGCAATTAACTGTTTGCGCCGTTCTAAACTTAAATGTGAGCCCAAAGGATACTGATGCGACGGCGTCACAAAAATCAGTTTAGGTGGTTTCTTGGGATGCAGATCGGGAATAATCCCTTCCTGATCCACCGGTAAGGAACGTAGATTGACGCCATTAATTCGTAAAATATTACGCGCGCCCCAATAGGCTGGATCTTCGATCCAGACCTCATCGCCTATGTCGCTTAAAGTACGCGAGACCAAATCAATCGCCTGATGGGTGCCTTCGGTAATAATGATCTGATCAGCATCGCACTGCACTGAACGGGCAATTTTCAGATATTCTGCCAGCTCCTGACGCAGTTCTAGGGAGCCACCGGCATTGCTGTAAATCAGGTTGTTAACTTGAGGTTCACGGCTCAAACGCGTTTGGATTTTGCTGAAAATATGATGCGGAAATTCGGTTACATCGGGTGCGCCCGGTACAAAGGCTCCCCATTGATAAGGCGAAGCCGCGGAATAGCCGAGCAAGTAAGAACCGCGTTGCGACAGATTATAATTTTGCTGTGCTTTTTTTTCTGCAACGGCAGGAGAATTCTGTTCTGCCTTCACCAAAAAGGATTCGGATAATTTCTCTACTACCCAGGTACCTTGACCGGTACGGGCATCAACATAACCCTGTGCCTGTAATTGTTCATAGGCATTTAACACCGTATTACGCGATACCTGAATCTCTTTAGCCAAATCACGTGATGCAGGCAAGCGGGTTTTGGGAGCCAATACGCTATCAATAATCGCGTTACGCAAGCAGCGGAACAGGCGCATCTGTAATGTTCCTGTGACATCTTGCTGCAATCGCTGCAGTAAATAATCTCCAAGCAAGCTACGCAATTGGCTCTCTCCTACAAATTTGAAATGGCTCTCGTGAGAGCGGTATTGCTAGGTGCAAAATAGTCTGATCAGGCAGTCATTGTAAAGTGTCTTGTATGCGTTTTGATCATGTACCTGCGGCTTGAATGCGAGCATACAGGCGGGCAGGCAATATACACAGATACCGATTAAAACTAAAGCGGAAAATCTAGACACTGATTTTGTTTGGAGCGCGCTGAACTAAGACCTGAATCAAGCAATGATTGCCATAACAGCCGAATAGAGATGTGTTGCAGCCGCCAGGACATACGACTGCATATAACAAAAGGATCATAGAATGAACATGATGATGAAAGGATTGACCTATACCGAGCAAGGTACAACGGCCTGGAACAATTATCTTAAGCAACTGGATAAAGTAGCGCCTTATCTGGGTGAGCTGAGTGAACGACTGGACATGCTGCGACGCCCAAAGCGCAGTTTGATTGTCGATGTCCCGGTCATTATGGATGATGGTACGGTTCAGCATTTTGAAGGCTATCGTGTTCAGCACAATTTAACCCGCGGTCCGGGCAAAGGCGGTGTGCGTTTTCATCCAGATGTCAATTTGGATGAGGTGATGGCTCTGTCAGCCTGGATGACAATCAAATGTGCTGCTCTAAATTTACCTTTTGGTGGAGCCAAAGGCGGTGTGCGAGTCGATCCGAGCCAGCTTTCCAAACGCGAACTGGAACGCTTGACCCGACGTTATACGGCAGAAATCAATTTAATTATTGGACCGCAAAAAGATATTCCGGCACCGGATGTAGGAACCAATCCGCAAATCATGGCCTGGATGATGGACACCTTTTCCATGAATGCAGGTTCTACGATTACTGGTGTAGTGACCGGAAAGCCGGTGCATTTAGGGGGTTCTTTAGGCCGTAGTAAAGCCACAGGCCGTGGTGTGTTTATTAGCGGCCGTGAAGTTGCCCAGCAAATCGGTCTGGATTTAAAAAATGCTCGGGTCTGTGTACAGGGTTTCGGTAATGTCGGGAGTGAAGCTGCGCTGCTTTTCCAGGAAAATGGCAGCAAAGTGATCTGTGTTCAGGACCATTCCGCCACCCTGTATCAAGAAGAGGGGATTGATATTAAAAAGCTGCTTGAATACTCCAATGCCCACCATAAAATTCAGGGATTTTCTGCCAGTGATGAAATTTCTGCATCAGCTTTTTGGAGCATTCCTGCCGAAGTTTTTATTCCGGCAGCACTGGAAGGTGTGATTAATACTCAGGTCGCGCAAAATATTCAGGCCAAAATGATTCTGGAAGGTGCCAATGGTCCCACTTTGACTGAAGCGGATGAAATTCTGAGTGAGCGTCATATTACGGTGGTGCCAGACGTGATCTGCAATGCGGGTGGCGTGACGGTCAGCTATTTTGAATGGGTTCAGGATTTGGCCAGCTATTTCTGGACTGAGGAAGAGATTAACCAGCGTATGGATGCCAGTATGAAAAATGCGGTACAGGATGTATGGCAAAAAGCAGTTCAGGCCGGATGTTCTTTGCGTACAGCCGCTTATATTCTGGCTTGTGAACGTATTTTAATGGCACGCCAGGAACGCGGCATCTATCCGGGTTAAGCGAAGTTTTTTGCAAGATGAATTAATCCATAAAAACGACTAGATTTAATCCATGATGACCCATCGTAAATTTTTGCAATGGGTTTTTAAATTGGCTTCTTTATTTAAAAAGGAGCCAATTTTCATTATAAATATAAATAATTGTTTATAAATAAAATAATTTTATATTTTGACTATTTTACTCGTTTTAAATAGATCAATTGGCTCCTTTGAATTACTCAATAATGGCTCTCGTCTCATACGCGTAAAAGCGCAAAATGAACAACATCAGCCAGTCTTTGGCAAATTTCTATCCCAAGATCCGGATAGCAAAATTTACAACGTATGAATCAAGAATGAGGATACAAAATGGACAGTAAACACTCAGCACTGAATGCACGTAAACAGCAGGCAACACCACGTGGTGTTGGGGTCATGTGTCAATGGTACGCAGAGAAAGCAGAAAACTCGACCATCTGGGATGCAGAAGGCAATCAATATATCGACTTTGCGGGCGGGATCGCCGTACTGAATACCGGCCATCGTCACCCTAAAATTATTGCTGCGGTCACTGAACAATTAACCAAATTTACCCATACGGCTTATCAGGTTGTACCATACGAGAGTTACGTTGCTCTGGCAGAACGTATCAATGCACGCGCTCCAATTCAAGGTGCTGCAAAAACCTCATTCTTTTCGACTGGTGCTGAAGCTGTCGAAAATGCAGTTAAAATTGCCCGTGCCCATACTGGCCGTCATGGCATCGTGACTTTTGGCAATGGTTTCCATGGTCGCTCATTTATGACGATGGCCATGACCGGTAAAACTGCACCTTATAAACGCGACTTTGGGGTGATGCCTGGTGGTGTTTTCCATGCCCGTTATCCGGTGGAATCCAAAGGCATTAGTGTTGATGATGCAATTCAAAGCATTGAAGACATTTTCGCAGAAGATATTGCTGCGCATGACGTAGCAGCAATTGTGCTTGAACCTGTACAAGGCGAAGGCGGTTTTAATGTGGTGCCAGCAGAATTCCTGAAACGCTTGCGTGTATTATGCGATCAAAACGGCATTTTACTGATTGCTGATGAAGTACAGTCTGGTTTTGCGCGTACAGGTAAACTGTTTGCGATGGATTATTATGAGACCAAGGCAGACCTGATTACAATGGCCAAGAGTCTAGGCGGCGGTTTCCCGATCTCAGGCGTTGTAGGTCGTGCTGAAGTCATGGATGCACCAAATCCAGGTGGATTGGGCGGTACTTATGCCGGTAACCCGGTTGCTGTTGCGGCTGCCCATGCGGTACTGGATATCATTGAAGAAGAAGGTCTTTGTGAAAGAGCGAATGATCTAGGCGCAGAACTGGTTGATGTTTTACATGAACTGAAAATGTCATCTAGCATGGTCAAAGATATTCGTGCACTGGGCTCAATGGTGGCGGTTGAGCTTGAAACTGCGGAACAGGCAAAAGCTGTACAAAACCATGCCATGCAAAATGGTCTGTTAATCCTGACCTGCGGTCGTTATGGTAATGTAATCCGTTTCCTATACCCGCTCACGATTCCGGCAGAACAGTTCCGTGCGGGATTGGCTATCTTGAAACAAGGGTTTGCACTGTCTGTCGCAGCCTAATAAAAGAGTAATGATCATGCTTCAAGCGCAATATAGAGATTTATTACAGCATCCTGATATCAGCTTCGATCAGCCTGCCACGGATGAATATATTGAAGTCAAAGATGCAGCAACCCAAGCCACTTTGGCCTGGGTAAAATCCCATGACCGGACATCTGTAGAACAGCTGATAGCTCGTTCTCAGCAAGCCCAAAAAGCCTGGAAAACCAAGACAGCCCTCGAACGTGCGGATGTGCTTTGGGCCTGGTTCAATCTGATGCAGGAACATAAAGAATCTTTGGCTCAGATTCTGACTGCTGAACAGGGTAAGCCACTGGCTGAGGCGCGTGGTGAAATTGGTTATGCCGCTTCCTTTATCCGCTGGTTTGCCGAGCAGGCGCGCCGTATTGATGGTGACGTGTTGACACCAACGCTTGCCCATCAGCGTTTATTGGTCGTTAAACAGGCGATTGGGGTAACAGCTGCGATCACGCCATGGAATTTCCCGGCGGCGATGATTACCCGTAAAGCCGCGCCAGCTCTGGCTGCTGGCTGTTCCATGCTGGTTAAACCGGCTGAACAAACACCTTTAACCGCCTATGCGCTTGAAGTTTTGGCCTTGCGCGCAGGTTTGCCACAAGATGTATTGCTGCATGTTAGTGGTGATGCGGTTGCAGTGGGTCAGGTCTTATGTGAAAGCGAAACTGTGAAAAAGTTAAGCTTTACCGGTTCGACTCAAGTCGGCCGTATCCTGATGCAGCAATGTGCACCGACCATCAAAAAACTGTCTTTAGAACTTGGTGGCAATGCACCGGTTCTGGTCTTTGATGACGCCAATCTTGAACAGGCGGTACAGGGCATCATGGCCAGTAAATTCCGGAACAGTGGGCAGACCTGTGTTTGTGCGAACCGGATTTATGTACAAGATGGCATTTATGATGCACTGGTAGAAAAACTGGTGGCTGCTGTTGCCAAGCTGAAAGTCGGGGATGGCCGGGATGAAGCTTCTACCCAAGGTCCATTAATTGATGAGGCTGCGATTGAAAAAGTGCAATCACATATTGCAGATGCAGTGAGCAAAGGCGCACAGGTGAAAACCGGTGGACAGCGCTCAAATCTGGGCGGTACATTCTTCGAACCAACGCTTCTGACTGAAGTCACCCAACAGATGCGTATTGCAAAAGAAGAAACTTTTGGACCGTTGGCGCCGTTATTCCGCTTCAAGACTGAAGAAGAAGCAATTCAGATGGCGAACGATACGGAATTCGGTCTGGCCACCTATGTATTTAGCCAAAGTACAGCACGTCAGTGGCGTGTAGGCGAAGCCTTAGAATACGGTATGGTGGGAATCAATACCGGAGCTATCTCTAATGAGGTTGCGCCATTTGGTGGAGTCAAGCAATCAGGATTAGGCCGTGAAGGGTCCAAATTCGGTATGGATGAATATCTTGAAATGAAATATCTCTGTGTTGATATTTCTTCATAATGACGTTTAAAAAGTAAACGTATTCATTAAAAAACTGATAAGAAAATATCAGCCTCCAGTGAATCCCGCGTTTAATTTAAACCGGGATTCCTGTGATAGAGCAAGGATTTAACAGACAGATTGGAGCAGGGCATATTTTCAGTTGTTAAACCATTCTTCTTCTCTAAAATTCCCGCAAATATCAATTAAAGCATCAGCTTCTCATCAGGATTTAACCCTGATTTCTAACTTTAAACCAAAAGCATCCAGTAATTTCTGCATAGACTTGAGTGTTGGATTTCCTTCAGGTTGTTCCATTTTCTGTAGAGTCTGGGGAG